>JANNXS010000001.1:0-3360 GCA_031409695.1 Hyphomicrobiaceae bacterium
GTTGCTTCTCGCCCTGCGCGGCCGTCGTATTTAACCTCGCTCACGCGCCAAGAATGTCTGCGACGAGCATGTCGCGCAGCGCTTGCGTCACTTCCGGGCGGCGGCCGAACCAGAGTTCAAACCCGCGCACGGCCTGATGCAGCAACATGTCCAGGCCATCCATGGTGGCAAAGCCCTGCGCCTTGGCCGCGGCCAGCAACGGCGTCACCAGCGGAACATAAATCGCATCGCCGACCACAGCGCCGCGCCGCATGACCGAAAGGTCGATCATCGGCAACGCATCTTTACCGGCCATGCCCATCGATGTCGTATTGGCGAGCACATCCGCATCGGCCAACAGCCGTGGCAGGTCACGCCAAGCCGCCGCGTGGACGGATGACCCGAACCGCTCACGCAGGGCCGCGGCCTTGTCGGCCGTGCGGTTGACCACGTGGATCATGTTGATCCCTCGCTCGACAAAACCGCAGACGACGGCCCGGCCCGCACCACCGGCGCCAAGCACGATCGCGGTTTGCGCGCGTTTGTCCCACCCGGGCGCGCGGGCATCGAGACCGCCGACGAAACCCTCGACGTCTGTGTTTGTTGCGCGTAGCGTGCCCTGGTCGAGCCAGATTGTATTTGCAGCCCCGACCAAAGCGGCGCGGGCATCAGGTGTCGAAAGCGCAAACGCGCGATCTTTGTGCGGCATGGTGACATTGCAGCCAACGTAGCCGTGCGCTGCAAGGTTCAAGAAGAAGTCGTCGAACTTTTCCGGCGGCTGTTCCTCAACGCCATAGTCACCGTCGATGCCGTAGTGCTTGAGCCAATAGCCATGGAGTTTGGGCGAGCGCGATTGTTTTGCGGGCCAGCCGATGATGCAGGCACGCCTCGTTGAATTGGTGCGGGTTGAACTGGCGGGGGTTGACCGGGTGCGGCGCGAGTTCGTCATGGCTATGCCGCACCCACTTTTAAAGTTGCACCGACTGTCATCATCGCCCCGACATCAACCGGCAGTCCCGTCGTGGCTGACATCGTGATTGCGAGAGTCGTTGCGAGCGTGCGCGTACCTTCGCGTCCCGAGAGCACCGGTAGCTCCGTGCCGCGGATCACGCGTGCGAAGTTCAGCATCTGATTGGTATAAGCGTCAGAAGTCTGAACGTGGTGCCGCTTCCGCGTCAGCGGCGTGTGCCAGTGTTCGTGACCTTTGTCGTGCCAGCGGTGCTCAAGGGTTGGAACCGAGAGCGCGCCAAGCGTGCCCGCGATATCGATGCAGCTTTCGTTCTCGTAGGGGAAGGCGGCGGTCTCGCGCGCGCCCCACTCCCAATTCCACGGCGTCGAGGCGGTATCCGAGCAGATCAGCGTGCCAAGCGCACCATTTGCGAACGTCAGCACAGCTGCGGCCGTATCCTCAACGGCAAAGCCTCGCACCGCATTGGAGTTGGCCGCCAGTACACGCACGATATCACCCACGATCATCCGCAGGCAGTCAATGTCGTGAATAGCGTTGAGTAGCACGGGCCCGCCGCCGGGCTCCCGCCGCCACGCGGCATCGTGATAACCTTTCGGTTTGTGGCTGAGATACCGCGCGGTCACGGCAACCACCCGGCCGACACCGCCGTCACGCACAATTTCAGCGGCGCGCGTCATGATCGGGTTGTGCCGACGGTGATGCCCGGTCAGCGTTGCAACGCCCGCTGTCTCTGCGGCCTCAACCAGACGCAAGGCTTCGGCGACACTGCCAGCCACCGGCTTTTCGATCAGGATCGGGCGCTTTGCCGCCACGCACTCAAGACCAGCCGGGACGTGCATTTGGTTTGGCACAGCCAGCACCACACCATCGGGCTGGGCCTTCTCCAAGAGTTCGGAAAGCGAGGTGTAGCAGGCATATCCGAGCGCCGTGGCCTCAACCTTGGCGGCGGGCGATGGGTCCGCCACGCCCGCAAGTATGAATTCGGGATGCCCAGACCTCAACACCGCGATGTGCGTTCGACCAATGAGCCCCGCACCAAGCACGGCGATGCGAACAGGGGAGCTCCCGGACGCCGCGCTCACAGCCGCACCTTTGCATGCTCGGAAAGCAAATCCGCCATGGCATCGACGGCGACGAGATAACCGTTCACGCCGAGGCCGCAAATGAGAGCTGTCGCCGCCATGGTCGCGTAACTGTGGTGGCGGAACGGTTCGCGCTTGTGCGGGTTGGAGATATGCAGCTCTATAATGGGCTGCTTGAGCATGTTCAGCGCATCAAGGATCGCGACCGATGTGTGGGTGAACGCCGCTGGGTTGATGATGACGCCACTGCAGCCCTCCATGCCGCCTTGTATCCACTCGATGAGTTCATACTCGCGGTTCGACTGATGGAATGAAATCGTGTGGCCGCGTGCTTTGGCCCGTGCGGCACACATGCCCTCGACTTGGCTGAGGGTGGTGTGGCCGTATATCTCCGGTTGGCGGCGGCCGAGCATGTTCAGGTTCGGACCGTTCAGGATCAGGATCGGTTTGGTCATCAGGAACCTTTCATTGCGCGTTTGAGATCGGCACTTTCAGGCCGACGGCATACACCTGAACCCCAACTTTGTAACACGGGGCGACGCTCGAAGTCGGCTCAGCGCTGACGGCCTGGCGTGCGCAAACAGGCCCAGCCGCTTGGAGACGCAACAGCGCCGCATTTGTCTGATTTTTTGGAATAATACCGCTTCCGATCCCACCTTCGTCGAATGATTTCGCACTGTTTGCTCCAGTGACCGCAATAATCAGCACGTCGTTCATCGTAAACCAGCGTACCCTTATGCATCAACGGCGGAGATCTCCCATGCGTATTGGCGTGCCCAAAGAAATCAAGAACCACGAGTACCGCATCGGCATGACGCCGATCGCTGTGCGCGAATTGGTGGCCCACGGCCATGAGGTCTACGTCCAAGCCGATGGCGCCGCGCGCATCGGTCTGTCGGACGACGACTACAAAAAGGCCGGCGCCAAGATCCTCACAACGGCCGCCGAGATCTTCGAAAAAGCCGACATGATCGTGAAGGTCAAAGAGCCCCAGGCGGCCGAGTGCAAGATGCTGCGGGAGGGCCAGACGCTGTTCACCTATCTGCACCTCGCGCCCGATCCCGATCAGGCCAAGGCGTTGATGAAATCAGGTTGCACGGCCATCGCCTATGAGACGGTCACGAATGCGCGCGGGGGGCTACCCTTGCTGGCGCCCATGAGCGAAGTCGCCGGCCGCATGTCGATCCAGGCTGGTGCCCACTGCCTTGAAATTGCTCAAGGCGGTCGCGGCGCTTTGCTCGGCGGTGTCGCGGGCGTTGCACCGGCGAAAGTCGTTGTGCTTGCCGCGGGCGTCTCGGGGGTCAACGCCGCCGTCATGGCCGTTGGCCT
>JANNXS010000002.1:0-2455 GCA_031409695.1 Hyphomicrobiaceae bacterium
GTGATGCGATATCAGCACGCGGTCACCAATAGAAACCACAGCAGCCGACCAGACGCGGCTGCCTTCCCCTATAAATACCCAGTCTCCGATGGTGATTTTACCTGCGTGCGCGAACGTCTGCAGATGGCCGGATATGACTGACTTGGAACCGACCCGAATTGCATCCCGATCGCGACGAATATTGTCAATGTGACCCGTCCCTGTCAGCCACGCATCCGGCGCAAGGCGCGTGCACTCGCGCGCGGCTCTTGTGTTAAAAAAAGACGCCACACGCGCTTTTCCCTTTAGCATTAAGGTAAATGGTCCGCGCGTCATATGTTTGTCTTCCGGCAGACGAAACTCACAAGCCGCCCCGGCCGCCGATCCAATGCCGACAACGCGCGAAACGCGGCAGCGCCGACCAACTTCGGTCTCAGCGCCATGGACACTACGCCTCCGAGTGGCCCGAGCCGGGCCGCGATTTCGCTGCGTAACGTCTCCGGCGTATGCGGCGCATAGTTGATCACCGAAGCAAGCGGGCCAAGTTCGCGTGTGATCAGAAGACCCGCACCACCAAGCGCTGTCCGGTATTGCTCGAGCGTAAAGGCGTTTTCGCCGCCATAGAGCGCATGGAGCGGATGCTTGTCCAAGAACGGTTGCAGCTGTTCAGGTCCGCTGATGACATGATCGCGCGTGCTGACCAACATGCCGCCCGGCGCTAAGACACGGGCGATTTCGCGCGCGAACGCTGGCAGATCTCGGGCGTGATGTAACACCTGCCGTGCGATCACCAGGGCGGCCTCGCCGTCACCCAAAGGCAGCCCCTCGCCGTAGCCCGCACGCACGTCAATCGACACATTGGTGTCTGCCGCGAGCGCCCGTATGGCGCCGGCTCCGACAAGATGTGATGGGTCGGGTTCGACGGCAATGGTCGTCCAGCCATCCCGGGCAAGTGCATAGGAGACGATCCCATTGCCCGCGCCGATGTCGACGGCGACCCCGCGTGACGACCCAACGAGGTCGCGCATGGCGGCCCACTCGGCACTGCCGGCAAAACGATCCGCGGCCCGCTTCAGCGGCAGGTCAAAATAGCACGCCTCGACCAAGGCGCGCCGCGCTGGGTCATCGATCAACGAGCGTACCGCGTCTTCCCAGGTGCCGGTCATCGTTGGGTGACTTCCACAACCGAGGTTCGCGTCCGTGTGCGTCGGCAGGCTACCATTGGAGCACTCATGGGACGTCACGCGGGGGTGCTGTTGGTTTCGTGGTGGCGGCAGCATTGTCCACCGGCTTTGACCCGTATTTCTCCGGCGCGTATCGCGCGTAGAGATAGTCGAGGTTGACGTCGGGGCCCTTGTCTCCACTTTTCAACCACGGTTGAAGCTCACCGCCTTTTCTGACGATAAAGGCAAATTCATTGCCTTGTTTGGGGGCAAACAGCCGAGCCAAGGCAACGACGCTGTTGCCGACTGTGCCCGCAATTCGCTTGATAACATTCCGTTCCATGCGCAACCGCTGCAACGGGATTCGATACCCGTACAAGAAACGCAACTGCGGACTGCGCTGTGGTAAAAATGAGCGGATTGTTTTGTCGACCTCGCGTTCGGTCCAGCGATAGACGAAGTTGGGAATATTGGTGTTGCGAAAACCACCGTACTTGCCGCCCGAAATTGCCGCAGGTTCCAGTTCGTAGTCACCTGTCAGGCCGAGCTTGACAGCGAGGCGCATCAGGGAACTGTCGCGCGCCTCCACAACGACAATACCTTTTCGCGCTACCCGTAGCATTTCGCAGAGGCCGCGATGGGGGCTTGCGCAATGATGCAATCCCGCATGAACGACGCACCAGTCGAAGCTTTCGTCAGCCGCGGTGACACTCTCCGCGTCCTGATATTGCCAGACGTAAGGCGCGTAGTCTTTATGTCCTGCATGAAAATCGACGTTGGAGACTGTCGCGCTTTCTATGTTGGCGCCCAGCAGGACGCGGCGATCGTAGTCCCCGCCGCATAGCACGAGGACCGTGTCAGAGGGCGCTAGTCCGGCCGCGGCAATGGCACGCTCGTAGATGGTTTTACGCAAACATCACCTCAATCACCCTCACGCCGCAATTGTCGCCCTGGCCGCCTGCACCGTTTCGAGCAACGCGCGCGCATGCGCGTCGAGCCGCACCGCCTGCGCCGTTATGAGAACGCCCGCCGCTGTGTGGACTCTCGGCGCTCGCCCGGCAATGTTTCGCAGCGCCGCAGCCGCGCCATCGGCACTCTGCCAGTCAAAGAACAGCGCGTCTGGTGCCTGCTCGCGATGGATCGGAATGTCGGCCAGCACCAACGGCGTCGCAAAGGCTTTGGCTTCCTCAATGGGCGTCGACCAGCCCTCGAACCGCGACGGGTTGATCATCGCCGCCGACGCCGCGTTGAGTGACAGCACATGGTCATAGGGAATGAGGCCGAGATAGCGGAAATGCGTGTCAACGCCGCCC
>JANNXS010000003.1:0-2958 GCA_031409695.1 Hyphomicrobiaceae bacterium
CCCAAGCGGCCCGCTTCGTTACCATCCGCGCTGCTACTACCGACCCGATCCGTACAGCGCGACCGAAACCTGGCCTGCCCTGATCGCGGCTGTCACCGATCTCGATGGCAGGATCACCGGCGCGCAGCGCACCTGGCTGGACCCGGACGAGTTCACGCCAACCCATCTCGGCAAGGCGCCGCTCGCCACGCCGCGTCGCGCGATGGGCCATCTGCTCGGCCACGCCGTCCGGTTCGGTGCCGCACAGGATGTCATGGCCGCAGGTGAAGGCATCGAGACCACGCTGTCGCTGCGAATGGCCCTGCCCCGCATGCCGATGGCCGCAGCGCTGTCGGCGGCCCACCTCGCAGCCATCCTGTTCCCTGCAGCCCTGCGCCGCCTGTACATCATCCGCGACGACGATCCGGCCGGTGACGCAGCGATGGACAGGCTGATCGACCGAACACGTGAGGCCGGCGTCGAGGCGATCACGCTGTCGCCCCGGCGCGAGGACTTCAACGAGGATCTGCGCCATCTCGGGATCGATGCCCTTCAAAGCGCCGTGCGACTGCAGATCGCACCGGACGATGTCGACCGCTTCATGGACCTCTGTCGATAGGCCAGGACGGAAGCGCTGACGGTCCGGACATCGCCATCGCGCTTTGGTCTGCATGCGCAACTTCATCCGTGGGAGCCGCGACCTCGGCCTTCTGGGGAGGGCGACAGAACGGCAAGCAGGGCGGACCGGCAATGGCTGCACCCGGTTCTTTTCCGTCGGCGGGCAAGCCCGCCGTTCCATCGCGACACAAAAGAACCGGGCTTCGCCATCCTTCGCTTTGCTGCGGCCCTCCGCTTTGCTCCGGGTGCAGGTCCGCCCCGTTCGCCGTCTTTCGTCGCCATGAAGGCCGCGGCGGTCGCGGTCCACCTGATGAAAGAGCATCCAATGTTGACCAATCCCGACGACGACGATCTCGAGCCGCACCACGCTGCATCCCCCACCGACGCCATCTGCACAGACCTCCAGCTCTACGGCTATCACCACTCCGAGAACGATCCCGATCCGCGCGACGTCCCCGAAGACGACATGATCGAAGGCGCGGTCGCAGATATCTTCGATGCCCTGATCGCGACCATGGCGGACACCAGCCTCGATTCCGACCTCGACGAGTTGCTCTGGTCGACAGTCAACATGTTCCATCGCGCCACCGATCGGATCGAGCGCAGGCTCGACGACAACGAACAGGCGCAAAAGCGCGGCCAGCACGAACAGGACGGCTCCGAAGTCAGGGCCGTCCAGCTCGAACATCTGATCGCGGTCGGCCAGTCCCTCATTGAACGGCGCGACTGCATGGAAATCTTCCGCGACACTGCCGCGGATCACTATCTGCGCCTGACCGGTTCGCCCTGGGCACCGCGCTCCGGATCGCGGGTCAACCATCGCAATCTCACCTCGGCGATGATCGACAGTCGCGATTTTCTTGCCGCAAGAAAGTGCGCCGACGCCAAAGTTCACCTCCCGGTCGGCCCAAAGATCGCACTCACCGGCGGTCTCGACTTCAACGATCACCGGTTGATCTGGGACACGCTCGACAAGGTGCTGACCAAACACACCGACATGGTGCTGCTGCATGGCGGATCGCCCAAGGGCGCCGAGCTGATCGCAGCAAAATGGGCCGAGACCCGCAAGGTGCCGCAGGTTGCCTTCAAGCCAGACTGGACGCGTCACGCCAAGGCCGCACCCTTCAAGCGCAATGATCTGATCCTCGATGTGCTGCCGATTGGCGTCATCGTCTTCCCCGGCACAGGCATTCAGGACAATTTCGCCGACAAGGCGCGCAAGCTTGGCATCACGGCCTACGACTTTCGCAAGCGAGGCGGCGGGTGAGCGCCACCACAATTTCGATGACCGAGCGATCGATTGGCAGGACCGCTACATGAGCAGGGCAAAAAACCCGCTGCCATGTTTTCATCTTTTCTGCTAAAGTCATACAGCGCCAAGGTGGTGGTGGGAGGCGCGACCGTTCATCGTTTTTGCACGGAGACCCTCACCATGATCTTCCTCAACATGCTCCTTGTCGTCGGCACTATCGGCTTGCTTTGCTGGCTTCTGTTCACGCTCACGATCTATGCGCTGCCGCTGGTCATTGGCGTCACCGTCGGCCTATGGGCGCATGGCAACGGTGCTGGCGCCGTGGGTGGTTTCATCGTCGGCGCGCTTGCTGCAGGCGCGGTTGCCATCCTCGGCCAGCTCACATTCGCTTTCGCCCGGCCTCTCTGGGTCCGCCTCATTGTCGCGATCTTGTTTGCGGGACCAGCCGCGGTTGCTGGCTACGCCGCCACACATGGGATCGCAAAACACCTCATGCCGTCCGACGGCTGGCAGATGGCGTTCTCGATTGTCGGCGCTGTCGCCGTCGGTGTCACAGCGCTGTTTCGGATGGCCGGAGTGGCCCCGCCCGAGCCCGGTCTGGAGCGTGCGAGCGACGCCTAATTGCCGGGTACTACCGGAACGGGATGTGGTTCGCGAACCCTTTGCCGTCCGCGTGGCGTCAGCGATTGGCGAGTGAGCGGTGAAAGACGCATCGTTCAGGATCGACCCCGTGGCGCGATCCGCGTTGGAGGTCTTCGGGTCAGCTGCCAACAGCTTGGCCATTCGTCAGACGCGGTATCGTCCTTCTCACGCAATCTGGCTGGTTTCGGGAACAGACGGTTCGGCCCTGACATCGGTGACGATGCCTCGTGTCATTCTCAAACAGCCGGATTTGCGCGGTAGCCTTCGTTTGGCCAGGCCCTCCGTGTCCATCTCCGTTTTGGTCGACCGCTCCAAACGGCCTCTTAAAGGGGCTGATCTGGCCGAAGACCGGCTTCGCCTCGACCGACCTTTGCTCAACGGCGCCCCTCCACTTTCTTCCCCTGTCGGCTGCGCCGCCATTCCTCGCGGAAACAAGAAAGTCTCCTGCCGCCGTCCGGCGCTGCGCT
>JANNXS010000004.1:0-12503 GCA_031409695.1 Hyphomicrobiaceae bacterium
ATCATTACCGCCGTCGGCATGACTCCGCATGTTCCGATCATGGTCATCGCTGTCATCGTGACGGTCATCGTGATGCTGGTGGCGGCCACACCGCTGGCAAATTTTGTGAACCAGAACCCCACCATCGTAATGTTGGCACTCGCCTTCCTCATGATGATCGGCATGGTGCTCATCGCAGAGGGGTTCGGGGCTGATATTCCCAAAGGATACATCTACGCCGCGATGCTGTTCTCAGGTCTTGTCGAAGGCTTGAACATGTTGGCAAACCGGAAAAAGCCGAGCCCGCCCAGCGGGTGACACTCAGTCAGGGCAGGGGTCGGTTGCCCCGCGCGCTTGTCTGTGATGCTCGCCATGGAGTTCGAGGGTGGGGGAAGGCTCAGGGCTTGGCGATGCTGAGCATAAGCGCCACCAACTCGGCTTGCCGCACCATGCCTGTCTTGGAGTATACTTTGCCAAGATGGGTCTTTACTGTGTTTTCGCTGATGGACAGCGCCGTCCCGATTTCAGACATCGGCAAGCCGCGGCCAGCGGCCGTCATCACGCGAGCCTCGGCCGGCGTTAAATCGTACAGTGTAATCAATATCCCCTCGGTTGGCGCCACGTGAGCCGCTCCGGACGATACAAACACGGCGACCCCTGCCGACCCGAACGACCGTCGCACCTCACTGGCCGCCAGCGGCAGGACGTATGCAACCATTGGGCTCTCGCTAGGAGTCGACAGGGGAATGCCGATCCCGCGACCGCCCAGTTGCGCGCCGCCATCTGTTGCCGCCCGCCGGATCGCATCACCAAGGGCATTTGATCCCACGCGCGAGGTGGCCGTCAGAATACCCTTCACCACAGACAATCGCGTGTCCGAGCTGAGCAGCCGGTCCGCGGCAGCGTTCGCGTGGCTGACACGTGCGTCAGCATCTGCCAGAAGCACGGGCGTCGACAGACTATCGAGTGTCGACCGATAGGCGGCAACGGCTATATTGCGCTGATCGAGCAAGTCCCCGATCAGAGCGGCGCGGCGCAGATGCGGTGATATCAGCCTGATAAAATCGCGTTCCTGAACACTGATGATATCGCGGTTGGCACGCGTGACGACAGTGACCAATCCTATGCGCTTCTCGGTGCCGGCGAACTTAGCGACACAGGCATCACGCAAACCTTGTGGCGCGACCCACTCCCGGTAAAACCGCGACTGCTGAAATTCCGATTCCGGCACATTCGCAAGCGTGGAAAATGGCGCGTCGAGGTCGCCATTGACGATGTCCCATATGCCAGGAATTTCAGGCCCGTAGACCTCGTTCAGGATGCGCAACATTTCCGGGTCCCAGGGCGAATGCACCGCCATGACCGCGGTGCCCTCACTTGGGTGACCAAGGCTGATGGTCGTGTAAGCGGCGTTGGTGATCTCGGTGATATGCGTGAGCGTCTGTGGCCATTTCTCCGGCTGGAGGGCGCAATCGTAAATATCTGAGATCACCGACGACAATGCGGTAGGACTGACGGCACTTTGCATCAAACGTGACCTCGGTCTTTCAGTTCCGCGCGCGAACACGAATGAAGGCAAACAAGCAAATGGCAATCACCAGGCTGCAAAGCCGAGGGTTCCCTATAATGCCCAGCCAACAGACAATCTGAATTCGTCGCAGAAAGCATCACCCGAAAGGGTGAGGCAAAATAGCCACTCAAGCTGACAGCGCGAGGCGAGCCCGCGGCGCGTTAACGTAGTGGTCCAACAGTTGTCCGCGCCTCACCCGCCCGGGTGACGACAGCTCGTGTGGCATGTGGCACCGATGGTGCATGTTCCGTGGGGAACAGCGCGTCTACTGATCATCCCCCAGCATACGACCAACGCAGAGCCGCCTCCGCGGTTGCACAGGGTGAAACATGACGATCACGATCAACGCAACCTTTAGCTACAACAGTCAAAACAGTCTGCTAGCGTCCATCCTCAACGCGGTTGCGCCTTCGACATTTACGCCCCCTGGGTCGCTTCCGGCGACCTATATCAACAACGGCGTGACGCACAACTATGTTGCGGGTGGCGTGAGAGACAATGATACAGATTTTGGCGCGTTGTCTAACGTCTATTACTTTAACTATAATGATCCAGCGGACGCCGGGTATGGCCTTGGCGCGATGCTCACTGTGCTGGACGAGGCAACTGGCGGAAACAATGCAGGCACAGACAATGAAATCATCAAAGGCGTTCTTGTTAACGGCAGTGACGCCAACACAATATCAGGTTTCACATACATAGATGGCGTCGTTACAATAAACAACGGCCTCTACGAACTACCCAATTACTCGGACCAATACTGGGTCTTGGGAGGCCCAACTCAATGGACCATGACCGGCGCCAGCTGGAACGTAAATACATTCTATAATGCTGGCGCCGCCGCGCGTGCAGGTAACTACACGGCGATCTACCAGCTACTAGATGCCGAAAGCTACATCTTCAACGGCAGTAACGCAGCCGACTCATTTACCGGCGGAAACCTGGCCGATCTCATCACGGGCGGCGACGGCGCCGATCAGTTGTACGGCTACGCCGGCGACGACTATTTTTACGATAATGGGTCGAGCGATGGTGCCGATACGTACGACGGCGGGTCCGGCTTCAACACGGTTATTTTCACGGGAACAACTGGTGTCGTTGTCGTTGACGGCTCTACGTATGCCGGAAATACGATGATCAACATTCAAGGCTTTGTCGGCACCACTGCCGCAGATATTTTTGATCTCTCTGACACGGACGGGATCGGCAATCGCATCGACGGTGGTGAAGGTTCCGATATCATCGAGGGCGGCAGCGGCAACGATTTGGTTTACGCCGAAGGGGGCTCCGATCGGGTCACAGTTGGTATAGGCTTCGATATCGTCGACGGTGGCGCGGGCACAGACACACTTTGGATGCGCGACGGCAGCGCTATCAGCAGGATCTGGGTCGTCGACATCGCGGCAGGCGTGGCGCAGCTTTCTGGAGCCGGTTCGGGTACATTGGTTGCAAGCGCCATATTTTCGGGCTTCGAGCGCTACTTCGGGGCGGACAGCGCTTTTCAAAACAGCTTCCTCGGCACTTCAAACGCCGATGAGGTCTCCGGCGGCGACGACACAACGAACCTGTACTCCGCGGGCCTCGGCAGCGACATCGTAAACGGGCGGGCCAGCAGCTACGACATCATGACCATGGCCAGCAGCCTCAGCATTTCGATTGGCGGCGGGTTAACGTCTACGATTTTCAACGGCAACGATACGATCAATATGGGAACCGGTATCGCCACCCGGATGACTAAGTATCCCGCATCGGCGTTTGTCACGGAAACCACGACATTCTCCAGCATTGAGCGCGTGAATGCCGGCGACGGCAACGACAGCGTCACAGGCGCGGGCGGCAACGACTACATCTACGGTGGCGCAGGTAACGATGGCATCACCGGTGGTTTTGGCACCAACACGATCGTTGGCGAGGGCGGCACCGATACCGCGTTATATTTCACGTCGTCCCTCGGTGCGACGCGCACCCAAACCAGCAACGGAGGGTGGACCATTTCCGGGATTGCCGGTGGCAACGCCTACTCTGATAACCTGACGGGCGTCGAGCGCATTTACTTCTCGTCGAACAACAAGACAATTCAGTTGCGGGAAGATGGCCGGGCTGACTTCAACGGCGATGGCACCTCGGACATGGTGCTGCAATCGGGCAATACGGTTGTCAGTTGGACCCTGTCCGGTGGGGTCTATAAGAGTGGTTCGGTCCTTTCATCGAATACCGGTGGCTTCAGCGTGGTTGGCAAAGGTGACATCAACGCAGATGGAACCACTGATTTAATCCTACAGAGCGGCGGCTCCGTCGTCAGTTGGACCATGCGCGATGGGGCCTATCAGCTCGGCAACACCATCACGACAGGCGCTAATGGTTACAAAGTCGTGGCTGTCGGCGATCTAGACGGCGACCTCGATGCTGACCTCGTGCTTCAGAACGGCGGCACTGTTGTCGCATGGAAAATGCAGGGTGGGGTCTATCAGTCGGGCACCGTCCTGACCACAACAGCAACGGGTTTCACAGTTGTCGGCGCAGGCGATCTCGACGGTGACGGTGATACGGATCTCGTACTCCAGAACGGCGCAACAGTCGTTGATTGGATCATGCAGAACGGCGCCTATCAAAGCGGTAACGTTCTCAGTACAACCGCCACTGGTTTCACGGTTCGCGGCGTCGGCGATTTCAACGGTGATGGCGTCTCAGACATCGTGTTGCAGAACGGCGCAACCGTCGTCGATTGGATCATGCAGAACGGTGTTTATCAAACGGGCAACGTCATCACGACCGGCGCTGTTGGCGCGACCGTGGTCGGCACCGGCGACTTCAACAATGACGGCACGACCGATATCTCGCTCCAGAACGGCGGTACAATCGTCGATTGGATCATGAAGGCGGGCCTCTATCAGAGCGGCAACATCATCACGACGGGCGCTACCGGATACACCGTGATGTGAACACAATCTGCGACGGCTGAGCATACAAGGCGCGCGGATGATGGGTATGGACTAATGATAGTCCGCGCGTGTCGGATGGCAGCTCATGCGAGGAACGCTGCCAGCGGATCTGGAGCGGGCGAAGAGGATTGAACTCTCGACATTCTGCTTGGGAAGCAGACGCTCTACCACTGAGCTACACCCGCATTGGCAGCGTTCTTAATGTCGCCGAGCCGCCTTGGCAACCTGTTCGGAGTGCCCTGTTTTTATTTGTCCGCCCGTCTCATCACTTCGGCGGCAACTGCCAAAGGCGCAGTTCGGCTGCATCGAGCCGGGCTGTGTCGATTTCCATAAGTCGTGCGCCGTCGGTCCACAGGATTGCGGCGCCGACAGCGTAGCCGGGGAAAATCTTCGCGACTGCAAGACGGTAGGCGGCAAGCTGCAAAAGGTAGGCCTCCGCGACGCCGTCTACATGCAGCGGTGGTGGGCGGTTGGTTTTGTAGTCTATGATCAGCACCTCGCGGCCAACAACCGCGAGACGGTCAATTTGGCCCAAAAGGCGAATCGGTTGGCCTTTCCCGTCAGGCCTGCGCAACTCAGCAACGATTGGTACCTCGGCTTGGCTATCGGGGCTGAACAGCGCGCCAAAGCGACCGTGACCAAGAATCGCCAGCACTTCGCTCGCGATGCTAACGCGCATGGCCTCGGTCAGCTCGTGGCCCCGGCTGTCCAGAAAAGCCTTCGCGCCGACAGGCCAGCCTGCTGGCGGCACGCTCGGGAGATGTTCGAGCAGGGCATGCGTCAGCGTTCCGCGCAAAAAGCGGCGCGTATCCGAGGCGATGCCGGGCGGTAGCAGCGGCGGTTCGCTGCGTTCGCGTTTCACGGGTTCGACGGCGTCGCCTGCGTCATCTGTTTCAAGTCGCGCCAAACGAGAGGGTGCGAGTGGCACGCTGGTACGTGCTTCGCGCGGGGCTGGCCGTAACGCCCAGTCAGGCAGGTTGGTGCGCTCCTGATGCATCGCGCCATGGTTCTTCGGCGTCTCGTGTGGAGCTGCTTGCACACTGACGCGGCGACGGATCTGCCGTCCGTCAGGAAGTTCGATCTCGGCCAGGCTTGGCCCAAGGGCGCGTTCAATAAGGCGATACCAGCAGCCCTCGGCTGGTTCCTTCTTGTTGACGAACCCCGCGACATACAACCTGTCGCGCGGCCGCGTAAGAGCAACGTACAACAGGCGGTTGCGCTCCTTGAGGTCGCGTTCTTTCGCGAGCGCCTTAGCGGCCACCACAACCGGCAAATCACTTGTGCCCTTCACAGGCCAGAGCTGGATGCCCCGCACCGGTGATTCCGGCGTTGCGACGTCCAACAGGGCGCCTTGTGCGCGGCCATGCGAACAGGTGTCCGGCAAAAATACGATGGGTGCCTCGAGGCCCTTCGCGCCGTGCACGGTCATGATCCGCACCTCGTCGCGGCCCTGGTCCATGTCGCGTTTGATCTCGTGGTCTGCCGCCGTGATCCAGGTCAAAAAGCCCTGTAGCGATGGCGGTTCCTGCGCATCGTAGTCAAGGGCTAAGCCGAGCAGTTCGTCGATGGGATCAGCTGCCTCCGCACCCAGCCGCGTCAGTAAGCGACGGTGCATTTCGCCGTTGTCGCGGGCGAGCAATGAGGCAAAGAATTCGTAGGGTGGCAGGAAATCAGCCTCCGATCGCCATTGCTTCAGGCGATCCGCCGCCTCCTTGAAAACCATGTCGCCCTTGGCACGCTCGAGAAGCGCGTTCCAAAGCGTGCCTTTGCGCTTCGGTGCGATCGCGATGAGGTGATCATCGTTCAGGCCAAAGAGGGGCGATTTTAACACGGTCGCTAGCGCTAAATCGTTCTCGGGCAGGGTCAGAAACTCCGCCAGAACCAACATGTCTTTGACAGCGATCTGTTCGGTCAGTGTCAGCCGATCGGCGCCTGCAACCGGCACTTGCCGTGCCTTCAATGCCGACACAACAACGTCGGTAAAGGGGCGGCGCTTGGAGACGAGAATTAGGATATCACCGGCACGAATCGGACGGTTTTCTGACGCCAGCATCTCGCCACGATCGAGCCAATCCTTGATCGTATCGGCGATCCGACCGGCGAGCCTTGCGACGGGCGAGACGATCGTCTTCTCATCAAGCGGCGCCCAGGCGTTCGCCGGGGCGTCCTCTTCCGGCCGCTCGATCGGCCACAACTCGACATGGCCGGATTGCCCAGCGCGGTGGGCGATGTGGTGGAGTGTCGTCGCCGTGGCTGTCAGCCCTGGGGTTCTTTTGGGGTCAGCGAAAACTTCGTCGACGGCTGACAGTATCGGCTCGGTCGTGCGAAACGAAACGTTGAGCGGCACCCGCCGCCACCCGCGGCCAGCTGACAATGCGCGTTCGGCAAACAGGTGGCCCATTTTCTGGAACATTTCAGGCGCGGCGCCCTGGAAGCCATAAATAGACTGTTTTTCGTCGCCCACGGCAAACAGCGTGCGGAGGATGTCGTCACGCGAGCCGCCGGAGAAGAACTCCTGTGCCAGTGCATCGATCAACGACCATTGCGCGGGTGACGTGTCCTGGGCCTCATCGACCAGGATGTGGTCGATGCCGCCGTCGAGCTTGAACAGTACCCACTCGGCGCCGCCGATGTCGCTGCCACCAGGCTGTACCAAGCTCACGGCTTTGCGGATGAGATCATCAAAATCAAGGGCGGCACGGCGCGCTTTGGCCTGATCGTAGCGCTGGCGCACGGCGCCGGCGATGGTGATCAGCGCTCGCGTGGCCGCAACCAAATCCATCCCACGCAACCGCAGGCGTAGGTCGACGAAGCGGTCCTTGGCTGACTCAAACAAATCCGAAATGTGCGGGTATGCTGCTCGCGTTGCTTTGGTCGCTGTCACTGCTGTGCGACTGCCGTCCTTAGTGAGAAACGCATCGACGAGGATGTCGCAGCGCTCCGCTGAGGACTTTGCGCGCAAAACGCCCTGCAGCAGTTCGGCAACTTTCGTCTCCTTCACACCACCGTTGCAGAATACATCGCGAATGCTCTCTAGATCCTGGTCCGACAGCACGCCAGCTAAGGCCGCCGTCAACGATGCAGTATCGTCTCCGTCCATGAGTCCGGTGACACGCCGATATGTGGCCTCGAAATCATCGGGTTCAAGCCGCGCCATGGTTAGCAACCAATCGCGATTCGAGAGGGCCTCGCGCAACACACTGTCAAACTGGTCGTCGATGGCATAGGCGATCATGATCGCAAGGGCATGGCCAAGAGCTGTGTCAGGCTGCGTTGCGGCAAGCCCCAGCACCTCGTCGGTCGCTGATCGCCGCAGCTCGGCACCTGTTCGGTCATCGAGGATCGAGAAGCCTGGCGGCACACCGGCCTCAAGCGGAAACCGCTGCAGCAAGCGCTCTGAAAACGAGTGGATGGTTTGGACGCGCAGACCGCCGGGTGTTTCGATCGCGTGCGCAAACAACTGACGCGCGCGCAGGAGATGTTCCGATGGTGGCGGCGCACCGCTGAGCTCTGTCAGCACGCGAACCAAGTCGCCGGCGTCCATCGTCACCCAGCGCGCAAGGCGATCGAACACGCGCTTCGACATCTCAGCCGCCGCCGCCTTCGTGTAGGTGAGCGCGACGATCTTTTCAGGCTTGGTGCCATCGAGCAGCAAACGCAGGACGCGGTCAGTCAATACCTGCGTTTTACCCGTCCCGGCATTGGCAGCCACCCACGCCGAGACGGCTGGGTCAGCAGCTGCGCGCTGGTCCTGACGAGCACGTGCGCTCAGTTGCTCGGGAGACTGGTGCTCAGGAGCTGGGCGTTTGGAGGAGTTGTCGGAAACGAAATCGGCCATAGAGGAGTTTACCGCCTCGCGATGTCGGCGTCGCGCGGGTCACCTGCCGCGTGCACAACCTGTGCAAAAGACGCGCCTCTCGAAGCGCCACCCTGGGCGACGGTACGAGCCTCAGTCCGTTATGTCGCCTGGTTTGAGGATCTCGCTGCCAGCCGGTGGTGGAACCTGTGAAATTCGGCACGGGCGGCCGCGCGCCGTGCAGCGCACTTTGGCGCCGTCGGCCGCGTCGCAGATCAGTCGCCTATTCCAGGCCAGTTGCCAGCGGGTATACGCCACGCCGATGGCGCGTGATTGATCGACCCAATCGGCCAAGGCTTTCTGCTTTGCCTCTAACTCTGTGGTCGCGATTATGGTCGCGCCTGTGAGCATGCCTTCACAGATCGCCCACGACGCATCGGCGCGCGGCGACGGCCACACCACAAGCAGCGCTGCTGCGACGACAGCGCGCTTCACAGGTCGATCTCCCGCGATAGAAAGGCTGCAATTGATTTGGCGTCGACATCGCGGGCCACAAACGCCTCGCCAATGCCGCGCACCAGAATAAATGTGAGCTGACCGCGCTTTACCTTTTTGTCTTGTGCCATGCGCGTCATGAGAGCATCGACGGTCGGCTTGTCGGCTCCGGAAATGTCTGACACCCGGGTTGGCAGGCCGACGCTGCGTAGATGTTTTTCGACGCGGGCAGCCGTGCCAACGGGCGCAAGCAACAGCGCCTCTGAATAACGGAACGCCTGCATCATGCCGATGGCGACGGCCTCCCCGTGCAGCAGCCGGTCCGAGTACCCAGCCCACGCCTCAAGCGCGTGGCCAAAGGTGTGGCCGAGGTTGAGCAACATCCGCTCGCCGGTTTCCGTTTCATCGCGTGCCACGACGCCGGCTTTCGTGCGGACACTTGTTTCGATGGCGTGCACGAGTTCAGCCAGGTCATTGCCAAACAACAAATGTGCGCGTGCCTCAAGGCGCTCATAAAAGCCAAGGTCGCCAAGTAGCCCGTATTTGACCACTTCGGCATACCCGGCCCGCATCTGGCGGAGCGGCAGCGTTGACAGAACGTCGGTGTCGGCAAACACGAGGACCGGCTGATGGAAGGCACCCGCGAGGTTTTTGCCCTGGCCTGTGTTGATGCCGGTTTTACCGCCAACGGAGCTGTCCACCTGCGCCAGCAAAGTCGTTGGCACCTGCACGAAACGTACACCGCGCCGGACGATCGCCGCCGTGAAGCCAGCAAGATCGCCAATGACGCCGCCGCCCAGCGCGAGCACGAGATCGCCACGTTCGAGGCCTGTTTCAAGCACGCGTTCGGCGACGTGGGCGAGCGTTGTGAAATTTTTGGTCGCTTCGCCCGCAGGCACGATGACGACGCCAAGACAACGCGCGCCGATACTGGCCTGCAGCGGTGCCAAGTGGTGCCGCGCCACGTTTTCATCGGTGACGATGGCGATGCGCGCATCAGGGAATGCCGCGCTAGTGAGCGATGCTATGCGTGCAAGCAAGCCAGGGCCGATCAGCACGTCATAGGAGCGCGTGCCGAGTACAACTGGCACGGCGATGGCATCTGCAGCTGTCACCACGTCACTCCAGAATGTAGGTTGCGGTGCACAAGAGCAAGCCGATGTGAGTGATCGGCGTGAACCAGCGAAGGCGTCAACAGGTCGGCACCGATAGCAGATTTGGAGGCGCGGCCAAGCCGTCCGCGCACCCGGTCGCGCGAAGCGACGCGTGCGGGCGCTTGACGGGCGACAGTGCACGAGGCACGCGTTCCCCGCCTGGATTTGCGGCGTTCCTTATCGTCGCGCGGCGGTCCGTCCCGAGCACAGTGACTATGGATCAATCCGAGATATCAACGACCATTTCACGACAGGTCCGGCAGGCACGCGCAAACGCGGCGCTGACACGCAAGGAACTGGCCGCGCGAGCCGCGGTGTCTGAACGTTATTTGAGCCAGCTCGAGCAGGGCGAGGCCAATGTGTCGATCGGCATCTTGGCGCGCGTTGCAGGCGCGCTCGGCCTCGATATTCTTGCCCTCATGCGCCAGGATGCTGGCGCGCGTGTTATGCATCCCGCATTTGCGCAGGTGATCGCAACCCTCACGCTCAAGGAGCAGGAGGACCTCGTTCCAGTCATCGAGAGTGCTGTCCATGATCGCCGCCGGACCCGAAGAGGTGTTGCTCTGCTGGGCCTCAGAGGGGCCGGCAAATCAACCATCGGTTCAGCCTTTGCGGCACGCCACGGTCTGCGGTTCGTCAGTATCACACGCGAGGTCGAGGAGCGCGCCGGCATGGCTCTGAACGAGTTGTTTAATCTGGCTGGGCAAGACTCCTACCGCGCGCTCGAAAACGACGTTGTAACGGACCTTGTACGCGGGGACGACCGCGTGTTGCTTGAGACATCGGGCGGCATCGTCGGCAACAGCGAGGCGATGGAAGCCATCGTTGCCCATTTTCATACGGTTTGGCTGAAGGCGTCACCCGAGGAGCACCTTCAGCGCGTCATCGGCCAGGGAGATCTTCGGCCGATGGAAGGTAATCCTCGGGCGCTTGAGCAGTTGAAGGCACTCCTCAGTGCGCGCGAAGCCGAGTACGCGCGGGCGGCGTCAATCTTGGTCACGACAGGCAAGACAGTTGAGGCCTGCGTTGCCGAGCTTGCGACTATTTTGGCGCCCGTGCTGAAGATACGTGTGTAGCCGATTGCGTGCTGGGTTGCAGCTTTGTTCTGGTTGATCTGGCGGCAGTTTGTTGTCGCTTTCACCTGTGCGGCGCGTGCGTCACGTCTCTTGACCTTGGTTGAGCGCCGCCACACCCTTGCCATGGCCTTGGCGAACGGTTGCGCGGTGGCCGAGGATGCGGCGTGGAAGGATGTCGTTGATGAGCGATCTGAAATTGCCGCCCCGAAAAGCGCCTTCGGTTAAGCCGTTGTGGGATGGTCCTGAGTGGGATTTTGCTCTCATTGACCGTGTCTATGAGCAGATGAAGGAGATCGGCCTCGGCGAGATGGGGCTATCGATTTATCCCAATCAGATCGAAGTCATCACGGCTGAGCAGATGCTCGACGCGTATTCGTCGATTGGTATGCCCGTCATGTACCGCCACTGGTCGTTCGGCAAACGCTTTGCCTATGATGAAGCCATGTATCGAAAGGGGCGCAGCAGTCTAGCGTTTGAGATCGTGATCAACTCAAACCCCTGCATCAACTACATCATGGAGGAGAACTCCATGACCATGCAGGCGCTGGTGATTGCGCACGCGGCCTTCGGGCACAACCACTTTTTCAAAAACAACTATCAGTTCCAGCAGTGGACCCAGGCTGACCACATCATCGATTATCTCGCCTTTGCCAAAGACTATGTGGCCGAGTGCGAGGAGCGTTATGGCGAGGCCATCGTCGAGACGACACTTGATTGCGCGCATGCGCTCATGAACCAGGGCATCAGCCGAAACATGATCCCGCGTGCCCGCGATCTGGCCAAGCGCGATGCGATCAAAATGGCGGAGCGCGCCGAATACAACGAGCGAAATTTTGATGCGGTGACCGAGCGCACCATGCCAGACATCAACAAAGGGGAACCCGCGCCCAAGCCGACGGCTGCACAAAACGAGGCCAAACGCTTGGGTCTGCCGGAAGAGAATTTGCTCTATTTCTTAGAGAAAAACGCCCCTAAGCTTGCCGACTGGCAACGCGAGTTGCTGCGCATCGTGCGCAGTCTGGCACAATACTTCTATCCCCAGCGCCAGACTAAGGTGATGAATGAGGGCTGTGCCACATTCGTTCACTACGAGATCCTGAACCGCATGTACGACCGCGGCTGGATCACGGACGGCTCCATGCTGGAGTTTCTGCATTCGCACTCGTCCGTGGTTTTCCAACCAACCTTCAACGACCGTCGCTATTCCGGCATGAACCCCTACGCGCTCGGATTTGCCATGATGCGCGACATCCAACGCATGTGCACCGAGCCGACGGCTGAGGACCGCGACTGGTTCCCTGATTTCGCCGGCAATGGCGATGTCATGGGCACTTTGCGGGACGCCTGGGCCAACTATCGCGATGAGAGTTTCATCCAGCAGTTCCTGTCACCTAAGTTGATGCGCGATTTCCGTTTTTTTGCCCTCAAGGACGACGCCCGCGACCCGGCCGTGCGCATCACCGCGATCCACGACGAACGCGGCTACAAAGA
>JANNXS010000005.1:0-5725 GCA_031409695.1 Hyphomicrobiaceae bacterium
GCTGGGGGCCGCTGTTTGAAAGCCTGGCCAGTGCGGTTGATCTCAGTACGCCGCATCGTCCAACGCCACTGTCACAGGATGGGCTGCTCGGCCTGTTCAGTGGTGATGTGGTCGGGCGCAACGTGGTCCTCGACCCCGCGACGTTTGAGGACATGTGTGGCCGCAGCGTCGTACACAAACCTTCGCTTGAAGTTATCTACGACACGGTCTGACGGTCAGAATTTTCCGGAGCGCCGCATGGCGATCGATCAAGATGTAAGGGGCTTTGGGGACCGCGCGGATCACGCCGCTGCGCCCTCTGGTGACCCTGACGGCGCCGGGTGCCATGCCGGTGCAGCAACGCTCCATGCCGCTGCAGCCGCTGCCGGCAAGAGCGAAATTCTTGCGCAATACGCCAAGGATTATCCGAAGGGTCCGCACGATCAACCACAAAGCATGTGCCCGGCTTTTGGGTCTCTACGCGTCGGCCTGCGCATGCGCCGCACCGCAACGGTTCTGTGTGGCTCGGCTTGCTGCGTGTACGGCCTGACGTTTACGTCGCACTTCTATGGGGCCAAGCGTACCGTCGGCTACGTTCCCTTCAACTCCGAGACGCTCGTCACCGGCAAGCTGTTTGAGGATATCCGCGACGCCGTTTTCAAGCTTGCCGATCCCGAGCTTTATGACACTGTTATAGTGACCAACCTGTGCGTTCCCACAGCCTCGGGCGTGCCCCTCCAGATCCTTCCCAAAGAGATCAACGGCGTTCGTATCATCGGCATTGATGTGCCGGGCTTTGGTGTCCCAACACACGCTGAGGCCAAGGATGTACTGGCCGGTGCCATGCTCTCGTACGCCCGGCGCGAAGCCGAAAGTGGTGCCGTGCAGGCCCCGCGCGGTGGCGTCAGCGAACGGCCGACCGTGGCCCTGCTTGGCGAGATGTTTCCGGTTGATCCCGTTGGCATTGGCATGATGTTAGAGCCGCTCGGGCTCTCAGCCGGTCCAACCGTACCGACGCGTGAATGGCGCGAGCTCTACGCCGCTTTGGACAGCGTTGTTGTCGCGGCGATCCATCCTTTCTACACGGCCAGCATTCGTGAATTTGAAACCGCGGGTCGCCCTGTGGTCGGCTCAGCCCCGGTCGGTGTTGACGGCACCGCTGCTTGGATCGACGCCATCGCGTCCGCCGCGAACGTGTCTGCCGACAAAGCCGATGCAGCCAAGGCACGCTTTCTGCCGATGATCGCGGCAGCCCTCGCCAAAAATCCGATCAAGGGCCGCATCACTCTGTCGGGTTATGAAGGTTCCGAGTTGCTGGTTGCGCGCTTGTTGATCGAAAGTGGCGCCACAGTGGAATATGTCGGCACGGCCTGCCCCCGCACGCGCTGGTCTGAGCCGGACCGTGCGTGGCTCGAGGCGAAGGGCGTCACCGTCACCTATCGCGCGTCGCTCGAACAGGATCTCGCGGCACTCCGTGCCTTCAAGCCTGACCTCGCCATTGGCACAACGCCAGTGGTGCAGAAGGCTAAGGAGATGTCGATCCCGTCACTCTACTTCACAAACCTCATTTCAGCGCGTCCGCTGATGGGCGTCGCGGGCGCCGGTTCCTTGGCGCAGGTCGTCAATGGCGCGATCGCCAATAAGGACCGGTTCGATGCCATGTCGGCATTCTTCGGCCAGGTCGGCCAAGGCCACAACGCGGGTGTGTGGAACGATACGCCGAGGGACCGTCCGGAGTTCCGTCGCAAGACGCTAGCCGCGGCCACTAAGGCCGCCGCCAGCAAAGCCGTGGAGGACCCCATCTGATGCTCGTCCTCGATCACGACAGAGCCGGCGGATACTGGGGCGCAGTTTATGCCTTCACCGCCGTGAAGGGCCTGCAGGTCATCATCGACGGCCCCGTTGGCTGTGAGAATTTGCCTGTGACATCGGTGTTGCATTACACGGATGCTTTGCCGCCGCACGAATTGCCGATCGTTGTCACCGGGCTATCTGAGGAAGAGCTCGGGCAGCACGGCACGGAAGGTGCCATGCGGCGCGCCCATCGTGCTCTCGACCCGTCGATGCCAAGCGTCGTCGTCACGGGCTCGATTGCTGAAATGATCGGTGGCGGTGTGACGCCGGAAGGCACGTCCATCCAGCGCTTTCTGCCGCGCACGATCGATGAGGACCAGTGGCAAAGCGCCGATCGCGCACTCAACTGGCTCTGGACGCAGCACGGCATGAAAGCTGGTAAGCGACCAAAGATGATCCCGCGTGCTGAGGGCGCCAAACCGCGCGTCAACATCATTGGCCCGATCTACGGGACTTTTAATCTGGCATCTGATCTGGCTGAAATTCGTCGGCTCGTTGAGGGCATCGGCTGCGCCATCAACATGGTGTTCCCGCTCGGCAGTCACTTGGCCGATGTCGCACGCCTTGGAGATAGTGAAGCCAACGTCTGCATGTATCGCGAGTTCGGTCGGCAACTCTGTGAAAGCCTTGAGACACCCTATCTGCAGGCGCCGATTGGCCTGCATTCGACCACCAAGTTCTTGCGCAAACTCGGCGAGATCACGGGCGTCGACCCGGAGCCTTTCATCGAGAAAGAGCGCCACACCACGTTAAAACCGATCTGGGATCTATGGCGGTCGGTAACGCAGGATTTCTATGGCACGGCCTCGTTTGGCATCGTCGCGTCGGAAACCTATGTGCGCGGCATCAAGAGCTTCCTCGCCGACGAAATGGGAATGCCGTGTGTGTTCGCGATCCCGCGACTGGCTGGCGGCAAAACCGACAACGCCGACGTGCGGGCGAAAATCGCAGCCACGCCGCCGTTGGTTTTGTTCGGCAGCTTTAATGAGCGCATGTACAGCGCGGAAGCCCGTGGGCGCAGTATGTTTATTCCGGCGTCATTTCCAGGCGCCATCATCCGCCGCCATACGGGCACGCCCTTCATGGGGTATTCAGGCGCGACGTACCTTGTGCAGGAAGTTTGCAACGCACTGTTCGATGCGTTGTTTCACATATTGCCGCTGGCGCGCGACCTCGACGCCGTCGAGGCAACGCCCGCGCGCCTGCATCGCCAGATGTCTTGGGCAGACGATGCGCGCACGCTGCTTGACGATCTCGTCGAGGCACAGCCGGTACTGGTGCGCATCTCGGCCGCCAAGCGTCTACGGGAAGTTGCCGAGGCGACCGCCCGACGTGCCGGCACGGACAGCGTATCGCGTGATCATTTGTTTGCAGCTCAATCATCAATCAGTGCAGGGCGCGCGGCTTAGACGCCGCCTGCCGAAAGAGGAGGACATCATGCAAAAACTCGTCTCACGTGCCGCCAAGCGCCGTGCCAGCCGATACGAAACCGTCCGCGACCAGCGCGTCCAGTTCGGTGTGATCTATGCCGTGAGCTTTGTCGTGCTGCTGGCGGTTGTCATTGCCAAGCGGCTCTTCAATCTCATCACGTGGCGCAAACGCGCCTCATCCACGGTGTCCATGTTCAAGGAAGCCCGCGAGGCGGCCGGCGCCACGGTGCCTTATGCTTTCATGGGCTGACCTATCAGTTTCGCTCGTCGCCACGAGCGAAGATGCGCGCGGATCTCCGCCGCATCGACCTTGCCGCGCAGGTCGCGCGGTATACGGGCAATTGCCCAAATCTGGAGAAGAAACATGGCCACGCCAGACCGGTCCCCGACCAAATCGGGAATCACAGAACAGGAAGCCCAGGAGTTCCACGGCTACTTCACCACCTTGATGATGGTGTTCGTCGCTATTGCGCTCGTAGCACACCTCTTGATGTGGATGTGGCGCCCTTGGATCAATGTCTAATTCAAAGTCGCCTGAACTGAAGTTGCCTTGACTAGAAACCAAACCCTGCGCCGGCGCATTCAAACGTTTCCGCTGCAGGCTGATCCAATCACAGGAGCTCTCTCATGCATCGTGTATGGCTCTGGGTCCATCCGATCCAATTTCTCACGGCACTGTACATCTTCATCGGTGTTCTCGCGTTCGGTATTCACTTCATTCTTCTCTCGACTGAGCGTTACAATTGGCTCGCGGGTCCTGCGGCCAAGTCGTTTGCGCCGATGAAGAAGACTGATCTTGCGCCGCTTCCAGGCGGCCAGAAGCTGCGCGTCAACTTCGGTTGATGTGCATCATAGGTGCGGGTGGCGTCATTGCCAAAAGCAATGCCCCCCGCATCATTTTCCAACCCCGGATCGCTGTTGATCCATCGTGCACAGAATGTCGGAGGCGCCGGCCATGGCGATGTTAAATTTCGAGCGAAAATATCGCGTGCGCGGCGGTACGCTCGTCGGAGGCGATCTATTCGATTTCTGGGTCGGCCCATTCTACGTGGGTTTCTTCGGCGTAACGACCGCGTTCTTTACAATTCTGGGCACGGGCCTCGTGCTCTATGGAGCCGCCATCGGCCCGACGTGGAATGTCTGGCAGATCAATATCGCCCCGCCGGATCTAAAGTATGGCCTCGCGCTCGCGCCGCTGGCTGAAGGTGGGCTCTGGCAGGTGATTACCATTTGCGCGGTCGGCTCATTTGTATCTTGGGGGCTGCGAGAGGTTGAAATCTGCCGCAAACTTGGCATCGGGTATCATGTTCCCTTCGCCTTCGCCTTTGCGATTTTGGCCTACGTCACGCTCGTGGTTATCCGGCCTTTCCTGATGGGCGCTTGGGGGCATGGTTTTCCCTACGGCATCATGAGCCATCTCGATTGGGTATCGAACGTCGGCTATCAGTATCTGCACTTTCATTATAATCCAGCTCACATGATCGCAGTGACGTTCTTCTTCACCACAACCCTCGCACTCTCCTTGCACGGCGCCCTCGTCCTCTCGGCGACAAACCCGGCCAAGGGTGAAACGGTGAAAACACCGGATCACGAGAATGCGTTCTTCCGCGACGCAATCGGGTATTCTGTCGGCACGCTCGGGATTCACAGGCTCGGTCTGTTGCTCGCGCTCAACGCCGTGTTCTGGAGCGCCGTGTGCATCGTTATCAGCGGGCCCTTCTGGACCCAGGGCTGGCCCCAATGGTGGAGCTGGTGGCTTAATCTTGCGATCTGGCGGTAGGAGGCACATATGCCGCGTTATCAAAATATCTTTACACGCGTTCAGGTCTTCGGCCATCCAGAGACCGGCGTGCCAATAGAGACGCCAATCTGGCAACGCACGGGCACACCGCGTTACGTCAAACTGTTCGGTCGCTTCGGCGAAGCGCAGATCGGTCCGATTTATCTCGGTACTCTCGGTCTTGCCTCGCTAGTCTGCGGTGCGGTTGCCATTATCATCATGGGCATGAACATGCTCGCCTCGGTGAATTGGAATCCGGTCCAGTTCGTGCGGCAATTGTTTTGGCTCGCCCTGGAGCCACCACCAGCCAAGTATGGCCTGTCAATTCCGCCGATGTCGGAAGGCGGTTGGTGGCTGTTGGCCGGGTTCTTCTTGACCACATCGATCCTGTTGTGGTGGACGAAGCTCTACTTGGCCGCCCGGCGTCTCGGCATGGGCACACATGTGCCGTGGGCCTTCGCCGCGGCCATCTGGCTCTACTTGGTCTTGGGCTTCATCCGCCCGATTGCCATGGGAACTTGGAGTGAGGCGGTGCCGTTTGGCGTCTTCCCGCACTTGGATTGGACGGCCGCATTCTCGATCCGCTACGGCAACTTGTTCTACAACCCGTTCCACATGCTTTCGATCTTCTTCTTGTATGGCTCGGTGTTGCTGTTTGCCATGCACGCGGCAACCATTTTGG
>JANNXS010000006.1:0-5571 GCA_031409695.1 Hyphomicrobiaceae bacterium
GCACCAAGCTGTTCCTCAGTCAGATCCTGAATCATTGAGGTGTGGGCAAGCGCGTCGGTCCGGACGGGAACTAGATCGTCTCAACAGAGCGGATTTCACCGCCTGCAAAATCAAAGCTATCACTGAGGGTGTGGCTTTACCCCGTGAGGATCGGCTTCAGTGCATCGAGTTCGGCCTGGACGAAATCAAAGAACGCCGAGACGCCGCGACTGTGCCTTTGGTCGGGGTGACACAGCACGCGCCACGCCCGCGTGAGTTCCGGTACCGGTGGGAGCACTCGAACTAGGTCCACTTCCGCGTCGCCCAAGGCTATCGGGAGCATCGCAACGCCGACCCCGGATTTCGCGGCTGAAACGAGCCCAAGAACGCTTGTGCTTCGTACAACGAAACTCGCGTCTGGCGCGATGTCGCGTAACCACACTGCCAGGCGGTGCTTATTCAAGGACTCGCTAAAGCCGATCAGCGGTCGGCCGCGAAGTTCCTGGATAGATGTCGGCGCGCCATGCTGGGCGATGTAACTCTTGCTCGCATAAATCGCCCAGATCGAGTCTGCCACTTTGCGACCAACCAGTTCGTTGTCATCCGTGTCGCCAGATCGCAGGGCCACGTCGGCTTCACCTTTGGTCAGATCAATGTATCGATCGCTGAGAACAAATTCGATCTTGAGACCTGGGTGGCGGATGCCAAAGCGCTCCAGCAGCCCTGATTGCGCAAGTCGAATTGCAATCGGTTCAGGGCAGGTCAAGCGGACGGTGCCATTGTTGCTGCGCAGAGCATCTTGCAGGTGGCGCTCAAACGCCTCGGCGGCAGACGCGACGCTCTCAGCATAGGGTAGCATCGCGTCGCCTAGCGCTGTCAGCCGATAGCCGGATGCAAGCCGCTCGACCAGAACGTGCCCCAGTTGGCGCTCGAGTTCGGCGAGACGCCGCTGCACCGTCGATTGATTGACCGCCAAGGCCCGAGCGGCCGCCAGCGTACTGCCGTGGCGCGCAACGGCCACCAAGTATTTCAGATCGTTCCAATCATACATGACATGGCCCAACGCGGTGCAAGTGCTTCGGCTCTGCGCTTTCGCGGCCCTATTCCGCGGTTCTGCGGCTATTCGAGGCTCGGTTGCCCGCTTATCTCTGCTGTCGACTGCGACGTCAGTCCGCACAACTCACGCGTCCTTGCCTCGACACGAACGGCAGCATGCCAGTGCTGTCAACTCAAACCTGTGTGCGAACGACAAGCGGACGTCGGAGACCTGCAACCCCAAAGGAAGCCACCTGCCATGAAAACGTGGTCCATCGTCCCCATTATTTTACTGGCGTTGAACATCCCGGCATCGGCCCAAGATCCAACCCATACCGATGGCGACAAGTATAAGGCAAAAATCGAGAACGAGAAAGTTCGCGTTTTGGAATACCGCGATCAGCCCGGCGAGAAAACACACCTGCACCGCCACCCGACCTTCGTCCTCGTTGCGCTTGGACCGTTCAAGCGCCGCGTCACGCTTCCTGATGGAAAGATCATGATCCGGGAATTCAAGGCCGGTGATGTCATGTGGTCAGATGCTCAGACGCACATCGGCGAAAATATCGGCGACACGCCCACCCATGTCATGATGATCGAAGTGAAGTAGCGGGTGGGGATCTGAACTTGGCCGCACCCGGACTTGTGGCGACTGCTGAGAGCACGACGGATGACCTGGGATCGCCATTCACGATGCCCGGATCGGGTTAGCGCTATACGCCGGCACGGCCACCGGCACCGTTCGGTCCAAACCTCAATAAATCGGGAAGCGTTCGCACAGTGCCATGGCCTGCTCGCGGATGCGATTTTCCAGCTGCGCGTCACCAGCGTCGCCATTCTTGGCCAAGCCATCGAGCACCGTGACGATCATTTCGCCGACTTCGCGGAATTCGGCTTCCTTGAACCCGCGTGTCGTGCCGGCCGGCGTGCCGAGGCGAATACCCGAGGTGACGAACGGGCTCTTTTCGTCGAAAGGTACGCCATTCTTGTTGCATGTGATGTGCGCGCGGCCGAGGCCGATTTCCGAGGCCTTGCCCGTGAGCTTCTTTGGCCGCAAATCAACCAGCAGCAGGTGATTGTCGGTGCCGCCAGTGACAATATCGTAGCCGCCCTTTTTGACCGTCTCGGACAGGGTCTGCGCGTTCTTGACCACCTGATGGGCGTAGGCCTTGAACTCTGGCTGCAGCGCCTCCTTGAAGGCGACGGCTTTGGCCGCAATCACGTGCATCAGCGGACCACCTTGGAGGCCCGGAAAAACGGCCGAGTTCATTTTCTTGATGAGGTCTTCGTCATTGGTCAGGATGAGGCCGCCACGCGGCCCGCGCAGTGATTTGTGCGTTGTCGACGTGACGATGTGGGCATGCGGCACAGGCGAGCTGTGCGCGCCGCCGGCAACCAGGCCTGCGATGTGCGCCATATCCACCATAAGATAGGCACCGACAGCGTCGGCAATCTTGCGGAACCGTGCCCAATCCCACTCGCGCGAGTACGCCGTGCCGCCAGCAATGATCAGCTTCGGCTTGTGCTTCAAGGCCAGCGCCTCGACTTCATCAAGGTCGATCCGCTGGGTGTCTTTGCGCACACCGTAGCCGACGACGTTGAACCATTTGCCGCTCATGTTGACGGGTGAGCCGTGTGTCAGGTGGCCGCCCGAGTTGAGGTCGAGACCCATGAAGGTATCGCCCGGCTTCAGTAGCGCGAGGAAGACGGCCTGGTTCATCTGGCTGCCAGAGTTGGGCTGCACGTTGGCAAACTTACAGCCAAACAGCGCCTTTGCCCGCTCAATGGCGAGGGTTTCGGCTTGGTCGACGAACTGGCAGCCGCCGTAGTAGCGCTTGCCTGGATAGCCCTCGGCGTACTTGTTGGTCATCACGGAACCACAGGCTTCCATGACCGCGCGCGAGACGATGTTTTCAGACGCGATCAACTCGATTTCGTTGCGCTGACGGCCAAGTTCGCGCGTGATGGTTCCAGCCAATTCCGGGTCGGCCTCGGCCAAGCTCGCATGGAAGAAGCTGCTGAGCGAAAAACTGTCCACGACCCGACTCCTGATCATACTTTCAGAAGCAACGCGGTAGCACGTCCGAGCGCGGTGCAACAATCAAGCGGGAGGTCGCAGGCAGCTAAGGTGTTCGTCACAAGCGGCAGACGGGCTAGCGGCAGACGGGCTAGCGGCAGCACGGCGACGGATTTCCCAATCCTCGAATGCCCTCGTGTAGCGCATCTTGCGTTTGGTCCCCGCGCGCGGCCGGTCTCTATTGACACATAAAGATATCCTTATATGCTTGTATCATCTTGCTTTCACTGATATCTCAAAGCTCATGGTCTTGGAAACTGCACATTCCTTGGTTGCCGCGCTCAAAGCTTCGGCTGAGCCGACGCGCCTGCGTATTCTGGCACTGCTGCGCTCGGGTCCTTTGACTGTGAAGGATCTGACCCGCATTCTCGGCCAAAGCCAGCCCCGCCTATCGCGGCACCTGAAGTTGCTGAATGAAGCCGGTCTCATCGACCGAGCGCCCGAGGGCAGTTGGGTGTTTTTCCATCTGGCTGACAGAGCGGCTCGTGATGGCGTCGCGTCCCGTTTGCTCGGCTGCCTTGATCCGGCCGACACGACGGTCGCGCGGGATCTCCTGCGCCTCGATGTCGTCAAACGAGATCGCGAAGCCGCGGCACAAGCCTATTTCGATCAGCACGCGGCCGACTGGGACAAGATACGGTCGCTCTATGTCGACGAGAAAGACGTCGAAGCTGCCATTTCCGGGGCCATCGGCGCGCGTAAAACGGATCTGCTGGTTGATCTCGGCACTGGTACCGGGCGCGTTTTGGAGTTGCTATCACAACACTATGAGCGTGGCATAGGCTTCGATCTGAGCCCGGCGATGCTCTCGTATGCGCGTACAAAGCTCGACGGAGCCGGCGTCGCCCATGCGCAGGTGCGCCAGGGCGATTTATTCGACCTACCACTGGCCAATGGCTCAGCCGGCATCGTTGTCATGCATCAGGTCCTGCATTTTCTCGCCGATCCGCAACGCGCGGTGCAGGAGGCCGTCCGCATTCTCGCACCGGGTGGCGCCTTGTTGATCGTTGATTTCGCGCCACACGCTCTTGAGTACCTGCGTGACTCCAACGCCCATGCGCGGCTTGGGTTTGCCGACGAGCAAATTCGACAATGGCTCGGCGACGCGGGCCTTGGCCCGATTACCGCCAAGCATCTGAAGCCAAAAGCGGTACGTGAAAAAGACAAGCTTACCGTTTCCCTGTGGCTTGCGACCGCCCAGACCGAGCCCGGGCAAACTGGCCCCGGACAAGCTAGCCCTGGACAAACTGGCCCTGGGCAAACCACAGCCTCAGCCAATAAGCCCCGCACATTGGAGCGCGTCGCGTGACCCAGATTGCACAAAAGAAGAGCCGATTGCTCGGTTCCGGCGAGATTCAGGTCTCGTTTGAATTCTTTCCGCCGAAGAATGAAACCATGGAACAGGCCCTTTGGGCGGCGATCCGGCGGCTCGAACCGCTTGGCCCGACGTTTGTGTCTGTCACCTATGGCGCTGGTGGTTCGACGCGCGAACGCACGCACAACACCGTGTCGAAGATCGTCGGTGAAACCACGCTCGCACCGGCTGCGCACCTGACATGCGTTGGCGCCACGCGGGCCGAAGTGGACGCCGTCGTGCACGACTACAAGACGGCAGGCGTTCGCCATATCGTTGCGTTGCGTGGCGATCCGGCAGGCGGCGTCGGCTCGCGCTATGAGCCGCACGCGGGCGGCTATGCGCAAGCCTCTGACCTCGTCGAAGGCATCGCGAAAATCGGCGGTTTTGACATCTCGGTCGGTGGTTACCCGGAAATGCATCCGGAAAGTACGTCCCTGCAAAGCGATATCGACCATCTGAAACGCAAGGTGGACGCAGGTGCCACTCGCATCATCACCCAGTTCTTTTTCGACAATGCGCACTATCTGCGTTTTGTCGAACGCTGCCGCACCGCTGGCATCTGGTGTCCGATTTTGCCGGGCATCGTGCCGATCCATAACTTCAAACAGGTGGCGAAGTTTGCCAAGAGCACCGGCGCATCGATCCCGCCATGGCTGGCCCGCAAGTTCGAAGGCCTCGATGCGGATGAAAAGTCATCTCATCTTGTGGCGGCGGCCGTCGCCGCTGAACAGTGTGCGGATCTCGTCGACGAAGGAATCCGCCAGTTTCACTTTTATACGCTCAACCGTGCCGATCTGGTGTTTGCTGCATGCCATCTCCTCGGCCTGCGGGCAAAGCCTTTGGCCGAGGAGCTAAGAAAAGCTAGCTGAGAGGGTCGTTATGGCGGACGTCGGTCATACACTACGGCTTTAATGGCACGACCAAGCCTTACAGCATTTGTGTTTGTTAGCGCCCCAGCCACACCAGCCCCACGACGAGCAGTAGCGCTTGCACGACCAACTTGGTGCGCCGTGCCCATAGGCAGACGCAGACGATGAGAAGCTCGCGGCGGCGGTTGCCAGCGCGAGTGCGAGGACCAGGGAACGGCCGACAGTTTTCATAAAGGATCTCCGGTTGAAGTGTC
>JANNXS010000007.1:0-3288 GCA_031409695.1 Hyphomicrobiaceae bacterium
GCCGACGAGGTCACCCGGCTCGAGCAGCAGCGCCTCGCGGCTGGTGAAGGCCTGCCACAGGGACACCTTCTGCGGATCGCGCGTGAATTCCGAGGACAATCCAATCGGCGTATCCGTCGGCAATGCTGTGCCCCGCCGCGAAAAGGTGGCGGCGATGGCATCGCGCACTGTCGCGCCGTCGAATTCGAACAGCCGAGCGAGCGCCAGCAGATCGTAGTAATCTTTGATGCGCGTGTTGACGGCACCGAGCACGACGATGGCGTGGAGTTTCTCTGCGACAACGGTCTCCTTCGGGTAGGCGCGCACAGTTGGGGCCGGGGCATCAAGCAGCGCGGGAAAAACGAGATCGACGATGCCGGGCGTGACTGCGTCACCGAAACCGATGTCGATCTGCACGGGGATTTGCGTGCGCGCGAGGCGCGCGGTGAGCTTCACGCGGACGCCGCCGTACTCCTGGTTGCCGCGGATCGGCTCCGCCCTGAGGGTCGCAACATCGAACACGAGGCCATCGTCGGGAACAATCACCCGACACACCGCCGCGATACGTTCCGCGATCATCGGCACGGCCGCATCACCGAAGCCGAGCAGGTCGAGATCCTGCGTGGGCCGGAAGGGATCGGGCAGCCATGCGGTGAATAGCATGGCGCCCTTGAGCACGAAGCGGTCACGCTCGGGCGACATGCTCAGCCGATAAAGCAGACGTTCGATGGCGTAGCGGCGCATGACGAAAGCGAGATCGATACTTTTTGCAGCGGCGACATTGCGCAGCCGCGTGGCAACCGAGGCCGGGAGATTGACGGGCTTACGTGTCATCGGCGACTACGCTTTCGAGATAGGGTCGCAGCACGCTCCAGATGCGCAGCGCCTTGGCCATTCGCACGATCTCGTCGGGCGTGGCCTTCCTGGAGCGCACGCCGAGCCGCAGCGCTTCCAGCGCCACGTCGAGCCCGACGATGCGGCGGTAGCGGAAGCAATCGACGATGGTCTTGGCGGCAGAGAATACCTTCACTTCGACGCCGTCGATGCGGATGCGCTCTATGCCGGCTTCCATGGCGGCTTCGCCGAAATGCACGAAGCGAACCGCGCGATGGGAGATCCTCGGCGTGCGGTCCTTGAGCCCGATCGCCATCCAGACCGTGCGCGGGTTCTGCAGTGTGATTTCATGATGGGCGAGCGCCGACACGAGACACACGACACCCTTCGGCACGCGCACCGCCATCTCGGCGAGGCTGTGGGAAAGCGACACTTCGGCATCGGCGAGTTCGTAGAGGCCGCGTCCCGCGCGCACGATGATGCCGTCATCGACGAGCCGCGCCAGACTGGCGGCATGAATGCCGGCGGCGGTCAGGTCGGAGAGGCGCATGATGCTCTGCCTGCCGAGCAGGGCCAGGGCGCGGTCGCGTTGGGTTGTCATGTTACGTTCTGCATGGTATCCGCTGTATATACCAACATTATATAACACATTCCCGTGCGAAGATAAACCGGAATTTGCTATGGTGCTGCCGAGATGTGCGCCGTCGAAAATGAAATCTCGGTAGCGCCTCTGGGAGAGGCTCCCAGAGGCACCGGTGTTCGACCCTATGCCGTTTAAGCGTCGATCACTCGTTGCCTGCGGTTGGGTTCACAGCAACTGTAGGTGCCATCCGTCGAAGGCTCCCAATAGTCGCCGTCGATGGTGCGTCGACGACCACAACACTCACACCACAATGCATCTTGCCAGATCATCTTGATCTCCGTGATCCGGGCCGCCCGCACGAGGCCGGCGACCCGCGTTCCAACCTCACGAACCGTAGTTCGCGTTGTACCAATTGACCTCCTCCTGAGTGAGGCCGGCGGCACCAGTGCTGGTCAGCGGCGGCACGCCGTCTTTCTTGTCGGCCTCGGCTTTGTCTTTCAGCCATTCGAACAGGGGCATGGAGCAGTCTCCTATGTTCAGCCGCACTTTTGCGACTTTCGATGTGTCGGCTGTCGCGGCCGACCACGCGCATCCGTCATGGTGACGGAATTCTTGATCAGTTGTGTCGGTGCCAGTAGCGGCGCACGTCGTCGCTGAAGAGCCGCATGAAGAGTTTTGCGCTGGCGACGTCGAGGCCTTCGGCGAGGACGATTTTCTGCGTGCCGATCTGCACGGTCACCAGAGGCTCGAACACCTCGTCGGGCTTGCCCTCATTGGTTGTCGTGCCGTAGCCGGTCGACCAGATGTGCTCGACGGGAAAAAAGTGACGATCGTTCCAGACGAGGCCGTCCTCGCGGATCGCAATACGTGTAAGTTTGCGCGTTCCGGTGATCAGCGCGAACAGCATGACAATGGCCGCGCCCACGAGATGAAGCAGCAAAAACAGTAGTGCGATGTAGAGCCATGTCCGCGTGAGTGGAGACTGCGGGTCAGTGACGGGAGAGATGATCGCGATGACCGCTGCCAACGCACCGACGCAAAGCATCGCTTTGGGCCCGCTCATCAGCGCGAGCACAGTTGCGCCAAGCGTGTGCGGCAGGCTGTATTGCTTGCTGCCATCATCCGTTACGCAGATATCGAAGCGATCATAGTAATCGGATGGCAGATTTCGGCCGGCTTCCGCAGTTGAAGGAATCTCGTTCACGTCGCTGCCTCGTCATCTGATCGAATGACCCGACGATAGGCCCACGGTGATGCCAGCAAAAAGTTCGCAGAAGCGATGGGGATCGCTTCATGTCGAGTTGCCGCGTGATCGCTATCGGCCCCCCGACGCGCAAGCTCGAAGTCGGCCGCGAGACTGTGAGAGTTTCACGCGGCCGCGCGCAACCGTGCGGTTTGATCGCGGAGCGCATCACATGATCCAGTTTGTTCAGGGCCTCTTTCGACGCCGCTATTGGTTGTTGCAGGCGGCGGCGCTGCTGTTGTGGCTCGCGCTTGAAATCGCCGGCTACGGCACGGGCGCCTTGTATAGCCTGCTGCATCGACCCCTCACCAACGCTGCCGGCAGCCGCCTCATCGACCTCTTCACTGGTTCGCCTCCGCCCGGTCCGATGCGTTTGTCGCGAAACGAGCGCGACAGCCAGGCTCAGCGGATTGCGACAGCGTTCGGCGCAAATCCACCCAAGCACGATACCCTCGGCGACCTGCGGTTCCTTTACCAGCCCAAGAAAGGCAGCCTGTGCGACTGGCGGCCGAGCAACGTCGTCGCCGATCCGAAAGAGTGCAACGAGCTGGCAAGTGCAACGCCGCTCTTTCTGTCGTTGCTGGCGCACATGCATCCGAAATCGGAAACCCTCTACCTGCGACAGGTCACCGGCAACAAAGGCGTGCCG
>JANNXS010000008.1:0-1724 GCA_031409695.1 Hyphomicrobiaceae bacterium
TCCATTTGCTCGGGATATGAGTTTCCGTACTGAGACAGCGCAACTCCACGCTGGGCAGCTTCAGCTCACAGCACAATCCAAGAAGTCAGTTCTTCGCACCATAGATCGAGCGCTTCAAGGGTCGGTAGAGGTCTACGGGCAGGCGCTGGCTCTACACAAAGAGGGGTCCTACGACTTCCACTCGGAGATGACTTATCGCGACCGATGGTTTTCAGATCTGCATCTGCAAATCATTGGTGGCCGAACGCCTCTGCCAGCGCCAATTGATGTAGCTGGTATCGACAACGCACTGCGTCGGGCGATTCCTCCATTTGATGGGCTCGCCGACGTTGCTGGCTGGCTTGGCTTCGTTGATCCATCAGGGGGAGTGAGCTATCCGTCAATCAGGATTCGCGTTGGCCCGCCGGTAGATCTGATTTTTTCTGAATGCCACCTCGCCAATGACAGGCTCACGCTCACGTTGCACGCTCACCCGAAATTCGACGTCGGTCGGGTTGGTTTGGCGGTACGCGCAGCTCCTGGAGATGCACTCGTCACTCGGCGGCAAGTCGCGTCCGAGATCACTTGGAAACGGGCGCGCAATGGCCGGAGGGTAGGCGTTGCATCGGTAGCGCTGCAGCGATCTGATTCAGCGTTGGCGATTTTGATGATTGGCGGCAGCACTGTTCGGAGGCAATGGTTCATTGATCCTGCGAAGGCCGGGAACAGCCGCCTGATTGCCGTCCAGCACTTCGACAAAGATCTGCGGATGATTAAGCAAGCGGTCCTTGAGCCATCAGACAGCATGCGCTTCGAAGTTGGCGTAGCCGCTCTCTTGTTCTTGCTGGGATTTAGTCCCGCAGTTCAGTTGGAGACAGACTCACCCGATGTAGTTGTTTCGACACCAGGAGGAAAGCTCGCAATCGTTGAGTGCACAACAAGGATCGCGGATTTCTCCGCCAAGCTTGGCAAGCTGGTGGACAGACGCGGGGCGCTTTCGAAGGCGTTGCAATCAAGCGGGCACCGCCCACGTATCGACGCTGTGCTGGTCTGCGCGCTACCGCGAGATCAAATCGCAGCCCAGGCCGATGAGTTACAGACCCACAAGGCGATCTTGCTAACTAGAGAAGACCTCGTTGCTGCGTTCGAAAGAGTCAGACAGCCGAACGATCCCGACAAGATGCTCGACGACGCAATAGCTCAACTCAGCGCGCGTCAGGCCATTCAGCTCGGTTCGTAGCCGTTGCGCTTGATCCATCGCGGCGCTAACGAATTCCTGCCCCGTTCGTTAGACCTCGTCTCCGTGAGGTACATCTCGCTCCTGCGCCTTAATCGTCTGGCCCGTTCGCGGGTGAATGTGTTCGATGAATCCATTGCGGCTAACCACAAGCAACGTGCCAGTTGCCGCGGCCAGTTCTCTCGCGCGCTCGGCTGCGCGCAATAGGGCCACGTGCGACAGACGCAGGTCGGCGTCGCGTGCTTCTTCGATCGGTCGCTTGTTCATGCCCGCTCGCTCCGTTTCGATAGCTCAGTTTGGTCATCGACTCTCATGGTCCCTCGGCCCGCAACACACGCGCTGCTGAACGCGCGACCGGGGCTCGAGAACACAAGCGCGTCGAGCGCTACGTCTGCCGGCTCGCCGCTGGCATCGAGCACTAGGAGGTCCGCGCGCGCCCCCACCTCCAACCCCCACCCCTTCAACCCCGCCGCCCTCGCCCCACCCGCCAGCACCCGGTTGAACAGCC
>JANNXS010000009.1:0-3937 GCA_031409695.1 Hyphomicrobiaceae bacterium
GCTGCACAAAAAGTTAACCGCGCCTACGGCACCACGGGCATCCTCACAGAACTCGAAATGCCCCTGGCGCCAGCGTGGCCCTGGGTCGAAGTCATCGTCGCCTTCGACGACTTTTTTGATGCGGTGAAGGTCGGCCATGAAGCAGCGTTGTCCGACGGGATCGTCAAAAAGCTGATGACACCGATCATGTGGCCAATCCCGGGTTATTTCCGCGACATCAAAAGCCGCTGCCCCGACAGCAAAGCGATCCTGATCGCAATGATCGCAGAGCAGTCTATGGAGGCCTTCAAAACGACGCTTGGCGGCCGCGGCACCGTCACGTTAGAGCGTCCTTTCGATGAAAGCCCCGGCTCCGAGCCGCTTTATGAGTACACTTGGAACCACACAACCTTGCAGCTGCTGAAGGTCGACCGCACGGTCACCTATCTTCAGTGCCTCTATCCCAACGATCGCCTGCAAGAGAGCGTGCGCGAGATGCATGACATGTTCCCGGGCGAGGTTTTGCCGCACCTCGAGTTCATCCGCTTCGGCGGGCGGCTGACCGCATCGGGGCTGCCAATTGTGCACTACTCGACGCCTGAGCGGTTGGCCGAGATTATCGCGCTACATGAGAAGCACGGCGTGTTCATTGCCAACCCGCACGTCTACACACTTGAGGAGGGCAGCCGCCACAAACGCGTCGACGCAGACCAACTGGGCTTCAAGCGCGAGGTCGATCCACATGGCTTGCTGAACCCCGGCAAGATGCGCGATTTCACGCCGGTGCGCTAAGCAGGCAGAAACCCAAGATCCTACGCCTTCGCCCGCGGTCACGTCCCGTAACTGTGGCTCGGCCGGATCGGGTGTCACATAGGTTTCACAGAACTAGGGCTTGCTGATTTGATCGAGGTTCTGGTGGTGGCACGTGTTGCGCTGGCCTCGACTGAGTTACACTTAATGGTGCGCTGGGATTGAATTCAGCTCCCTTGCAGGAGCCCGCCGCCGCAAAAGTGATATCGAATGGTGCCGTAAAGTCTTGAATGTAAATTCCCGAACGGCCGTGGTTAACGTGTGGCACTAACGGTTTTGTGCTTTGATTTGTGGTAGCAACTGGTTTTGGCTTCGCGTTCATGGTTTTGATCGTGTGCGCAACTCCAAAATGCCACGACGAGGCGGTTCAGCGTGGCGGTGCATCAACCAAGGACGTGGCCCTAGTATGCCCCACATCGTGTCCTCCTTTGACGCCGACTTATCTGAGCTTGATCGTACGATCGCTGAGATGGGCGGACACTGCGAGCAGCTGCTGACCAATGCTATTTCGGCTCTCGAGCGGCGCGACCCCGTACGCGCGATGGCTGCTGTTATAAGCGATGCAGCAATCGACGCTCTTGAGCGATCCGTGCAGGATCAAGCGATCCGGATTATCGCGCGGCGCCAGCCGATTGCAGACGATTTGCGCCATGTCATGACGGTTATCAAAATTGCCGGAGACCTCGAACGGATCGGCGATCTCGCTAAAAACATTGCCAAACGTGCGATCGTTATTGCCAATGAATCTCCGCCCAAATCGCTTCTGACGGGCCTCGGGCATATGTCCGAACACGGGCTCAGTCAGTTGAAAGACGTCCTGGATGCCTACGCTGCACGCGATGCCGTGAAGGCGATAGCCGTTTGGCACGACGACGCTCAGATAGACCGGCTTTATAATTCCCTGTTTCGCGAGATGCTCACCTACATGCTGGAAGACCCCAGGAGCATCGGGATGTGCACGCACCTGATCTTCGGCGCCAAGAACATCGAACGTATCGGCGATCACACAACCAACATTGCCGAAAACATCCACTTTCTCGTTCACGGCGTGCTGCCTGTTGGGGAACGCCCAAAGGGAGACGAGACAAGCACGTTGATGATCAACTAACCCTTGCGCGCGACGGCCTTACAAACCGTTTCCGCCCGCCGAAATGAAGGGAAGCGCGTTGTACCCAGACGAGCGCAGATCTTAAGCCTATGAATTTGTGCCAACTTCAAGGAGACGTGCTGTCGGCACGGAAACACAATGCCATCGATCCTCATCGTCGAGGATGAAATGCCACTCGTCGAGCTGTTGCGATATAATCTTGAGGCAGCCGGCTTCAGTGTACGCGTCGCAATGACCGGAACTGCGGCAGAGGAGGCGTTAGCGGAAGAGCAGTTTGCGCTGATGCTACTTGACTGGATGATACCTGAGGTAAGCGGTATCGAACTCTGCCGACGCATTCGCCAGCGCCCTGGGACGCGTACGTTGCCGATTATCATGCTGACGGCACGCGGCGAGGAAGCAGATCGCATCCGCGGCCTCTCAACCGGTGCCGATGACTATGTGGTCAAGCCGTTTTCGGTCAACGAGGTGATGGCCCGGATCAAGGCACTGTTGCGCCGGGCTACGCCCGATTTGTTGGCCGAAGTGCTGACGTTTGCGGACGTTGAACTCGATCGTACGGCCCATCGTGTGCGTCGCGGCCACCGCGACCTGCGCCTTGGGCCGACAGAGTTCAAGCTGATCCTGTTTATGATGGAAAACAGAGGCCGCGTCCTCACCCGGCAGCAATTGATTGACGGCGTCTGGGGTCGCGACGGCGATGTTGATGAACGCACGGTCGATGTGCACATCGGTCGGTTACGCAAAGCACTGGTTCAGGAAGACGAGATCGATCCGATCCGCACAGTGCGGGGTGGCGGCTACGTCTTTGGTGAAAAATAACAGCCCAGTCAGGGCTTCTCGGTATCCTGCCGCACCTTGGGACTGGCGAGAAGCTTGTCGATGCGTTCAGCCTCCTCGTAGGTCTCATCTTTGCGAAAACGCAAGTCAGGCGCATATTTGAGCCGCAAAGTGTGTGCGATTTCGCGGCGAAAATAGGTCTTGTTGCGCTCCAGGGCGGCCAGCACCGGCGCGATATCTTTGCCACCAAGCGGCATGATGTAGACCGTCGCCAGTTTCAAGTCAGGCGACAGCCGCACCTCGGGCACAGTTATCACGCTTGAGGCGATGACATCGTCGTGAACCTCGCCCCGTGCGAGCATTTCGGCCAGCTTGTGACGCACCAGCTCACCGACCCGCAACATGCGCTGTGACGGAGCCTTTGACGAAGCCTTGGCGGTCGATGAAGCCTTGATGCCCTTGGACGCTGATTTCGGCATGGATGCGTGCGCGCGGCGGGGCGCGGCTCCTTTATCTGCGCTCGTGGACAATGACGTCTGCCGCGTAGTCGTCCTTCGGACCGGTGACAAGGGGCGTCCGTGACGTCTCGCGCCATTCGGCCGCTGAAAGCATCGGGAAACGCGTATCACCGTCAATATCGGCTGAAAGAACGGTTTGGTAAACGCGCTGCACCAGTGGCAAGGCTTGCGCGTAGATTTCGCCGCCGCCGCAGACCATGACCTCGACGGGCGCGTAAGTCTTTGCGATTTCGATGGCCTTGGCGAGGCTGTCGACGACATGGCAGGGCGGCGCTCCCGGTTCGAACGCGGCCTGAATACGCGTAACCTGGCCTGCGTCTCGCGTAATGACGACGTGTGGACGCCCCGGCAGCGGCTTACGAAGCGAAAAGAAGGTTTTGCGGCCCATGATGCATGGTTTGCCCATGGTCACAGCCTTGAAGTGTTTCAGGTCGCTCGGCATGCGCCAAGGCATGCCAGCGGCGCGGCCGATGATGCCGTTGCGTGCCATGCAAACGATCAGGGAAAGGGTCACGGGCGGCACTCACGGGGTCTAGGATTGGCATTCACTCGTTTGTTTCTCCCCGCCTATGGCGCATCCCCTGCAAGTAGGCGAGGCGCTTGCGGATATCACGCTCGAAACCCCGCTCAGGCGGATCGTAGAACTGCGGGCGGTCCTTGAAGTCGTCGGGGAAGTAGTTCTGGCCGGAAAACCCCTCGGGGGTGTTGTGGTCGTAGATGTAGCCGTCGCCATAGCCCTGGT
>JANNXS010000010.1:0-15525 GCA_031409695.1 Hyphomicrobiaceae bacterium
CCCGTCGGTTCGGGCGCGTTATGAGGGTGTGTGTGCGTCGCCAGTCTGGCAAAAGCGGCTCGGGAGCCTTGTCCGGTAAGGACCGAAGCGCGTTCGCGGCCGTGCCGGCGGGGCCACGTCGCCGCAGGCATCACGGTGGTCCGCCGCCGCATATTTGCGACAGGCAAGCAAAGTCGCGACCCAAAAAGGTCCCTCACCCTCCTGTTTCACACGTCGGAGCTGGCAAACCCGTGGTGGTTGGCAAGCCCGCGTTGTCGTTTGACTGGCAAGTTCTACCCCGTGCGACGGTCGCTTATCGGACGTCATTGCCGACGCGTGCGCGTGCCGCCCGCCGGCTTGAGGGGGTCGGTCCGTCGGCTCATGTTCGTTCTCGGACTGCTATGCGCGGCGCGCTGGCGGCGGTTGCGATGCTGCCGTTGTTCATGCTCGGCTACGCCATTTCGCGGGGGCCACAATCTATCACTGGGACCGCTCCGACAGGTCCCGTGGCGTCCTATAATTTGCCGCTCACGCCAGAGCAGGTTGAGCGTCGACTGACGACCTTGCAGCAGCCGTTGTCGCGGCCAGCGACCCCACCAACGGTCCTCGTTACCCGGCCAGGTTCCATTCAGCTTGTTGCATTACGCTATCCCTCAGCCTTGCCGAGCCTACCGGTGGTGACATCTGTGGAGGTGCCATCTGTGGAGTTGCCATCTGTGGAGTTGCCTGAGCTGCGCCTGCATCTTGGGACGCCTGCGCTTCTGCACGCCCCGCCCGCAGATTCCCTGCCATCGGACCTCGCCGCTCTGCAGCAGCCCAGCCTACAGCAACCTGTTGTGGCCCTGGTGCCGATACCTCGCGCGGCTGATGCAACCCAGTGCACAGCACAAGAACCACCGGCTGCATCCGCAATCCTAAATCCATCAGATTTTGCCACATCATTGGTTGCGGCCGCCAAGCACCAGACAGCCGGCGTTGCCGTGTATCAGGCGCGATATGTGCGCATTGCGTATCCGGGCGGTGACGTTTCGCCGTTCTACGGCGTGTGCAGCGATGTCGTCATCCGTGCCTACCGCAGCCTTGGCATTGACTTGCAGTTTGAAGTTCAACGAGCCCGGATCGGCCGTGGCGATAGCAGCATCGACCACCGGCGCACGGAAACGCTGCGCGTGTTTTTGGCGCGCTTCGGCGAGACGCTGCCCGTCACAGACTTTGCCGAGGACTATCTTCCCGGCGACATCGTCACCTATTACCGGCCCCAGAACCGCACTTCGACCTCGCACATCGCGATCGTATCGGACGTGATCGCCCCATCGGGACGGCTGATGATCATTCATAATCGTGGCTTTGGCGTGCAACTCGAAGACGGACTGTTCGTTGATAAAATGACGGGCCATTACCGTTATCAAGGCCCGCCCGTCTCGTCGCCCGTCTCGTCGGCCATTGCGGTGGCCAAAACGAAACCTCCGACGTTGGCACGCCTTGCCATGCGCAATCCGCAATCCCGGCCGCCTGGGGCGATCCTCGTCACACCCACCGTTGCCACGTTTGCAGCACCGTTGGGCCGTTGAGCGTCGGCCCTTTTCCGCCTGCTCGTGGCTTGAGCATAGGGCCTGATCAATGAGCTTATGCCAGACACGCCAACCGTGCGGCCGGTGATTGACGCATGCGCTCCACCAGGCGCTGGGCCAAGCGCTGCTGCTGGGCACCGGGATCACCTGAGTCCCGCGCGATCGGGCTTGGCAACGCCGCGGCCAACAAGGCCGCTTCCATCTCAGTCAACCGGGCCGAGGATTTTTTAAAATGGTACTGCGCAGCTGCCTCCGCCCCAAACACGCCCGGTCCCCATTCCGCAATGTTGAGATAGATCTCAAGCGTGCGGCGTTTGCCCCAGATAGGATCAGCCACCAGAGTAATTGGGATCTCCAGCGCCTTGCGCAGGTAGCTCTTCGATGACCAGAGGAACAAATTTTTGACCGTTTGCATGGGGATCGTACTGCCGCCACGAGCGGTCGTCCCATCCCGAGCGCTTTCGACCACCTCGGCCAACTCGCGCCAATCGACGCCACGATGACGGCAAAAACCTGAATCCTCACTGGCGATGACAGCTGAAATCAGGTTCGGTGACATCTGATCGAGGGGTATCCAGCGCTGCGAGATCTGTTGACCGCTGAGACGCTGCCCGAGGATGGTCGCAGTTATGGGCGGGGTGACTGACCGATAGGCGACAACAAGCCCAAACAGGGCGAACGCCCACGCCATTGCAAAAATAAACAGCCACTTGAACACGCGGCGAACAACCCAAAGACGGCGGCGTTGCGTGGCCGACGCCGGGGGCGCCAGCGCGTTTGGCGGCCGAGAGGTTGGAGATGTTGACCAAATCGGGATGGTTGGTTGAGTAGTAAGGGTTGGAATGGATGACGGCGCCATTGGTGGCACCAGCTCCGGCCGCTCACCGTTGTCGCCCGGAGGTGCGGGGCTATCCTTCATGCCGTCACGTCTCCCTCAGTTTGATGCGCACCATTTTGGCACCACAGGTCTTGCACCATGATCGGTCGCACTTCCCTTGAGGGTCGAACGCGGCCACTCTGCGACACAACGCGGTTTCCGGACAGTCCATGCCTGAAAATTCCGACTTCAACATGCGCTTGGCTGCGGCACAAACAGCCGTGGAGGCGCGCCTTGTCGCCTGCCTCGCAGATGTTAACGTGCCGCCGCGCCTTGGTGCAGCAATGAAACATGCCGTGTTGAGCGGCGGCAAGCGTTTCCGGCCGTTCCTGGTCATGGAAACGGCTCGCCTGTTCGATGCAGACGCTGATGCCGCGCTGGACGTGGCAGCGGCGCTGGAGTGCATCCATTGCTACAGCTTGGTCCACGATGATCTTCCGGCCATGGACAACGACGAGACTCGTCGTGGGCGGCCAACCGTCTGGAAGGCTTACGATGAATGGACCGCCATACTGGCCGGGGATGCCTTGTTGACCCTCGCATTCGAAATCCTCGCGGATCGGGTTGCGGCGTCGGCGGCCGTTCGCATGCGGCTCACTGCTGAGCTTGCCAAGGCATCAGGTCCGGCCGGGATGGTCGGTGGGCAGGTGCTCGACCTCGAAGCTGAAAAGCTTGACGAACCCGCGCAGGCGACGGTGGATCACGTTCGCCGCTTGCAAGCCATGAAAACCGGCGCGCTCATTCGCTATGGATGTATCGCAGGCCCGATCCTGGCCGAGCGTGCCGCTGACGTCGCAACACTCGCCCGGTATGGCGAGCATCTTGGCCTAGCGTTTCAGATATCAGATGATTTGCTTGATGCGACGGGTGATGCGGCTGTCGTGGGCAAGGCCGTGGGCAAGGATGCGGCGGCCGGAAAGGCGACGTTGCTTTCACTGACGGGCGTCGGCACAACACGGCAACTGCTCGCACAGGTTGAGGTGGACGCCCTTGCGACGCTAAGTTCTTACGGGCCACGCGCCGACGTATTGGCCGCGGCCGCGCGCTTCATGTCCCGACGTAACAGCTAGGTTGCAGCTGTGCGCGCTTTAGTTCGCGGCTGCTTGCGCCCGGTCGGCCCGTCCACGGCCACGATCACTACCGCCCGCATCCCGAGGCTCCGCGGCTTCAAGGCGACGGAGCTCATCGAGGGCTGCATCATGGTCCGCGCGGGCGATATCGAGCTTGAGGCGCAAGTCGCTCACCGAAGTGATCAGGTTATCACGGCGCTGCGCCGCGGCTTTTGCAAACGTCGAATAGGCGAAGTGGGTAGGATCTTTAATCCCCGTCCGTTCTTCTTCGGATGTCACCTGACGATTTAGGTCGAGGATCATCTGCTCGAAATCACGGACCATGACGTCCATATCGCCTGCCTTGCGGGCACGTTCGGCAACATCGAAACGCTTCAGACGCAGTGTTGAGTCACGCGCTTTCATGATCTTATCCTTAACGCACTACGAACTAACCGAGACACTCAACTTTTATGCCAGCCAACTTTTATGCCAGACCGTTGCATCAGCCGTAACTACGAACGAACAATCGACAATGTCTATGCCGCACCCGCTGTATCACCATCGTATCCAATAACCTTACCATCTAACTCTTTACGTTGCGGTTAAGCAACTAGACGACCCGTCTGTCAACGCCGCATGGCTGAACGCGAAATTTCTCTTCCTGGCGCAAGCCCAAATCAGTTAACCCACCTCCACTGATCGGGATTGATCGGACACGCTTGTCGGGCCCTGTCAGCTTCTTAACATTCCGGTATCGCGCGGCGCTGAAAACGTCCGCCTGGTGTCAAGTGGCGTTGCGTTCTCCCCTTGGTTCCCATCGTGCGCAGGCACGTAAAAAAACGAAAAATTAGGATTTGTTAACTTCTGCAAGTTAACGTCTTCGAAAGTGGTGAGGCGTCGGTCACGCGTTCAAGTGTTGGGCAAAATGGGGCAGCCGGTCCTTGGCAGGCCAGCAGAGAGGGCTAACATGCGTGTTTTACTGATCGAAGACGATAGCGCGACAGCACAAAGTATCGAGCTGATGCTGCAATCCGAGGGCTTTAATATCTATGCCACGGACCTTGGAGAGGAAGGCGTAGATCTCGGCAAGCTCTATGATTATGATATTATTCTGCTGGACATCAACTTGCCGGATATGAGTGGATACGAGGTTCTCAAGACGCTTCGTGTTTCCAAGGTTCAGACGCCGATTTTGATCCTCTCGGGTCTGGCTGGTATCGAAGATAAGGTGCGCGGATTGGGTTTTGGCGCCGACGATTACATGACCAAGCCGTTCCACAAGGATGAGCTTGTTGCCCGCATTCACGCCATTGTCCGTCGCTCAAAGGGGCACGCCCAATCAGTGATTGAGACGGGCGATTTGCGTGTCAATCTCGACACCAAGACCGTCGAAGTGCACCAGCAACGGGTTCATTTGACCGGCAAAGAATATCAGATGTTGGAGCTACTTTCGCTGCGCAAGGGCACGACCTTGACCAAAGAGATGTTCCTCAACCACCTGTATGGCGGTATGGACGAGCCTGAACTGAAGATCATCGACGTGTTCATTTGTAAGCTGCGCAAGAAACTGCAGGCCGCAACAGGTGGCAAGCATTATATCGAAACGGTGTGGGGACGCGGTTACGTTCTGCGCGATCCAGGCGTCGAAGAAAAGGCCGCTTGACGCGTTCGATCGATGCATCGTGAAAAGGCCCCTTGGGGCCTTTTTGCGTTGAGGCGCCGACGGTTAATTTTTTTGCCTTTGGTATCAGAGGATTTGCTTCACTGGTGTACGGCGGCGCTCGTAAAGGTAGGCAGCAAGGCAATTGGGGTTTGCTTCATCGGGGATGTCGCTCGTGCGCTTGAAGCCTTGGGTCTCGTAGAAATTTATGGCTGCTATGTTACGCGGTTCGACCTCCAGGTAGTGGACGTCGGCCTGCGGCAGCGCCGCGAACGTTTCCGCCAGGAGCCGGCGCCCAAGGGATCGGCGCTGCGCTGTTGGGTGGACGTAAAGGCGGTAAAGTTTTGACGCGCCATGTTCAGAGCGGGCGTAGCTTGAGGCTAATACTCGACCGCCGTCCTCCGCGAGCAGGAAAACGCTATTGGTTTGGTCAATCTGTTCGGCCAGCCTGACCAAGGCGTGCCAGCGCCGCGTGATGTCTCTGACCTTCTCGATCCCATAGATGCTGTCGTAGGTGGCATGCCACGTGTCGACCAACTGTGTGCGAACCGCCACAAGGTCGGGCGCCCTGACGGGTCTGATGACGACGGTCATGGTTGTGCCTCAGGTCCCCATGATCCAGGCCAATGGGGTGAATCGAAACAACAGTTTCAGCATGGTCCCGAGGATGGCCGTTGCGAGAAGGATGACTGGCCCTGAAAACCAGACTGCGCGGTCATCTTCGAGCGCCAGGAATGGCCACATCCGGTAGCGCAGCCGAACGGGACCCTCGGGGAGAGGATTGAGCCCGGGCATCGTGAGTTCGGTTGGAATGCCGACGGTCGATGAGACCAGTCGTTCGCGCCCGGCAGCGTCTACGAATTGCATTTGTGCGTAGGCGACGCTGGCGGTCGCATGATCTGAATCCCGGTCGTGGCGCCAATCGACGATGTCGGCATCAACGGTGGTGCCGGTGAGGTAGGAAAGCAGGCGCCAAGCAAACCAAAGTGCAGACAGCGTCAAGGCCACCGGTGCGATGGTCAGCGCAACAAGCAGCATGGCTGTAACCGATAGAAAACGGAACACTCGCCGTCCCCTGTGCCCCGCAAGCCTCACGCCTTCGGTCTCCAGACCTCGCGCTGGCCCTGATACGCGGCAATACCGCCCGGATAACTGACGAGTTCCATTTGCTGGCCCCACGGCGTCTTGAAATAAAGCCAAGTCAAGCCCTTGCTGGGCCCCTCCGTCATTTCAACCGGACCCGATTGGATGGCCACGTCATGACTTTTTAGGGCTGCGAGGGCTGCATCCATATCGTCGACGTAGAGGGCCATATGCCAGCCGCCATGGTCGGAGTTTTTTGGCAGCGCGGTGGTTTGGTCGGGGGAAGAAAACTCAAACAATTCGAGCACGGGCCCGGTGCCACATCGGAGCACGCGGATCTTGTTGATGCGCGCACGAGGGTGCACCGCGAGGTGGCTGGCCATCCAATCATCAGGGCTTTGGAAGGGGCCAACATCGTATAGCGTTTCGGCTCCAAGCAGGTTTTCGAAGAAGCGTGTCGCCTCATCCAAATCTGGCACGGTTAGGCCTATGTGCTCGATCCCGGCGAAGCCTGGAAGCCGTGCTGGAGCGCTCATTGCTATCGGTCTCCATGATGCGCGCTGGGAAATCTCTGCAGCCGCACGCTACACCGGTTTCACAGCCTTCTCGCTCCGTCCAAACATGCGCTTGAGGTTCTGCCAGATATGGATCTCGGCGCCAGCCTTTTTGGTAATGTAATACTGTTGGGCGAACGAGATGATGTTGGACCACGACCAGTAGATGATCAGGCCGGCGGGCATGGTCGCCATCATGAACGTCAACATGACGGGCATCCAGTTGAAGATGGTCTGCTGCATGGGGTCGGGCTGCGGCGGGTTCAGCTGGAACTGCATCCACATGGTCGCGCCCATGATGAGCGGCCACACGCCAACCATGAGGAATTCAGGCACCCCAAATGGCAGCAGGCCGAACAGGTTGAACAGCGACGTCGGGTCGGGTGCCGAAAGATCCTTGATCCAACCGATGAACGGCGCGTGCCGCATGTCGAGCGAGATGAAGATCACCTTGTAAAGCGCAAAAAACACGGGGAACTGCAGCAAAACGGGGAGGCAACCCGCGGCCGGATTGATCTTTTCCTTCTTGTACAACTCCATCATGCCTTGCTGCTGCTTCATGCGATCGTCGCCGGCCTCCTTGCGCAGCGCCTCCAGCTGCGGCTGGAGCTTCTTCATCTTGGCCATCGACTCATAGCTCTTGTTTTGCAGGGGGAAGAAAATCCCCTTCACGATCACGGTGATCGCAAGTACGGCGAAACCGAAGTTGCCGAGCAGCGTGTAGAGCGCGTGGATAACCTTAAAGAGCGGCTTGGTGATGAAGTGGAAATAGCCCCAGTCGATCATCTGGTCGAAACGGGTAATCTTGAGATTGTCGCGGTAGGCATCGACGATTTGCGGCTGCTTGGCGCCAGCAAACAATCGGGACTCGTTGGCGATGGTCTGTCCAGGGGCCGCCGTCACGGGTGCCAGCTGGAAGTTGGACCAATAGACGTCTTTGGCGTTGGTTGCGGACTTGCCGAGCACCTCGAACTGGGCGTCGTAAGGCTTGGTCTGATCGGGGATGAGGACCGCCGACCAATACTTGTCTGTAAAGCCGATCCAGCCACCCTGCGGCGACTTGTAAAGCTTTTTGCCCTCGGCGGGCTTGCCTGACTTGGCCGCCTTTTCGGCCTCCTTCGTCAGGTCGGTATAGGCAAGCTCTTCGAGCTTTTCCTCGCCGACGCGCGCGATGGGCCCTTCGTGTAGGATCAACCAGCCTTCGACCTTCGGCGTGCCGAAGCGATACAGGCGGCCATAGGGCACCAGGGCTGCATCCTTGCCGGACTTGTTCTCGACCTCATCTTTGATCGTGAACATATATTCGGTGTCGATTGAGATGGTGCGCTTGAACACCAGCCCTTGGCCATTGTCATGCGTCATGACAACCGGCGACGTCGGCGTCAGTTTGGCTCCGGCGACCGTATTCCAAACTGTTTCAGAATTAGGCACGACGGTCGAACTGCCCGGCAACACCAGCCAGCCGAATTCGGCAAAGTACGGTTCTGGTGATGAAAGCGGGGAGAGGTAGTGCACATTGGCACTGTCCGGCTTCACCGTCTCGCGGTACTTGAGCAGCGTCAGATCGTCGACGAGCGCGCCGCGAAGGTTGACCGAGCCCGAGAGGCTCGGCGTCTCGATGAGAACGCGCGGACCATCCTTGATTGAGTCGGCGCGGGTGATTTGCTTCACGATCGGTGGTGCCGTCGTGCCGAGGGGCCCGACCGTGCCAGGAACGCCAACTGCTCCAGGAACCCCGATCGGTTTAGCCGCTTGCTCAAGCTTCTGCCGGTTTAGGGTGGCGATCCGTTCAGCCTCTTGTCGCGGCCCGGCGATGAAGAACTGCCAAAGCGCGAGCACGCCAAGCGACAACACGATCGCGAGGACCATGTTGCGTTGCGAATCTGGATCCTGCTGCATTGGGCGCCTAGTGTTCCGGTTCCGACATTTGCTTCCCGTTCCAGTGAGGTTCCGAGCAAATGTCGGAACCCTAAGGAACACTAGCAACAGTATGATTCCAGTGTCGCTTTTGCAGCTGACGTTTGGTTCAGAGGCCAGCCGCGAACGGGGACCAAACGTCAGATGCGCTACACTAGCGTTACGGCTGCGCGGAATGACGCGCGCGCCAGTACAGGGTTGACGTGGCCCTAGAGGCGCCTCCCAGGCCCGTCAAGGCGACTGTTTGGCGGTAACGGGGCCGACGTCTACGACTGGCTTGGCCTTTGGAGGCGCATGGACGCGTTTCAGGCCTGTTAGGACGTCTGCGACGAGGCGGTCATAGGGCATGTCAAATGCCGGTTTCCGACCAACGATCGCGTAGTCATAACCCTCGCGTGCGAGGGTGCCTTGAGCTTGACGCACGGCTTCCTTAAGACGCCGCCGGATGCGATTGCGTACCACGGCATTGCCGATTTTCTTCGTTACCGTAAAGCCGAAGCGTGGTGAGCCGCCTGGGGTGCGCGCTGGCTTTGCTTCGATCAGAAAGCCCGGCGTGTTCCATTTCGCCCCGCCGCGAATGCGCAGAAAATCGGCACGCGCCTTAACCGTTACGAGCTTTGTCCAGGGCGCTTTGGTTGCCTCTTCGGTCATGTCTTCTCCCTCACGGCATCTGCTCTACACGTTCCCGTGATGATTTCACGCCGAGTGTGGCCTTTAAAGCGCTACCGCAAATGAACCGATTGACCAACTGCCAGCCCAATGCTCTGACAGCGATGCGCCACGGTTTTGCCGCTTTCGTGTTGAGGGCGGCGATGAAAAGGGAATGTAGTGCGGTTCAAGCCAATTTCGCTTAAATAGCGATGCGGGCCTGGATCTATGCTGCAGCTGCCCCCGCAACTGTAAGCGGCAAGCACTGATCCATAGGCCACTGCTCAGCGGAGATCATCCGCGACGGCGGGAAGGCGGATCAGAGCGTTTGAGCCGTGAGCCAGGAGACCTGCCGAGGCGCGTCGCCCATCACCCGTGCGGGGCGCGCGGAGGAGCGGAGTGTCTCGGTCTTCGACTTGATATCAGCTGGATATCGAGCAGATCGCAGCGGCGACGACGAAACGTGTTGGGGTATCGTCGTGGCAGGCTCAAGCGGGTATCAACCCGGTCATCGCATCCGTGCATCTGCATAGTCGCCGACCCGTGAACGCATCGCGCGTTGGCGGCAGTGTGAGTTGTTCATGACGCTGCTCTCTCACATCATCCTGAGAGAGGACGTCGCCGTGTCTTACAAGTCTCTGGTTTCTAAATCACTTCTCGGTCTCATCGCGCTTGCGCCATTCGCGCCTGCATCGGCCCAGCAGGTGCCGGCGCCAGGCAACGAATTGCCGCCGATCATCGTGCCAGCACCGCCCGTTCAGGGGGCAACGCTGGAACGCGGGCCTGTCCGGCCGCCAGCGCCGACACGTACCGTTGGCCCCTCTACCGCGTTGCCGGCGGCTCCGTCAGTAACGCAGGCTCAGCCAGCCGACGGGACGTCAGCGCCGTCCGACATCGTCCTTGACAGCGGGCTCCCCACAAGCGCGCTCGGTACACAAGTCACCGTCATCACAGCTGACGACATACGCCGTCAGAATGCGCGCCGTGTCCCCGACGTCCTGAAGGCGCTCCCGGGTGTGCAAGTGGATTCAGCCGGCAGCGTCGGTAGCATCACCCAAGTCCGCATCCGCGGTGCTGAAGGCCGCCACACCCGCGTTGTCATCGATGGTATCGAAGCCAACACAACGCAGAACGGCGAATTCGATTTCTCAAACCTGCTGACCGACGACATTGAGCGCATTGAAGTCATCCGCGGACCGATGAGTTCGGTTTACGGCGCGGGTGCCCTCGGTGGTGTCATTAATATTGTCACGCGGAAGGCCTATGGCCCACCCAGTCTCGCGGTGCGTGCCGAGGTTGGCTCCTACGGCACGCGCGATATCTCAGCGCGTCTGGCGGCGGGCTCAGACGCTGGATATGCGGCACTCTCAGTTCAAGGCCGACAGACCAACGGGTTCAACATCTCGGCCGAGGGGGCCGAAAAAGACGAAACGCGCCTGACCAATTTTGCGCTCAAGGCCGGCCTCCGCCTCGCCCCCGCCGCACGCATCGACATGACACTCCGCCATAGCGATAAGCGCGCCGGCTACGATGACTTTGGTACAGTTGCGCGCTTGCCGTTCTTGACCGCCGACGATGCCAACAATCGCCTCACGGAGAAAAGTACACTCGCTGGTGCGACGTTGGCCTGGGACATGCTTGACGGAAAGTTGACGCAAGAGCTGCGAACCAACTTTGCTTCGACCAACTCCGTTAATCGGTATGAGCCGCTGCTCGGCTTCGGCGCCGGTTTCGTCAACAACACGCGCGACGAAGGCACGCGCCTGCTCGGCGGCTATAGCGCCACGTATCGTACGGATCTGCCAGCTATCGGCCTCAAGCAAGCCGTTACTGGTCTCGTTGAGGCGCGCCGCGAAACCTACACGCCGTTCTCTGATTTCGGCTTTTTCGACGGTGACGGCCTCGAACGGTCGCGCCGCCAGATTGCCTATGGAGCTGAGTGGCGTGGTACGTTTGCTGATCGCTTAACGGTCATTGCTGGTGTTCGCCAGGAAGACAATGATACGTTTGTTGACAGTACCACGTGGCGTGCCTCGCTTTCCTACGCGTCTAAAGAAACAGGTTTGCGGCCGCATGCGAGTGCAGGTACCGCTGTGAAGCTGCCCGGTCTCTATGATCAGTTCGGCCCCAACGCACAGGACTATAAGTCCAACCCCCTGCTCACGCCGGAGCGCAGTTTCGGTTGGGATGCAGGTGTCGAGTGGTCAACGATGGGTGGCCGCGCACTGTTCGACGTGACGTACTTCCAGCAGAACCTGCGCGATAAAATCACTGGCTTCGGTGGGTTTGATCTAACCGACTTCCGCTCCTTTACAACCAACGCTGCCGGAGAAAGCCGTCGCAACGGCGTTGAACTGTCTTCGCGGTATGCCTATTCGCCAGCCATCTCGCTCGGTCTTGCCTACACCTACACCGATGCGCGTCAGCCAAACGGCGCCCCCGAAGTGCGACGTGCGCCGCACAGCGGCCGCGGCGATGTTCGCCTCGCCTTTGGGGAAGGCCGCGGCAATGCGAGCTTCGTCCTGAGCTACAATGGCGGTCGGCCTGAACGGGTCTTCGACGCAGGCTTTGCATCGAGCACCATTCAGTTGCCGCACTATTGGCTCGCATCGGTCGCCGTCTCCTACAAGATCCAGCACAACGTGGAGCTCTATGCGCGCGTCGAGAACGCCCTCGATCAACGCTATCAAGAGATCTACGGCTACCAGACTGGTCGCATCGCTGCCTATGCAGGCGTGAAAATCACATTTGACGATCTGCTCGGGGTGAAGAAGTGAGTGACGTGACCGAGAGCATTGCTGTCCAAGCGCAAGCGCGTCTCGACGCGCTTGCCAAGCCGCAAGGCAGCCTCGGCACGCTGGAACGGTTGGCCGTGAGCCTTTGTGCGACGCAGGGGACGATTGTGCCGCGAACGTCGCCGCGCACGTTGCTGCTGTTTGCCAGCGATCATGGCGTCGTCGAAGCCGGCGTTGGCATCTGGCCGCAGGCGGTCACGGCGGCGATGATCGAGACCATCGACCGCGGCCGCGCGGTGAGTTCCGCGCTGGCAACGTCGACCGCCACATCGCTGCGCTTGATCGACGTCGGTTCAGCAGCACCGGATCGAGCCGAAAGCCCCATCTATAGCGACAAACGCGTCGCGCGGGGCACGGCCAACCTCGCAACGGGCGCGGCGATGACGGTCGATCAATTTGACGCGGCCTGCGAGGTTGGTGCGTCCGAAGCGCAAGCCGCCATCGCGGCAGGCGCACGCGTTATCGCGCTTGGCGAACTCGGCATCGGCAACACGACGCCCGCCGCGTGCTTGATTGCACTGCTTAGCGGCCCACAACTCACCAGAGCTGCATCCGATGCCCTCGTTGGTGCCGGTGCCGGTGCTACGTCTGACAGCCTGGCGGTTAAGAAACAAGTTGTGGCGGAGGCAGTCGCGTCAGCACGAGACCTATTCTCAACAAACCCGCGCGCGGCGATTGCGAGTATTGCTGGCTATGAGATTGCCGCCATGGCTGGGGCAATCGCCGCCTGTGCCGACGCGGGCGTAACCATCATCCTTGACGGCGTCGTGACAGCCGCCGCGGCCCTGATTGCTGAACATCTGGCGCCGGGGTGCACGCGGTCGGCGATCGCCGCACACAGGGGCGCCGAGCCCGCCCATTTTGTGGCACTCGCGCATTTAGAGCTGACGGCGTTTCTCGATTGGCAGATGCGCCTCGGCGAAGGTACGGGCGCGTTGTTGCTGCTGCCGTTGCTCGATGCGGCGGCCGCCCTCATGACCAATGTCGCGACGCTGGACGAGGTTTTGTCGGGAGCCAAGGGGTGACACAACCGTGGCACGAAGCGCCGGAAATAAGGGCGTTCCTGACCTCAATTCAGTTTCTGTCGCGGATTCCCGTGCCCGGTGGCATGACACGTGATCTCTCGACCTACCCTGAGGATATCCAGCGTGGCCTGAAATACTTTCCGCTTTTGGGCGGCGCGATTGGGACAATCACGGCGGCGGCGCTTTTGCTCTTTTCATTCGTGCTGCCATTTCCGGTCGCAGTTCTCGCGGCACTTGCTGTCGAGGCCCTGGTCACGGGTGCTTTTCACGAAGACGCGGTTGCCGATTTCTTCGACGCGTTTGGCGGCGGCTGGACGCGCGAGGACGTCCTGCGCATTCTCAAAGACAGCCGCGTTGGCAGTTTCGGCTCCCTCGGTTTGATCCTTGCGGTTGCTTTGCGTGGTGCCGGGCTGATGTCGTTCCCGGACGCCACAGCCGCGGCGCTGGCGCTGATTTTCGCCGGCGCGATCGGGCGCGGCGTCATTCTTGCGGTCATGGCCGTGATACCGCCAGTTCCGGCGCGTGTCGGCTTATCAAAGGACATCGGACAGCTCGCGAGTTGGCAGACGTTTGCTGCTGGCCTCGCCATCGCGTCACCGCTGTTGGCCTGGGCCGCCTATTGCGATCCGCTTGGTGTGGTCGTAACCGGTGCACTGCTCGCAGCGTTCGTCGCCTGGTTCCGCGCCTATTTGATCCGCCGGATCGGTGGCGTGACGGGCGATTGCCTCGGCTTCTCGGCCTACGTCGGCGTGATCGTCACGACCCTGGTGCTGGTGCGAACGGTGTAGACGGTATTCCGTGACCTGGCGTGACGCGCTGGGGGAGACATCGACGTGATTGACCCGGTGCGGCCCGAGTGCTTGTTTGCGACGCTCGTAGTGCTGCTACGGCTGGAGCAATGGATGCCGAAACAAGTAGTTACACCTCTGTGGACCCTTGTGTTCCCCGGATCTGCACTGTGTATTTTGCTCGCGACTGTCGTTCTCCCAATCGGTAACTTGTTCGCCGCAATAGCTGGCGTCGCTTTGGCCGGCACTGTGTTTGCTGCGGTTTATCATGCTGAGGTGGTGGCGCATCGCCTCGGTGAGCCATTCGGCACGCTCGTGCTTGCGGTTGCCGTCACCGTCATCGAGGTGGCACTGATCGTTTCGGTCATGGTTGGAGCCCCGGAAGCCAAAGCTGGGCTTGCCCGTGACACGGTGTTCTCAGCAGTGATGATCGTGTGCAATGGTATCGTCGGCATCTGTCTTCTCGTTGGCGGTGTGCAGCATCATGAACAGGGATTTCAACTCAAGGGGGCAAGCGCTGCACTCGCAGTCCTTGCGGCACTGACCACACTCACTCTGATCCTTCCAAACTACACAACGAGCGTGCCTGGTCCTGAATTTAGCCGAGCGCAGCTGATCTTCGCCGGCCTTGTCTCGCTCGTGCTCTACGTCGCTTTTCTGTTCATTCAGACCGTGCGCCATCGCGACTACTTCTTGCCACCGGAGACGAGCAACGAAGATGTGCATGCACCGCCGCCGACATACGCGGCGGCAAAGGTCAGCCTTTTCATTCTCTTTGGCGCACTGTTCGCCGTTGTGCTGATTGCCAAACAACTCACGCCAACAATCGAGCGCTTGGTTTCTATGGCGAACGCACCCAAGGCCGTCATCGCCATCATTATTGCGACGCTCGTGTTGCTGCCCGAGGGGCTCGCCGCGCTCAGGGCCGCGAAAGCGGACAGACTTCAAACAAGTCTCAATCTGGCCCTCGGCTCAGCTCTGGCAAGCATCGGTTTGACAATTCCGACGGTCGCGGTTGTCTCGGTTGCATTTGGACTGCCGCTGCAACTCGGGCTTGGACAGAAGGATACCGTGCTCCTGGCGTTGACGCTGTTTCTTGGCGCATTGACGCTCGGCACCGGACGGACAACGGTGCTCCAGGGGATCATTCATCTGGTAATCTTTGCAGCGTTTCTGTTTTTCGCTTTTGTGCCGTGATCGCCAGACTTTCGAAAGCCACTTAGCGCCGCCGCCTCACCCCGCGTCGTCGTGGGCGGCGGCGAGGGGATCGCCTGCGTCGGCGGCTGTCGGCTCCGTGAAGCCGCCCTCGCGCACGAGGCGGGCGAACAGGCCGTTGTCGGCGACCAGCGAGCGGAAAGTACCACGTTCGATGATGCGGCCCCGATCGAGCACCAGGATCGTATCGGCGTCGGCGACGGTCGATAGGCGATGGGCGATGATGAACGTGGTACGTCCCTGCCGAAGGGCGTCGAGGGCGCGTTTGATTTTGGCCTCAGTCTCCGCGTCAAGCGCCGAGGTGGCCTCGTCGAGGATCAAAATCGGTGCATCCTTCAGGATGGCGCGTGCGACGGCCAAG
>JANNXS010000011.1:0-5289 GCA_031409695.1 Hyphomicrobiaceae bacterium
TGCCGTCACCCGCCCAGCGGCGGTTCGCACCTTTGTCCCGCTTCAGTTGGCCAAGCGGCGCTAGAGTGCTTATGGCAGCGCCGATCGGGGCCGCGTCGTGCCGGCGCGCCCCGGCGTCAAACCGGCACATGAGATGCACCCATGTCGAATGCACCGATCATCTGCAACGGACGCACGTATGCTTGGCCCAAAGCCCCGACGGTTGTTGTCTGCCTTGATGGCTCCGAACCGGGCTACATTGAAGCCGCGATCCAGGCCGGGCGCGCGCCATTCTTCGCCAGAATGCTCGCCACGGCCAATCTGACCGCGCATTCGGTGATCCCGAGCTTCACCAATCCGAACAACCTGTCGATCATCACGGGGCGACCGCCGTCCGTGCATGGCATTGCCGGCAATTTCTTCTACGACCCCGCCACCAATTCCGAAGTGATGATGAACGACCCGACGTTTCTGCGCGCGCCTACAATCCTACGCACATTCCATGACGCTGGCGCCAAGGTCGCGATGGTGACCGCCAAGGACAAGCTGCGCTTGCTGCTCTCAGATGGCCTTGACTACACGAGCGGCCGAGCCATCGCATTTTCCTCGGAGCGCGCGGACAAGGCGACCATCACCGACAATGGCATCGACCGCGTTCTGAACTTTGTCGGCCGGCCCTTGCCCGATGTCTATTCAGCCAGCCTTTCAGAGTTCGTTTTTGCCGCCGGGGTGAAGCTGATGCGGGCGTTTCAGCCGGATTTGATGTACCTCTCAACCACGGACTACATTCAGCACAAGGTCGGCCCTGGCACCCCGATCGCCAACGATTTTTATGCCATGATTGACGGGTATCTGGCGGCTTTCGACCAGATGGGTGCGATCATCCTGGCAACCGCCGACCACGGCATGAACGACAAGCATGACCGGGCGACGAAGACGCCAAACGTCCTTTATCTCCAGACATTGTTTGACCAGTGGCTCGGCACACAATCCGCCCGCGTGATCCTGCCGATTACGGACCCCTACGTCGTCCATCACGGCGCGCTTGGATCGTTTGCGACGGTGCACCTTCCGGCCGGCATCGACGCGCAGGATCTGCTGGCGCGCGTGCGCGAACTTGACGGCATCGATGTTGCCATAACGCGTGAGGAGGCCTGCGAGCGCTTCGGCTTACCGCCGGACCGGATCGGCGATCTCGTCATCACCTCGACGCGGCACATGACACTCGGCACGGCTTCTGAAAAACACGATCTCTCCGGTCTCGACGCACCTTTGCGCTCCCACGGCGGTCTGACCGAGCAGGAGGTGCCGCTGATCGCGAACCGGAAACTCAAAGTGCCCGCGGGTCAGTTGCGCAACTTTGATGTCTTTTCACTGGCGTGCAACGCAGTCGCCTGAGGCGTTGGTCTTAAACACTGGCTGCTGATCACTCCAAAGCAGACTGGCCAACATGGGCTGGCCGGGCTCGCGTGTGGGTGATAGCGATGGCCTCGACGTTTCGTCTCAGGGAGAACCACTCATGCGCCGTATTGCCCTTGCCGCAGTATTTGCCGCGGCCGGATCGACGTCGTCGATCGCCCAAATCGCCGTGTCCGCCAACGATGCCAAAGTAAAACTCGTCAATGGCGTCGTGCAAACCGTCAAGGACGGCAAGGACACTGTCGCCATCATCGACCTGAAGGCCAATCCACCAAAGATCCTGTTCGAGCTCGAAGTGCCGGGCAGCGTTGCGGGACCACCAACATCCGTCGCCGTGTCGCCAAAGGAAGACATCGCGCTGGTTACGGCGGCTGAAAAACTGGACGCCGACGGCACCAAACGCGTGCCGGACGACAAACTGACCGTCATCGAACTCAATCTGGCCAAGCCGACCTTGCTCGCCCGCGCCAAGGGCGCGATCACCAAAACTGATATTGCACCCGGACAACCGAAGGTGATCGCAACTTTAACAGCCGGTAAAGGTGCCGCAGGCGTTTCATTCAATAAGGCCGGAACGCTGGCACTGGTTGCCAACCGCGCCGAAGGCACGGTCTCAATCTTTACAGTCGCGGGGAAAATCGTAACAGCTGCCGGCAAGGTCGATCTCGGCAACGCTGCATCCGGGCCGAGCGGCGTCATCTTCTCAGCCGACGGCCGCCAGGCTTTTGTCACCCTTGACGGCGAAAGCGCCCACAAGATCGCCGTGCTCAATGTAGAGGGTGCAAAGGTTGAATATGCCAAACGCGACATCAACGCGGGCATTCGACCCTATGGCATCGACATCACTAAAGCCGGCGATATCGCCGCCGTCGCCAACATCGGCCGCGGGCAGGGCGACACCGACACCATCTCGCTCATCGACATGAAGGCAGTGCCGCCCCGTGTTGTCACAACGGTCTCGGTCGGCCAGACGCCCGAGGGCATCAAAATCTCGCCGGACGGCAAAATGGTGGCCGTCACGGTCATGAACGGCACAAACAAGGTCGACACGTCGCCGTTCTACAAAGCCCAGGGCCTGCTGCAGGTCTGGAGCCGTACGGGCACGCAACTGACCAAGATGGCCGAAGCGCCAGTCGGCAAGTGGTGTCAGGGCGTGGTCTGGTCGTCCGATAGCCGCACCCTTCTCGCCCAATGCATGGCCGAGGAAGAAATCGTCGTGTTCAAGGTCACGGGCAAGTCGTTGACGCGCACGGGCGCTATCAAGACCAAAGGCGGTCCGGCGGGTATTCGCACGGCTGAGTGATCGACCAGCACCATCCCGGCGGTTTCGACAACGCCGCCGGAGCGGCTCGAGCACGTTCCGATCCTTCCGGATCTGAATGTGCTCTATGTCTCTGATTGGTCGCATTTTCTACGACAAACCGGGAAGCCACTTCATCGGAAAATGCTCTAATTTCGGATGATCAGCATGTCTCACATCATCGCAACCTTGACCGAACTCGAAGGGCTCTATGGCGAGGTGAACACGAATTCTCTCCGCAAAGAGACCGATCACCTGACGTCTGAATACCGGCGCATGCTGGAGGCCGCGCCTTTCTGTGCCATCGCAACCGTTGGGCCGGGTGGGCTGGATTGCTCACCGCGCGGCGACCCAAAAGGCTTCATGCGCGTGCTCGATCCGCGCACCGTCGCCTTCGCTGACCGACGTGGCAACAACCGGCTCGATACCTTGAAGAACCTCGTCGTCGACCCGCGTATCGCGCTGTTGTTTCTTATCCCTGGCGTCAACGAAACGTTGCGTATCAATGGCCGGGCGACACTGACGCGTGATCCGGCGCTGGTTGAGAGCTTCGCCATGGGCGGCAAACTGCCGGTGTGCGTGATCTTGGTTACGATTGATGCGGTGTACTTCCAGTGCGCCCGCGCGCTGATCCGATCACGCCTGTGGGACCCAGCGCAGCACGTGGACCGCAAGACGCTACCGTCGGCCGGTGAAATGTCCTGGTCCGCCGATGCCACGTTCGATGCTGAGCCCTATGACGCAGCGCTCGCGGCGAGACAGGCCGCGACACTGTATTGAACGACGTGAACTTTAACGACGTGAACTGGACTTCGTCGAACAGCAAACCGTCAATGTGTCCAGCTGCCGACGCGGCCGAACTTGAAATTGTCGGCGTAGGATTTGCGGATGTGGGCACGCGTCTCAGGTTCCGTGACCGTGTAGGCGAGCCCCATGCGCTCGGCATAGGCGATCGCCTCGTCCTTGGACGCAAATGAAAGCTTCACCTGCGTTGCCGTGTCGGATGAGGACGTCCAGCCCATCAGCGGATCGATTTCGCGCGCCGCATCTGCCTCGTGAACCAGCATCCAATCTTCCGTCTGGGCCGTGCCAGACTGCATCGCGGTCTTGGCGGGCTTAAAGATACGGGCGGTCATGGCGATCTCGCGCTTGTCAAGTTCTGCGGGAGGCGTACGGCACACGGATATGGTCACGCAAGCCGTTGTACCGCCGCACGCTGTTTGGCGCGTCACTCGGCTGCCCGCTTTATTTCGGCGATGTAACTGGCGTGCACCTGGATGATGGCCTCTTCGATGGCGCGCGAGTCGAGGTGATCCTTGTGGATGGCGACCACAGCCCCGGCGCGGGTCAGTTCGGCGGCACGGCGCGGATTAAGCATTCCAGAGACAATAATGATCGGACCATTATAGTTGCATCGGCGCAGAAATGGAATTGTCTCGGCGGCGTTGTCCTTAGGCTTAAGATGATCATCCAAGAACACGACGTCCGGCTTGCGCTCAATCACGGCGTCCAGCGCTTTGCCAAGGGTCGGGGACACGCGCATCTGGACGTCATAACCGAACAGCGATCGCAATGTACCTTGAAGGCGCTTGGCATCTAACGCGTCATCTTCAACGATGAGTATGTCTTTGAATTTCGGTAAGGATTGGCGCGCCTTTGCCAGCGCACTCTTTTCCTCAAGGTGTCGCCCACCCGGGCTTGTCGCCCCCCCAACTGGTTTATCGGCCGGCATGCGTCAGCTCCTGTCGCAAAACGATGCCCTGACTTGGTCGCTGTTTGGCCCACACTGCATTCATGTTACGCTTGCATAGGTCAAGGTGACTGAGATCAGTTGGCCACAGCACATGAGCCTCGGCGGATGGTCGCATCATGCCGAAAACGGCGGCCAGTGCAAGCCTGTTTACCCCTGGCCAGCAATCAAGCCCACAACCTTGCGGCACCACGGACACCGCTTGCGTCCCCCCAGCGCGGCCGCCGGATATCGGGCGCGGGACGGTCGGTGAACATCCATCGGGCCATCCGGTTGGGCAGCACGTCATAGAGATGTGGCAGGTTGGACAGACCGCCACCGAGCACAATCACTTCGGGATCAAGGATGTTCGATATCAGCGCCAGGCCTCGGGCAAGTCGGTCAGCATGGCGGTCGATAGCGGTTCCGGCCGCTGCATCGCCCGTCGTCGCCAACGCGACGATCTCCTCACCCGAGAGGCGCGCGCCCGTTGTCCGCATATAGGTCCCGGCGAGCGCCGTGCCGGAGACCCACGTCTCCATGCACCCGGACCGTCCGCACCAGCACAGGGAACCTGGATGCTCGGACGCATCGGCCCACGGCAGCGGGGTGTGCCCCCATTCGCCAGCGATCCCATGGGGACCATCCACAAGGCGGCCACCGATCACAATGCCGCCGCCGCAACCGGTACCGATGATGACCCCGAAAATGCTCCGAGCACCGGCTCCTGCGCCGTCGTAAGCTTCAGATAAAGCGAAACAATTGGCGTCATTCGACAGTTTAACCGGGCGACCTATGGCAGCGGCAAGATCTTGATCGAACGGCTTGCCGTTCAGCCATGTTGAGTTAGCATTCTGGACCA
>JANNXS010000012.1:0-5347 GCA_031409695.1 Hyphomicrobiaceae bacterium
GCCGAGCGCAGGTGCGCCTCGTAATCCTTGGCGCGCTGGTTCGCCTTTGTCATCTGCGTGTCTCCAGTTGCTCTGCGCCTCCCTGCGCCAGATGACGCTCATTTGCAATAAGAGCCACCGGCAGAATTCTCTCAGTTGCAAACAATTCTTAATAGCATTGACTCGTCCATGGGTATGTGCAACGACATCCGAGTCTTGTTGCAAATCGGAACGAGATGCGACGGACACGGACACGGAGATGAGCAAGGTGCATCCGATGCGGCAACACACGTGGAACCGAAGAGCAGTGCAGACCGGTGAACTCGTGTTCGGCATGACGACGGCACGGACGGTCCTGCAGCGAACCGGCGTTGCGAGGATGGCCGCAGCCGCGGTGGTCGCCATCATGGCGGGCGTGCTGCTGGCGCAGAGCGCTCGTGCCCAAACTCAGCGAACAAAACCGTTCCGTGTCGTGACGACGTTCACCATCATACAGGACATTGCGCAAAACGTTGCCGGCACGTCGGCGATCGTCGAATCGATCACGAAGCCCGGCGCGGAAATCCATGATTACCAGCCAACGCCGCTCGACATCGTGCGTGCGCAATCGGCGGATCTGGTGTTGTGGAATGGTATGAATCTCGAGCTTTGGTTCGAAAAGTTCTTCGCCAACGTGAAGAGTGTGCCGAGTGCGGTTGTCACGGATGGTATCGTGCCCATGGGCATCACCGAGGGCCCATACGCTGGCAAGCCCAATCCACACGCGTGGATGTCACCGAAAAACGCGCTCATCTACATCGAGAATATCCGCAAGGCTCTGGCCAAACACGACCCAGCCAATGCTGACGCCTACAGCCGGAATGCAGCGGCCTACGCTGCCAGGATCACGGCGCTGGATGCGCCACTCCGCGCGCGACTGGATCAAATCCCACTGGATAATCGCTGGTTGGTATCGAGTGAGGGTGCGTTTAGTTATCTGACGCGTGACTATGGAATGAAAGAACTCTTCATTTGGCCAATCAATGCGGACGAAGTTGGGACGCCGAGCCAAGTCAAAAAGGTCATTGATGCCGTGCGCCGACTGAAAATCCCGGTGGTGTTTAGCGAAAGCACGATCTCGGACAAAGCTGCGAAACAAATCGCCAAAGAGACCGGCGCGCGATACGGCGGTGTCCTGTATGTTGATAGCTTGAGTGCCGCCAGCGGTCCGACGCCAACTTTCCTGAAGCTTCTTGAGGTCACGGTCGAGACCATCGCCAAGGGGTTTGAAATCAAGGCGGCAGGGCGTTGATGATCAAGCCGAGCGAACATCCCGACGTCGCCCATGGTGGCCTCAAGGCGGCACTGTCGGCTCAGGGCGTCACGGTCACCTACGGCAACGGCAAGACCGCCTTGCGGGATGCGTCGTTCGAACTTGGCGCTGGTACAATCTGCGGGCTTGTCGGGGTCAACGGCTCGGGTAAGTCGACGCTGTTCAAATCGATCATGGGTTTCGTAACGCCCTCGTCCGGCACAGTTCGCATTGCCGGGTTATCGACGCGCGAGGCGCAGAAGCGCAACATCGTATCGTACGTGCCGCAATCAGAAGACGTCGATTGGAATTTTCCCGTGCTCGTCGAAGATGTGGTGTTGATGGGTCGCTACGGCCACATGGGATTTCTGCGCATTGCCTCGGCAGGCGATCGCCGCAAAGTCGATACGGCGCTCGAACGTGTCGGCATGACCGCGTACCGAAAACGGCAAATTGGCGAGTTGTCTGGTGGACAGAAGAAGCGCGTATTTCTGGCGCGCGCGCTGGCGCAGGAAGGCCTGGTGATGCTGCTCGATGAGCCCTTCACAGGCGTCGACGTGAAAACCGAGGCAGCCATCGTCGATCTGATGCGAGAGCTGAAGGCGCAGGGGCACCTGATGCTCGTCTCGACCCACAATCTCGGCAGCATCCCTGATTTCTGCGATCAAGTGGTGCTGGTGTTGGGCACAGTTTTGGCAGCTGGTCCAACGGCCACAACGTTCACGCAAGCCAATCTGGAGCGCGCCTTTGGCGGCGTCCTGCGCCATTTCAAGCTCGATGGCGCCGCCCTGCACGATGATGATGACCAACGCAGCGTCACCGTCCTGACTGATGATGAGCGCCCTGTTGTGTTTTATGGCGAGCGCAAGACGTCTGATCAGCCAATTCCGCGCCCCGTTTCCTCCGGTCCTCAGGACAAGGCCCCATGACCGAGCTGCTGGTGCCATTCGAATACAATTACATGGTGAAGGCGATCTGGGTGTCGGCCTTGGTCGGCGGCACTTGTGCGTTTCTTTCCGTCTTCCTGATGCTGAAGGGCTGGTCATTGATGGGCGATGCGCTCGCCCATGCCATCGTGCCCGGTGTCGCTGGAGCCTATCTGCTCAAACTGCCCTATGCGGCGGGCGCTTTCATCGCGGGATTGTTGGCAGCCCTTGGGATGGCTATTGTTCGGAGCCAGACCAAGCTGCGCGAGGACGCGATTATCGGCCTGGTATTCACGTCCTTTTTTGCCCTCGGACTGCTGATGGTGTCGATCAATCCGACGTCGGTGAATGTGCAGTCCATCGTTCTCGGCAATATCCTCGGGATCTCAGACGAGGACGCCGTGCAGGTCGTTGTCATCAGTGCGATCACGCTCGGTATCTTGGTGCTGAAATGGCGCGATCTGATGGTCACCTTCTTTGACGAGGGGCATGCGCGCTCGGTCGGCCTCAATCCCTTCTGGCTCAAGGTGCTGTTCTTTACGTTGCTGTCGGCCGCAACCGTTGCCGCGCTTCAAACCGTCGGCGCGTGCCTGGTGATCGCCATGGTCGTCACGCCAGGTGCAACCGCTTACTTGCTAAGCGACCGCTTCCCTCATTTGCTGATGATCTCCGTCGCAATCGGCACTCTGACATCCGGTGTCGGCGCCTACGTCAGCTATTTCCTGGATGGCGCCACGGGCGGCGTCATCGTCACGCTGCAAACGCTGATTTTTCTGGCGGCATTCATTTTCGCGCCGAAGCATGGGCTGCTGGCGGCCCGCCGCCGTTTCAGATCGGCGGAGGCGGTGTCATGAGTTCGATCTTTGATATCGTTACCGTGCCGCTCAGCTATGAGTTTATGCAGCGTGCGCTGATCGTCGCCGTTCTGGTCGGTACGGTGTGTGCGGTCTTATCGTGCTACCTCGTGCTGAAGGGGTGGTCGCTCATGGGCGACGCCATTTCCCATGCGGTTCTGCCCGGCATCGTCATCGCCTTTATGCTCGGCGTTCCACTGGCGATCGGGGCGTTTGCGGCCGGTCTGAGTTGCGCGGTCGCGACCGGTTACTTGAAGGAGAACAGCCGCATCAAGGAGGACACGGTGATGGGCATCGTGTTTTCCGGCATGTTCGGTTTCGGCTTGGTATTGTTCACCAAAGTTAACACAGACCAGCATCTCAATCATATTCTGTTTGGCAACATGCTCGGTGTGACGGCGCGAGACATCGTCGAGACAGCAATTGTCGGTGGCAGCGTCCTGCTGGTGGTGCTGCTCAAGCGTCGGGACTTGCTGCTGTACTGCTTCGACCCACAGCATGCTCGCGCCATTGGTTTGCCCGTCCGAGAGTTGCACTACGGTTTGCTGATCCTCCTTTCACTGACCATCGTCGCAGCGCTGAAGGCCATCGGTATCATTCTTGTGGTCGCCATGCTGATCGCGCCGGGTGCCATCGCCTATCTGTTGAGCCAACGCTTCGAGCGGATGCTCGCAATTGCTGTGGCTGTTGCTGTCGGGTCGAGTATTGTTGGCACCCTGGTCAGCTTTCATATTGATGGCTCAACGGGTCCGTGTATCGTGCTGATCCAGATGGCGGTGTTCTTGATCGCACTGGCGTTCACGCAGCTGCGTCGCGCACCTCGACTGGTCGACGTGTGAGCCACGAATCCCAAGGCACATGATGACAAAGGATTGCGACTTGTGAATTTCTGTCGTCGCTCAACATGGTGTAAATCCAATGGCACAGACATCTACCAACCCACCCAAGGCGCGTTCCGGCTGCCTGTGGGCTTTCCTCGTACTGATGATGATTGTCGTTGGCGGCGTCACTGTTATCGGTGGCGGGATGGCTTGGCTGTTTAACGGGCTCGCCAGGAGTGAAGGCGCCGTGCAGGCTCTCAAACGTGCAAGTGATGCACCGGCGGTCACGGCGAAGCTCGGCTCTCCCATCGTGCGCGGCACGTTTGCGAGCGGCAGCTACAGCGTCAATTCCGACGGCACGGGCCGCATTGATCTGAGTTTGCCCGTGTCGGGTCCCAAAGGTAGCGGCACGTTGCTGGTCGTCGGCTCGCGCACGGCTAACCAGTGGTCGTATTCGCGGCTTATTATCGTGCCGGATGATGGCAGCGCCGAGATCCCCGTGCAGTGACTGTGAGATGGCATGCGATTGTCACGCTTGAGTGATCCGCGCGCTTTCCCTGTGTGAAATAAGTTGACGTGCGCGGCAGGAGCTTCAGAACGGCGAGCGGCGACACACATAAAGGTGCAGCCCTCGTTCGAAGGTTCCGATGCCCTCACTGACCTTGACCCATATCGCACTTTTTCTGGCGGCCGCAGCGATCGCAGCCCCGCTCGCAAAGGCGCTGCGCATTGGCACCGTGCTTGGCTATCTCATTGCTGGCGTTTTGATCGGCCCGTTCGGGCTTGGCGGTTTATCGTCCGGGCTCGGCATCGGTGACCTCTACAGTGCGCAGGCCGTTCTACACCTCGCTGAGTTCGGAATTGTGCTGCTGCTGTTCTTGATCGGGCTTGAGCTGCGGCTCAGCCGACTGTGGGCCATGCGCCGCTCTATCTTCGGTGCCGGCGGTGTGCAGGTGGGCGTGACCGGCATCGCACTGGCGCTGATCGGCACGCTGCTCGGTTTGAATTTCCTGCCGGCGCTGTTCATGGGCCTCGCGCTGGCCCTGTCATCGACGGCATTCGCGCTGCAAGTCATGGAGGAAAATGGCGAGTTGACCGCGCGTCATGGACGGCTCGGCTTTGCCATCCTTTTGTTTAGGATATTGCCGCCATCCCATTGCTGGCGCTGGCGTCACTGTTTGCCGTCTCGAGCATCGCCAAAGGCCCTGCATTCGGGGGCATCGAGATCGCCAAGGCGGCGGCAACCATCGCGGCCATCTACATCATCGGCCGCTTCGTCATCGACCAACTGCTGCGCCGGGTAGCTGCGACGAAACTGCATGAGGCTATGACGGCGTCCGCGTTGCTGACCGTGGTGGTGGTCGTGCTGTTGTGCGAGGCGGCCGGCCTTTCAGCCTCACTTGGCGCCTTCCTCGCCGGCGTCCTGCTGGCAGACAGCATTTATCGCCACGAGATCGAGGCCCCCGAATGCAGGGC
>JANNXS010000013.1:0-20407 GCA_031409695.1 Hyphomicrobiaceae bacterium
TCTGCCGGTTACCATTGCACATCTCTCCGACATGCATCTTGGCCCGATTACGGGATTTCAGCCGCGCTACTGGAACGCAAAGCGCGCGCTTGGTTTGATCAACTGGAACCGCACGCGCCGCGATGCCTTCCAACGCCAGACCCTCGACCGGATCGTTGCCGATCTGCAAGCGCAGGCGCCGGATCATATCGCCGTGACGGGCGACCTGATCAACATTGGTCTGCCGGCTGAAATGGAAATGGCCGCGCGCTGGCTTGCAACCGTCGGGCCGTCGGATCGGGTTGCCGTCATACCCGGTAATCACGATATCTACACGTCCATGCGAGGCGATCAGGGCCTCGCACGTTGGGGTGACTATCTGTCTGGTAACGACCGACGGACTCGTGATGAAACACGGCCCGGTAATGAAAGATGGCCGCGCGCTTTTCCTTACGTGCGCCGGATCGGCGACGTGGCTTTGATTGGCTTGAACTCGGCCATGGAAACGCAGCCGTTTATTGCCGCCGGCCAACTGGGCGAGGACCAGCGCGCGCGTCTTGCTGATATCCTTGACGCACTTGGCCGTGAGAACATCTTCCGCCTCGTGATGATCCATCACCCGCCGCTGCCAGGCCAAGCCCGCCCGTCGAAGGCGCTGCGCGATGCGCCGGCGTTAGCTGCTCTGCTCGCGCGCCATGGTGCCGAACTCGTCATCCATGGCCACAATCACCGCGCAATGCGTGCCGCCGTCGGCGCAGCTGAAACGCCCGTTATCGGCGTGCCAGCCGCCTCGATGGGTGTTGTGCACCCGCATGAACACCTCGCGCGATACAATCTCTATACGCTCTCGCGCAGCACCCGCGACGCGCCCTGGTTGATCCGCATGCAAAGCCGCGGCTTGCGGGTGCCCGTTGGTCCCGTCGAGACGATTGAGGATCTCATCCTATCGCGCATGCAATCAGAACCAGGGTAGGGTACGTTCGCCGACCCACGCCGCCGTCACCTCGGACATCCCAAATGACCAAAGCCTCTCCCAAGATTTCAGGCGTCTACGTCATTGCCGTCACACCGTTCCACGACGACGGCCGCATCGATGTGGAATCGACCGACCGGATGGTTGATTTCTATCGCGGCTGTGGCGTAACCGGCATGACCATCCTCGGCGTCATGGGCGAGGCGCCGAAACTCGACACCGATGAAGCCCTGGGCTTTGCCCGGCAGGTCATCAAGCGTTGTGGCACACTGCCCGTGATCGTTGGCGTGTCGGCACCGGGCTTTGCCGCCATGGGCAAACTTTCGGCCGGTGTCATGGACATGGGCGCGGCAGGCGTCATGATTGCGCCGCCGGCAAGCGCGCGCACAGACGACCAGATCGCCGGCTATTACGAGCAGTGTGTCGCAGCGGTTGGTGCAGCGACACCGTTTGTCATCCAGGACTTTCCGCAAGCGACCAGCGTGCAAATGTCCGTCGGCGTCATCAAACGCATTGTCGATGCGCACCCCTCGTGCGTGATGTTGAAGCATGAGGATTGGCCCGGCCTTGAGAAGATCTCAGCCATCCGCACGCTCGAAGCGGCACAACGGATTCGTCCGCTCTCGGTTTTGACGGGCAACGGCGGTGTGTTCCTCGACTTTGAGATGGAGCGCGGCGCCGACGGCGCGAACACGGGTTACGCTTTTCCAGACATGCTGGTCGACGTCGTGGCGATGCAACACGCAGGCGAACGCGACAAGGCGCACGACCTGTTCGATGCCCACCTGCCGCTGATGCGTTACGAACAGCAACCGGGTCCAGGGTTGGCGGTTCGCAAGTTGGTGCTCATGGCCCGCGGCGCCATCCGCTCGGACGCGCAGCGCGTGCCGTCAGCCAAACTTTCATCCCAGGCGCGCGCGGAGGTGGCGTATCTCCTCGGCCGATTGGCCAAGCACGATCCGCGGGCGCAGGGGTTAGCCGAAAAAATCACCGCTCGTTAAGCATCTTAAAACAGTTTGTTCACGTAACAGCAGCACTTTTCAGCGAAGCTAAACCGGCGTAACAATTGCAGTCTTGATTAGGCGTTTGGACTGCTGTGGGTCAGTGGAGTTTATAAATCTATGTCATCCGCGTCTTCATTTGCGCGCGCTGCCGCGACCCCGCTCAAACCCACTATTGCCCTGGTCGAAGATACTGGTGTGACGGGTGAGTTCGTGCCGATCACGAGCAAAGCCGCGCTCACCATCAGTGACCTCGCCGATCTCACCAATTTCACGCGCACGGTGAAGGTCGTTAATACCGTCGACGGCACATCGACGTCAGCGCCGGCCTATTCAGCCCCATCCGTGTCTGGAACCTACCAGGTTGTCGTCTCCGACGTTGATACCGTGACAGGTACGAGCGTCACAGCCGTGTTCACCTTCACTCTCGACCTTGACGCCCCTGTCACACCGACGCTGCGTCTCGTTACAGACACCTCGGGCACGGACTTGATCACGTCGGACGGCACACTGGTGGCTGTTGGCGCCGAAGCAGGCGCGAAAGTTGAATATCTCGTCGCGGGCGGGCCGGGCACGACAACCGCGACATGGACAACGACGTTGCCGGACTTCACCGTTGACGGCAAATACACCGTCTTCGTTCGACAAACCGACGCGGCGGGCAACGTCTCAGAAATCAGCGATAAATTCGTCTTCACGCTCGACAAGACACCTCCCGCCAAACCAGTGGTGGCCCTCGCGTTCGACGGCTCTGATGGCACAATCGACGGCATCACCGACAAGGACGGCTTCACCGTCACCGGCAACGCCTCAGGTGACGTGATCGAGTACAGCCTCGATCAGGGCGTGACCTGGACAGCCGCGGCCCCCGACAAACTCGCCAATGGCGACTACGAGGTGCTTGTCCGCTTGAAGGATGTCGCAGGTAATACGTCGCCCGCATCTGACCCACTTCCATTTACAATCAATAAGACCGTCCCGGGCGGCCCTGACAATCCGCAAATCACCAACGACTCGGGTGCCGACGACAGCGACGGCATCACCAACGAAATCCCGACGTTGGAGACCGACACGTTGCCGACTGGCGCGAAATTGCAATTTCAGGTCAAAGGCACCACGGCGTGGGTCGATACGTTGTCTGCAAGTGACTTCGCCGCCGACGGGTCCTACACGATCGTCGTCCGGTTGGTTTCAGCCAACGGCAGCGTTTCCCTCGTCACGGAAGAGGTCGATTTCACCCTCGACACGACGGTCGAGACAATTGCGGCAACGCTGACCAACGGCACCACGGCCAATGGCAAGACGACGGTCTCAACGACGCCCGTGTTTGACATCGATGATGACGGAAGCGGCGCTGTGGTCGAGTTCTCAACCGACGACGGCGCTACATGGCAGACGATCGACAAACTCTCGACGCTCAAAGTTGGTGACTACGCACTGATCTTCCACCAGATCGATGTCGCCGGTAATATCTCAACGGATTCAGATGCCGTCACCTTCACTTTGACCAACGGGGCACCCGACGACGACCGGGGCGGCATTAGCCGTGACATCGGTAGCGGCAGCGACGGGCCCGGCGGCCTCAGTGGCTCTGACTTCGGCTGGTTTTAAGCCCACTTATCGAATACTGACGGCCAAAAAATTTTGACCGCTGGCAGAAGCGGGTTAACTGGCGGCGGTAGCGCGGGGTTGAACCAACCAGGGTTTGCGCCTCACCCCTTCTCGTAATATTCGGCGACCAACCGGTCGAGCAACCGTACGCCCCAACCGGACCCCCAACTGGTGTTGATGTCAGTCTTGGCTGAATCCATCGCCGTGCCAGCCACATCAAGGTGCGCCCAAGGGACATCACGGACAAAGCGCTGCAGGAATTGCGCGGCGGTAATGGCGCCGCCGTGGCGACCCCCCGTATTCTTCATGTCTGCGAAGCGGCTGTCGATCAGCTTGTCGTAGGCCTTCGATAGCGGCATGTGCCAGACGAGTTCGCCGGTCGCTGTGCCGGCCGCGCGCAACTCGGCGACCAGCTTATCGTTGTTGGAAAACAGGCCCGCGTTCTCCTTGCCGAGCGCGACCATAATCGCGCCGGTCAACGTCGCGAGATCAATGATAAGGCGCGGCTTGAAGCGCTCCTCGGCATACCAAAGCACGTCCGCCAGCACGAGGCGGCCTTCAGCGTCGGTGTTTATGATCTCAATCGTCTGACCGGACATGGACGTGACGATATCGCCCGGCCGCTGAGCTGTGCCCGACGGCATGTTCTCAACCAGGCCCACGAGGCCGACGGCGTTGACGTTGGCTTTGCGCTTCGCAAGCGCGAGCATAAGGCCTGTCACGCATGCAGCGCCCCCCATATCGCCTTTCATGTCCTCCATGCCGGCGCCGGGCTTGAGCGAGATGCCGCCGGTGTCAAACGTCACGCCTTTGCCAACAAAACACACGGGCTTGCTGCGCTTTGATTTGGCCCCGTTCCAGGTCATGATTGCAACGCGCGCCGGCCGTGCGCTGCCCTGCGCGACGCCAAGCAACGCGCCCATTTTCAGCTCGCGCAACTTCACTTCATCGAGGAGCTCGATTTCAAGCCCAGAGCCAGCCAGTTCAGCGATCCGATCAGCGAACTGCAGTGGCCCAAGTTCATTCGGCGGCTCGTTGACGAGGTCACGCGCCAAAGCCACGCCTTCAGCGATCCCGCGGCGGGACTCAAATGCTGCCTCGGCGGCCTGCGGTTTGGCGCAATGAACGGTGAGCTTCAGAAGGCCGTTGCCACCGTTTTTATCATCGTCTGTCTTCTTTGATTTTCGGTCCCAGCTGTAGCTGCGGAGCAGGGCTCCCAAAGCAAGGTCCGCCGCGAAGTCGGCATCCGCACCCGGGCCATCGACAATAACGCTGGCAATCTTCGTCTTGCGTGCGGTGATGGCCGCAAAGATCGCGCCGCCAAGCGAAACTTGATCATTCTCGGCAAGCTCGCCAGCGGTGCCGACAATGATCAGGCGGTTGGAGTCGAGTTTTGGCGGGGCGAACACTTCGATCGAAGACTTGAGTTTACCCTTGAAGTCGGCAGCTTTGATTGCGTTGGTCAGTGCGCTGCCCGAACGCTGATCTAGCGCTGCCGCGGTCGCGCCGAGTTTGGCATCGGTGGCCGCCAGAACGACGGTTGTGGCCTGCAATGCTGCATCAAGTGCTGCAAACTGAATGTCGAGAGATAGGGGCATGGGGCGGTCCGGACGGGGCGAGATGGTATGCCTTAAGGCAATACCGGGACGCCGACGGTCTGTCTAATACCGTCAGTCAAGACAAACGCCCGCTCGCGCGACCTCGACGTACCCACTCAACCGCGCTCCCCTGTCAAAAGGCGTTCCGTATAGATCGCGGCGCCAACAGCGGGCACGCGTTTGGGCGCCCCAACGGCTTCAAACAGGCCATCATAGCGGCCGCCGCCGGCGATCGGCCCGATGGTCGAGCCGACACCTAGGCCCGGTGCCTCGACCTCAAAAACCAGCCCCGTGTAGTACTCAAACTTGCGGCCAAAATCGGCGGCAAATGTCGCGGTGTTGAGGTCGATGCCGGCCGCCGCAAACAGCCGAAGGCGATCTGTGAGGCGATCGAGTGCCGGTGCCAGCTTTACCTTCTCACCTCGGACGACATCAGCAATCCGCGCGGCAGCATCGCGCGCCGGTGATCGAACTGCCACCATCGCATGGATTAGGTTCGCATGCGCGGCAGGCAACGGTTTGGTTCGGGCATCGGCCACAATGCCGAGCAAACCGGCTGTGATCTCTTCGACACTTCGCGATCCCTGCAATTCTTGACCGGATGTCTCAAGATAAGCCGCCACGGCTTCTGTCGCGCGCTCGGGTTTGGCCGGATCGAGCAGATCCGTGAGCGCTTTCGGAAGTTTGCGCGCCGCGGCTTCAGGCGCGGTGGTCAGACGCTGTAACTCGGCGCGAAAAGCCTCGGGCCGCCAGAACTGGTGGCGCAGCCTCTGGCGCCAGCGCTCCGGCATCGATAGGGCATCGAGCAATTCTGCGAGAAGACCGACATCGCCGAGCTTGAGCTGGATTTCCTTCAATCCAGCGGCGCGCACCGCCGTCACCGTGAGACTAACGATCTCAGCATCGGCCGCATCGGGATTGTCGGTCGCGAAGGATTCAAGTCCGGCTTGGCGGAATTCACGCGGATTGCCCGTCGGCGCATCAAGCGGGCGATAGCGAAAGGCCGGGCCGTTGTAACAATACCGTGCCGCGGTCGAGGCCTCCGGATGGCGCTCCAAATAGAGCCGGCATGTCGGCACGGTGAGATCAGGCCGCAAACACAACTCGACCCCGTCCTGGTCGGTGAACACATAGGTGCGCGCCCGCAGATCCTCGCCGACAACGTCTAACATCAAGCTGGCTGGCTGGATGATGGCGGGCGCCACGAGTTCGTAGCCGTGTGCCCGAAACATGGCGGTCAAAAGCTGGGCTTGCGCCTCAAGGCGGTCGAAGCGGGCGGCGCTTTCAGCGAGAGTCGGCATGCTCAAATCCGGTGCGTGTCGGTGGCCTCCGGTAGCCCAATACGATGAGGTTGTCTTGCACATAAGACCAACCCCGGCCAGCTAAGCATGCGGCTGACTTGCAACACTTTTCTATCCATACCGAAAAATAAAAGGATGCAATATCAGCGTTTTCTGGTGTCTTTAGCTGAATTAATCTCTCGTTTACCGACGCAGCCCAACCTGCAATCGATGATGCAGATTCTTCACGGTAAACCGCGCAGGCAGTTTCCCGAAACTCTGCAAGGCCTTGAACCTGTTTCCTGCTGCGTCGGGCTCCCAGAAAACACCAGCGTGCCGCTCGCCCGAAAGGTGTTGAGCGGCCCCACAAGCGCCCCGACGGACTGGGGCCGGGGACAGATATGTCGGACCACACTCGCGCGCCGGCCGAAGCGGCTGCAGATGCCAAGGGGCGGATGTACACCCTGGCCCGGCAGATGTCGGGACATACGACGGGTCATATGGTTGGCCAAGTCGCTCCTGTAGAGGGAGCAGCGGCACCTATCGAAGACTGGGACCCGGCCAGTGCCGAGGCCCTCATGCAGGTCTATGAAGACCGTCAACCAACCGTTTATTATGCCGACCCGCCGGCCGCCCCGGCTGCGCCGAAGCCGCACAGGCCGACCGCAATGGCTTCGAGCGCGACCAAACAGTCGGCGTCGGCTTACGGCGACGCGCCGTTGTCCGCGGCGATCGCCCGTTCACCCGTCAGCGCCACACCCGCGCTGGCTGACCTCGCCCAGGACCGCGCATGGCTTGATGGTCGGTTCAGCGATCTGGCGACACGCCTCGAAGAGACGATGAAGCGCCTTGACCCGGCCGAGCAGATCGCGCCGATGGCGAAACGTCTCGATGGCCTCGAAGGGCATCTGCGCGCGGCACTCGCGGATGTGGTGCGCAAGGATGCCTTCGCCGGTCTTGAAGTGCAGATCGGTGATGTCCAAAACCAACTGGCCACCGCAAGACTTAAGCTTGAGCGTCTCGATGGGATCGAGGCCAAACTCGGCGCGCTGACGTCCCTGGCTGAAAGCGCCAACGATGTGCCGGCGATGGCGCTGCAGGCGACCCCCAACATCGACATCGAAGCTATGCTGTCTGATGCCATAAACCGCACGGCTGCGCGCACGGCCGAGCGCATGGCGGCTGCCCCTGTTCGCACGGCTGCGCCCGAGGGCATGGGTGAACTGCGCACGCTCGTGTCCGGTTATGTCGACGAATATCGCCGTGAGCAGAGCCAAACCTCGGCCGCCCTTGCCACGATGCAGGAGGCGTTGGTGCGTCTGATCGACCGGATCGACCAATATGACGAAGAAGCCGTCGCCGTCGAAGACGCTTTGGCGGAACCAGAGTTGGCAGCGCCTGTCCATCCGCCCGCTGCACGCTTCGTGGAAGTTGCTGACGAACGTGGCAGCCGTAGCGGTCGCCGTATGAGTGATGTCACCGACACAGCGCGTGACGTGCCACATCCCAACCTTGACCCGTCAGCACCCCCGGCTGCCCGCGCCGAACCGCGCCTCGCCGCCAGCCAGCACACACACCCCGAGGAGGTCGCGTCCCCTGCACGTGCACCACGCCGGGTCCCCGGTACCGTGACCGCAAACCCCGATCAGACCACTGCTGCAGAGGCCATGGCTGCTGAACGGGCTCGTATCGCCGCCGAACGCACCGCTCAGGCATCATCGCGTCGACCTACCGCGCGTGGGCCGACTGTGCGCGAGCCAGAGCCGCAATCGGGGAATGAAAACCTGGCAGCGTCCATGGTGCAAGAGCCCCTCACCGTCGAGACCGCGTCGACCATTCAAACCACTGGCAAAACCACTGGCAAGCGCAAGGCGACGGCTGCAGCGTCAAGCCCGGCCAAGCGTGGACTGATGGTTGCTGGCATCGGGGCCCTGGTGATTGGCGTCAGCGCCTCTGCTCACATCTTTATATCCAGCCGGATGGCGGCACCGAAATTGGAGGACCGCGTGCCATCCTCCGCTGTGGGTTCAAACGTGGGGGGCTCAAACGTAGGGGGCTCAAACGTAGGGGGCTCAAACGCCAATGGCCCAAGAATATCGCCGCGCCCCCAATCGAGTGTTTTGACACCGTCCGGCGCAGCGTCGCCCCAACCTGAGGCGCCACGCAACGTCCTGGTGCCGTCGGCTGGTTCTGGATCCGGCCCTACACCTGGGCCGACACCTGGGCTGACCATTGTACAGCCCGGTGATCCACGTGCTCAGCCGGTTCGTGGTGCGCAACCGGTCGCGCAACAGCCAACAGCGCCGCAAACGCTGCCCGAGGGCTTCAAGCCAAAGTCCGTGCCGGAGACAATTGACGACGACCTACAATCGAACGCCCGGCCACAGCCCGGGAGCGTTCGTCAGAGCACGGCCGTGATGTCGGGCATCGCCCTCGACAACGGCGCCTTGCCAAACCCATCGGAACTCGCGCGTCGCATGACCGCACCGGGGCCGGCCAACGCCAATCAGCAGGCGGGTCTGCAACCCATGCCGGCCCAACCCATCAGCACGGCAACCCAGCCGGAGGCCGCGCCGCAAATCGACGTTACCGCACGCAGCGGTCCCGTCGAGATGCCACCGGCGGTCGTCGGCCCGACCTCACTCCGCACGGCCGCCCAACAAGGCGACCCCGCAGCCCAGTTTGAAGTGGCCGCACGCTTTGCCGAGGGCAAAGGCATGAAGCAGGACTTCCAGCAGGCAATCACCTGGTACACGCGCGCCTCGCAGAAGGGTTTCATACCGGCCCAATATCGCCTCGCGACGCTCTACGAACGTGGTCTCGGCATGCCAGCCGACATCACACGCGCCAAAGTCTGGTATCGTCGCGCCGCCGATCAGGGCAACGTCAAGTCGATGCATAACCTTGCGGTACTGGCCGCCGGTCCACAACAAGCCGACCCAGATTATCCGACGGCCTCGCGCTGGTTCACTGAAGCCGCCGAACGTGGCCTCGCAGATAGTCAGTTCAATCTCGGCGTTTTGACCGAAAACGGTCTTGGCATGCAAAAAGATCCCATGCAGGCCTACAAATGGTTCGCCCTTGCCGCCCGCTCGGGCGACAAGGAAGCCGCACGCAGACGGGATCAAATGGCCGCAGCCTTTACGCCGGAGCAGGCCCGGGCAGCAGAACTTCTGGTCACCAGCTGGCGTGCCAAACCGCTCGATATGAAGGCGAACGATCCGCGCGCGGCCGGTTTGGCATGGGCAGCCGAACGAGACTCAGCCGCCCAAGCTGCAGCCCAAAAACAGACCGACCAACGCCAACAGCAACAAACAGCCCCGATGCCGCTCCCGCCGCCCGCCGCTACGCCACCTTCTCAAAAGGCCGCCAAGGTGACCCGGTCGTAGAAAGCATCGATCCCAGATCAACAGCTGGGACACGACGGTCGAGGGGCAATCCGGCGGTCAATTCAATTGACCGTCGGTTTGAACTGAAAACATCGGGTAATTCGGACGCTCCGCATTGCAACAGGCGGCTCTCGGCAAAATGAGAGCATTTTCCACCAAAGTAGGCTCCGGTTTAGTGTGAGACAAATGCGCCAAACAATGGACCTAGAGCGCTTCACCCGATCCTGATCAGGTGGAAAGCGCTCTGGCGCGGGCGTCAGCGGACGAACTTCATCCCTGAAAAACTTTGCCGCATGGCCGTGACGTCACGCCCAATTGATGCAGGCGGGTCGTTGCCGATCAGGGCGCGGGCGACGAGGCTTGCCAGTTGCGGCATGTGCTCTGGACCGAAACCAAGGCGCACGATCTCAGGCACGCCGAGGCGCAATCCGTTGACATCGCCATCGATCTTGGGTGCTGGCAGTCCGATGCCGCAGGCGAGAATATTGGTGTGCCGCAGAATTTTCGATGCGGCCTGTCCGCCGCCCCAGCGGTGCGCTTCAAGTGCCAGCGCCTGTGATGAGGTGCCGCCTTTTGCTGATGCATGAACCGGCAAGCCGAGCTTATTGAGCTCATCCGCGAAGCGTTTGGCGGTTGCGGCCATGGCTGCGCCATAGGCGCGACCGTGGACCTTCCAGTCCAGCAACGTCATGGCGAGAGCTGCTGATTTCGCGACGTCGAAGTTGGCGGTCAGGCCCGGATAGGCGATGGCATCGAGGCGTTCGGCAAGGCCGGCGTCGTTGGTCACAATCAGGCCGGCGGCGGGACCGCCGAGGCTCTTGTAGGTGCTCATGGTCATGATGTGGCAGCCTTCAGCCAGTGGCTGCTGCCAAGCATGGCCAGCGATCATACCGGACATATGGGCTGCATCGAATAGCAGCGTCGCGCCAACCTCATCGGCGATGGTGCGGAGGGCTGCAATGGGATGACTAAAGAGGTTCAGACTGCCGCCGATGGTGATCAACTTGGGCTTTGTTTTGTGGGCTAGCGCGCGAACACCATCGACATCAATCGTGTAGTTGGCGGCGTCGATGGGCATCATCACGGGCCTCAATCCGTACATGCCGGCGGCACCTGCGGCGTGGTGTGTGACGTGACCGCCGATCTCGGCCGATGGCACGAGGATGGTATCGCCTGGCTTGGCTACGGCCATGAAAGCGTAAAGATTTGCCAGCGCGCCCGAGCCGACGCGGATCTCGGCGTACTTGGCGCCGAACACTTCGGCGGCGAGTTCGGCGGCGATCACCTCAATCCGCTCGACGGCCTCAAGACCCATCTCATACTTGTCGCCGGGATAGCCGAGGGATGGACGATTGCCGAGGCCGACCGCCAGCAGACGTTCAGCCTTCGGATTGAGTGTGTTGGTTGCGGGGTTCAGGTTGATGCAGTCGCGGTCATGGATGCTGGTGTTGTCGGCGACGGCCGAAAGTAATGCCGCTTCAACGCCATCGGCGCTCGACTGAGCCGTCTCGGATGCGATCCGTTGGACGAGAGCTTCCGGGCCTTCGGGAACCCAGGAGCGGCGGGCAAGTGTCGGCATTAGCAAAACCTTCGGTCGTTCGTTGTGTGAGTGCGAGCAGACTAAATGCGGCGCGGCGGCAGCTTCGTCAACGAGCGGATGGCGATTGCCGTGATGCCGGCAAAATCTCCGGCACGGATGAGGTCGGTCGGTGCCAGCCACGAACCGCCGACGGCGACGATACCGGGAACCGCCAGCCATTCGGCGGCGTTGGCTTCGCCGATGCCGCCTGTCGGGCAGAATCGAACGTCGGGGAACGGTCCGGCGAGCGCGCGGATCGCTGGAATGCCGCCAACTTGAACAGCGGGGAAAAATTTGACAGTCGTGAACCCCGCGTCGCGCGCGGCCATAATGTCGGACGCTGTGGCGACACCGGGCAGATATGGCAAATTGCTGCTGGCGGCTGCCGCGAGCAAAGCCGCCGTCGTGCCGGGCGAGATGACGAAACGCGCGCCGATGTGTTCGGCTTGGGCGAAATCGGCGGGTCGTGTGACAGTCCCGAGACCGACGATCGCGTCCGGCACTTCAGCAATAATGGCACGGGCGGCGTCGAGTGCTGCGGGTGTACGCAATGTGATCTCGAGTGCCGTCACGCCGCCAGCAACGAGGGCACGGGCGAGCGGCACGGCATCGGCCACACGTTCAACGGTGATAACGGGAATGATGCGGTTGGCTGAAAGGATGGCCTCGAGGGCTGCGTCGCGGATGGGTGTGGTCATCACAGAACCTCCTTCGGCATGGCGTCGCGCGGGATGATGGCGCCGCGATGTTGCACGACGGCGCCTGCAATACGATGACCTGCGCGGGCCGCGTCCGGTGGTGAGCGTCCGCTGATCCGGGCAGCGAGGTAACCGGCGGCGAAGCTGTCACCGGCGGCCGTGGTGTCGATCACGTTGGAAACGGGCGCGGCTGCGATGTCGTGGCATTCGGTTCCTGAAATGATCGTGCACATGGGCGTCGCGTGTTTGAGAACGATCTCGGCCTGTGGCGCAGCCGCCTGCAATGCTGCGGCGGGATCGCCAAAGAGAGGCGTGAGGTCCTCAGTCGAGGCAAACACAATATCGGCGCGAGCGAACAGGGCGCGATAGGCCGTGCGGGCGTCGTCGACGATTGGCCAGCCGCGCGGGCGATAGTTCGTATCGAAAACGACTTTCGTTCCTGTGGCACGCACAACATCAAGCGCTGCCAACAGCGTTTTCCGGTCGGTCGCGTCGTAGAGCGAGAGCGAAATGCCCGATAAATAGATGTGAGAATAGGGGGCCAGGGTTTCGGCGAGGCGCGGAATTTGCGCGCCATCAAAGATCTCGCGGGCCGGTGCCCGGTCACGCCAGTAGGAAAAGCGCCGCTCACCGGCCGCATCGGTTTGAATGACGTAAAGACCCGGCAGACGGCCAGCCATGCGCACGACCTGTGACGTGCCGACGCCTTCGGCCTGCCATGCAGCGAGCATCTCAGCGCTCCAGCTGTCGTCGCCGAGAGCGCTGATGTAGTCGACGGCAACCCCAAGGCGCGCAAGATAAACCGCCGTATTGAGCGTATCGCCGCCAAAACTGCGCGTGATGCGGCCGTCGGCATGTTCCGACAACTCAATCATACACTCGCCGATACAGGCGATTTTGGTCATCGTGGTTCCCGCACAGGCCAGTCTTGATCATGCATCCAGCCAGTCCATCTATCCCCTGGCACGGCAATGATTGAGGTTACTTCAGCAGGTCCTTCACGAGCGCGCTGGCGCGGCCCATGTCCATCTGGCCCGCGAACTTGGACTTCAACGCCCCCATGACTTTGCCCATATCCTTTGCACCAACAGCCCCGACCTCAGCAATCAGCGCGGAGATCGCGGCCTTGATGGCGTAGTCGTCCATCTGCTTTGGCAGATAGCCCTCGATGACAGCAATTTCAGCCTCTTCAATCACGGCCAGATCCTCCCGGCCGCCGCTTCTGAAGGCGGTGATGCTGTCACGGCGCTGCTTGAGCATCCTGGTCATCAGTTGCTGAATGCCGGTATCGTCGAGCGCTTTTGATTCAGCCGTTGCCGTGTCGAGCTTTTTCATTTCCGAAATGACGAGCCGAATGGTGCCGAGGCGTTGCTTGTCGCCGGCCTTCAACGCGGCCTTCATATCGTCGGTCAGCTTTTGGCGCAGCATGGGAAACTCCTTGTCTCGGTTGTGCGTGTACGAGAGTGCGCGGATCGCGGCAACCAGCCCGGAGCCCGAACCTGCCTTTGTGCCAACGTCGGAGACAGGATGCCAATTCAGCCGGGCGGCAGCAGCGTCGCATAGTGCTCAAGCGTTGTCCGGCGCACGAGGCGGCTATAGGCTGAATGCTGGGCGTGGTTCGGGCCGATTTTGCCGAAGGCTGGCGTCTCGCCACGGGCGATGGGCTTGAGCACAATCGGGGTCGCGACGGGGGCAAGGTGCGCGCCGCGTCCTGCCTGCAACGTCATGAGCAAGCCGTACATCTCCCCCGTGATCACAGGCCGAGAGATGACGATCATGCGATGCTGACCGTGGCGGTTGGTGACCAGATAGATGTGCCCGGATTGATGCGGCACGGCGACGTCGCCGAACTGGACGTAGTCTATATCCACGCGCTCAGCTTCGCGAAAACGCAGGCGGTCGGCGGTCTCATCCCAGGTGATGTCCGTGCGATAGGCGTAGACGGATTTTGGGTCGCTAAAGGACGGGCGGATGGTCAGATGCGGGCCTTCGAGCCAGGAGATGGCGGCCCGATTGTAGTTGCCCAGCTCATCAGGAGCGGCGCCGTGTGCGGCTGTTGCGCTGTTGCTTGCAGGCTCGGACGCACGCAAGGCCACGCCAAAGGCTTCCTCCAGGCGCACGATCGTCTGTAGCGTGAATGGCCGCCGGCCGGACAGCGCCTTTTCCAGAGTCGACAGGCTCACTTTGGCCATGTCGGCGACAGCCTGACGCGACAGCCGCCGTCGCGCAATCTCCTCGCGCACGCGCAAGGCAAGCCGTTGAACGTCGATGGCAGGTATCAAAGCGCAAATCCGCCATCGACCAGGAACGTCTGACCGGTTGTGAAGGCGCTCTCGTCGGAGGCGAGATAAACGGCAATGGCGGCGATTTCCTCAGCCGTGCCAAGGCGGCCCATGGGTTGGCGGTCGACGAACATCTGCCGGATCTCGGCGGGCTCCTTGCCAAGCGTTTTCGCCTGGGCTGCGATGCGCGAATCGAGGGACGGCGATTGAACCGTGCCCGGACAGATGGCGTTACAGCGCACACCCTTGCGAATAAAATCCGCCGCGACAGCTTTCGAAAGGCCGATCACGGCCGCTTTGGTGGCACCATAGACGTAGCGGTTCGGCACGCCGCGAACAGAACCAGCGCCGGACGCGATGTTGACGATGGAAACACTCTTTCCGGTCGCCTCAGCCTTTGCGAGCATGCCCGGCAGAAATGCCTTGATTGTCCGGTGCATCGATTTGACGTTCAAGTCGAACGAGAAATCCCAATCCTGATCCGACGTTTCCAGCACAGTGCCGTGATGTACGAAACCAGCGGCGTTGAAGAGAATGTCGATACCTCCAAGTCGTTTGGCGGCCTCGTCGATAGATTTGGCATGCATGACATCGATAAGGTGGGTCTCGGCGATGCCCTCCTCGCGGAGCCCCTTGAGGGCGCCAAGCGTGATATCGGATGCGATGACCTTGGCACCCTCGCGCGCAAAAGCGATGGCGGTTGCGCGGCCAATACCGGCGCCGGACGCTGTGCAAAAAGCGGTCTTTCCCGAGAGGCGGCCTGTCATGGGACGGAACTCCAAAACGACGTTGCGGCAAAAATTGGGACGAGTGCGCGAGGCCGATGCCAGTCTCTTAGCAGAGTGAGGCTTTTAGCAGAGTGAGGCTTTTAACCGAATGGCTCGCTGGGTGCGTAAGCGTTAAGCGCGAGAGCGTGCACTGTGCCGCCGACGAGGCCTGCTAGTGTTTCATTGACGAGGCGATGGCGGGCGACCCGCGAAAGGCCGGAAAACTTCGGCGACACGATCAGCACACGGAAATGGCTTTCTCCAGTGCCGGGCGAGTTACGGTGGCCGGCATGCATATCGCTCTCGTTGATCACGTCGAGGCGCGTTGGCTCAAGGGAGACCATCAGCCGTGAGCGGATTTCGGTTTCGACGCTGGTTAAGGCGGGCATGAAACGCTCTCGGACAGTGCGGATTCGCACGGTGGAAAAATCTATGGCCCGGGAGCCACTGCTGTCTACGTCGCGCTTGTCAAGATCTTGCCAATGCGCCCCGAAGTGAGCTTAGAGATGCCCTCCATGAAGTTAACAAGCAAACACTTCGATAGTCTCCGCTCAAAGCCCGGCGCTAAGCCCGAGCCCGAGGTGAAGGGCTGTCAGTGGAAAGGGTGTACCAAGGCCGGCAATCATCGCGCGCCTATGGGCCGCGGCAATGAGGGCAAGTATTACTTGTTCTGCGAAGAGCACGTCCGGCAGTACAACGCCTCGTACAATTACTTTGACGGGATGTCCGATAAGGACGTGGAGAGCTTTAAGAAAGACGCACTCACCGGTCATCGGCCGACTTGGAAAGCCGGCGCGAACGCTTGGTCGCATGGCACAAGCACTGGCGGCGCATCAGCCGATCCGGCTTTTGAGGCCGCCAAGAAGGAACGCAACGATCCGAGCAACTTCGCCTCGTGGCGGGCCAAACGAACAGCGGCGCCCGACGCAGAACCGCGCCGATACGTGCGCCCATTAGAGCGCAAGGCCCTCGATACGCTCAGTCTTGACGAGACCGCGAACCGGGAAGACATTAAGGCCCGCTTCAAGGAATTGGTCAAACGTCACCATCCCGACGCCAATGGGGGCGACAAGTCGTCCGAGGACAGGTTGCGCGAGATCATTCAAGCTTATAATCAACTGAAGTCTGCCGGTTTGGTCTGACCCTTGTCGGGTTGCACCTGACCTCGGGACTTTGCGTCGGTGCTATCGCGTGCCGCCGTTTCACGGGGCCTTCCTCCTCTCACGACGAGCATACCGATGCGTGCTGCCTCTGCTGCTGCCCAGATCACCGAAACACCGGGCCTGCCGGACACGACACTGTCGGTGAAAAAAACTTTCGGTTTCGACAGTGACCTCGAAGTGCCGGCCTATAAGGCCCACACGGACCACGTGCCGGATGTCGATCCGGATTACTTGTTCAACAAGGACGTGACGCTCGCGATCCTGGCCGGCTTCAAGCACAACCGCCGGGTCATCATTCAGGGCTACCACGGCACGGGCAAGTCGTCGCACATTGAGCAAGTGGCCTCGCGCCTCAACTGGCCGTGCGTGCGCGTCAACCTCGATAGCCACGTATCGCGCATCGATCTCGTCGGCAAAGATGCGATCGTGCTCAAGGATGGCAAACAGATTACGGAATTCCGCGACGGCATTCTGCCCTGGGCTTACCAGAACAACGTCGCCCTCGTGTTTGATGAATACGACGCCGGCCGCCCAGACGTGATGTTCGTTATCCAGCGTATTCTTGAATCCTCGAGCCGCCTGACCTTGCTCGATCAGAGCCGCGTCATTCGTCCGCACCCGGCGTTCCGTCTTTTTGCGACGGCCAACACGATTGGCCTCGGCGACACGACGGGCCTTTATCACGGTACGCAACAGATCAACCAAGCGCAGATGGACCGCTGGTCGATCGTCGCGCAACTCAACTACCTGCCCCACGACGACGAAGCTAAGATCGTGCTGTCGAAGGTCAAGAGTTGGAACAAGAGCAACGACAAGAAGAAGGCCATCTCGAACATGGTGCGCGTCGCCGACCTGACGCGCTCGGCCTTCATCAATGGCGACCTCTCGACCGTCATGAGCCCGCGCACAGTCATGATGTGGGCCGAAAACGCCGAAATCTTCGGCAATATCGGCTTCGCCTTCCGCCTGACCTTCCTGTACAAGTGCGATGAGCTCGAACGGCCGCTGGTGGCTGAGTTCTACCAGCGCTGCTTCGGCGAGGACCTGCCCGAGAGCACGGCGAACGTGGCGCTGAGCTGAGGGCGGCGGCGCATTTCAATACCGGGGAATGCGTTACCGACCACCGTTGATGCCGCCGATTTGGCTCAAACCACCAGCGGCACACCACTGTATATGTCGGCGAGGGTCACTTTTGCGGCCGTACCCGCGATCTCGAATTCATCGGTCGCCTGCTTGTAACGGCGGCCCTGCCACTCACCGTTCTCGTCGCGCTGGTAGACCAGGACATCCATTTTTTCAGGCTCAATCAGCGCGATCGTCCTGAGCGTTGGATGCTGCATGTACTCCGGCAGCTTGGTCATTTTGTCCGTGCGTTCTGTCGTCGGTGACAGCACCTCGAAGGCCGCAACCGGGTTTTGCGCCTCATAGGTCTGCGCGTCGGGCGGGGCGCACTCGACTGTCACATCGGGTCGGCGGATGCGCTTGATCTTCGTGCGCAATGCCGTATCCGACGTTGCCGCCCAGTAGAGACCGTCTCGCAGTTGCCCGTACAAAGCACCGATGATGTTGCTGGTGACACGGTCGTGCGATCGACTTGCGCCCGCCATGGCCTGTGCCGGTGTGCCCGGACGTCCCGCTGCAGGCCGTACGGCGACGGGCACGCCATCGACGAGTTCGTAGCGCTCGTCCTGGTCGAGACACCAGACGAGGAACTCCTCGGCGGTCATATCGGTCGGTTTCGGTGCGACGGCCATGGATCAGCTCAGCCAAGGAGTGTCAGAAAGTAGCACAACTCTTAAGGGACAGCGAGGGGCGGGGAAACGTGGCGCGTGTATGTTCTTGGGCGCTTGTTGGGCCGTGTTGATGGGAATTACCTTCGAATATGCGCCGGACACTGTTTTCGCAAGACACTGGCACCTGTGCGGCCCTACTGTCCGGCCAAACGTCGCCCTGCCGGAGACCCGATGCTCGACCCGAAAAACATCTGGCTCGCCATCGCCGCGTTCGCGTTGGTGATCTTTGGCTGGAAAGCCATGGCGCCGACGCCTGAACTCGCGACCGACGAGGCCTTTGCCGTCGTCGCCGTTGGCTATGGCGCCGACCAGCGGCTCGATAAGGTCACGCGTGCGCAATGTACGGGCGATCGGCTGTGGGTCGCGCACAAGGACGGCCATGACTGCGTGACGGTAGTCACATCCTCGGCGCTGACCAACGGTGACAGATCGACAGAAACAGCTGTGGTGTTCATCGACGGCGACGTGCCCGATGCCGACATGAACCTCACCGGCGAAGACCGCATGCGCACAACATACAAGCGCGTCACCGAGGAGTTTTCAGCCAAATTTGGCCTGCCGCTGTTGGTCCTCTCAAGGCCGGGCGTGCTCGGATCGAGTGGCATCCATCTCCCGGGAGGACGGCGCGAAGATGTGTCTGCGACCGACGCAGCGCTTGATGCCCTGAAAAGCCGATATGGAATCCGTCGCCTGGCTATTGCCGGTCAATCCGGTGGTGCGCGCATGATTGCACAATTGCTGGTCCTAGGCCGCGGCGACATCGTCTGCGGGGTCATGGGGTCTGGCGCTTACGACGTGCCGCGCCTTGTCTCCGGTGGGCGCACGGCCACGGACTTGTTTGGCGATCCCGGTCGTCGCTTTGTCGTACCGATGCTGCGCGCGACGGAAATTCCGGCCACGCCGTCGCGCCGTTTGTTTCTGATCGGCGACCGGCGCGACAAGGTTACCCCGTTCGATGAGCAGCAAGCGTTCGCGCAAAAGCTCGACCAACTCGGCCACCATGCTGTGTTGATTGAGGGTGAGGCACGCGATGCCACGTTTCACGGCGTGTCGCGGCTTTCCCTCGAGGCGGCTGGCCAATGCGCCAAAGGCGCAAGCGATGCTGAAGTGGTCGCGGCCGTCGGCAAGCGCGTCTCGCCGTGACAGTTACGTGTTCGCGGCTCAACAAAACCATAGACACCACGCCTATTGCGGCTGTGCCACGACCTCGACGTTGATCGTCTCGCCGGCCTGAACTGTGAATTCGCGGCGGAAGGACTGGCCGAGACGCTTTGCGACGACGGCATAAATGCCGGGTGCAAGGATGTGGGTCGGCAAGGCACCAGCGCTTTCTTTCACAATTTCACCGTGACTGCCGACGATACTCCATTGCGTGTCGGACAGGGCCTCGCTGCCAACGCGCGTGACGAGACGGAAGGTGGCACGAGCAGCACTGTGCACGAGCGTGGCTTCCGTTACCTTTCCAGGCTCGACAGCGACTTCACCGCGGACCATGGCATTGGCGTCACCATAGGTCGATTGCACCTGGTAGAGGCCGGCGTTTAGGCGGACCGTTGTGCCAGGCCTTGCGCCCGAGAGAACGGTTATCCGGTTGCCAAATTGATCGCGCTCGTCCGACAGCACGGAATAGATTACGGTGTTGTCGGCTAAGGCGTCGCCAGTGGCCAGAACGGCAATTACCTTGAGGCCGCCTGCGTTGATGACAAACCTTTCCGTGACCGCTTTGCCCGCCGCAACTGTGATCTTCCGGGTCAGGTTCGCCCGCCCATAAGCGACATGGATCAGATAGTCGCCAACATCGAGGCGCAATTGCGGTGCTGCATCGCGGTGCAGCGACAGCAAGCGTAATTTGCCATCGGGCCCGGGCCTGTCGCGGTAGACGCGCCACACGACACCCTGGTCGATGTCGGTACCCTCCTCCGTCACCTTCGCGGTCAACGTTAGCTGGCCACCAGTGCGATTTTCCGACGACGGGCGGGCAATAATCGTTGTGTTTGCCGGCGGCGACGTTTCAATCGTCGTGCCTTTGAACGGTGGAATGGTTGGCGCAGCTTGGGCTGCCGGAGGGTTCTGGACCGGCGCACCAAGCTGCGGCTTGACATTTGGGCCCCAGCCGCCCGGCGACACTGTTGGTTGCTGGCCACCGACAGGCGCGAGGCTCAGCCAGACTAAAGCGAGCAGTGCAAACGTCCAACGCATGTGCCCTCGCTGCATTCACAGGCCTCACTCATACCGACGGCCAAAAAGATTGACCGCTGGTATTTCAAATCTTATCTTGCGCGCGGGAGCCCACC
>JANNXS010000014.1:0-5298 GCA_031409695.1 Hyphomicrobiaceae bacterium
GGGCGGCTCGACCTTTACAACGTCGGCGCCGTAGTCGGCCATGACTGTTGCAGCGACTGGTGCTGCAATGAACGACGACACGTCGAGCACTGTAAGTCCTGCCAGGGGCAGGTTAGCGCGGTCAGACATGCAATTGGCTCCCATTCATCCGGTTCGGTGTTGCAACGTCAGGCCATCGCCCTTCTTGGTCAAGGGCGTCTGGGTCAAGGGCGTCCGGGTCAAGGGCGTCCGGATCAATGGTGTCTTGGTCGAGGACATCTGGGTACCTTCTGGGCACCGCGCGCAATTTGTGCGCGTTGGCTTAAATGTGCTAGCCGATTTGGTCTCCCTATCGATATTGCGAGAGCCCGATGCCCAAAGCCCGCACGTTTTCTGGCGTGATCGCGCCGCTCGTGACACCCTTCGGCGACGATGGCGCGCCCGATCCCGATCGTTTCGTGCGCCATGCCGATTGGCTGATGCGCAATGGATGCACGGGTCTCGCGCCGTTTGGCACGACGAGTGAAGCCAACTCCCTCGGCCTCGATGAGCGAATGGAGATGCTCGAGGAACTGGTTGACGCGGGGATTGATGCCGGGAAGCTTCTGCCGGGCACGGGCATGTGCGCACTCACCGATGCAATTACCCTCACCGAGCACGCTGTTGAACAGGGCGTCGGCGGCTGTCTGATGCTACCGCCGTTTTACTACAAGGCACCGAGCGAAGAAGGATTATACGCGTATTTTTGCGACATCATCGATGCCGTCGCGGACGAGCGGTTGAAGGTCTATCTGTACCATATCCCACCGATTGCGCAGGTCGGCATTCCCCTGTCGCTCGTGGCGCGTCTCAAGAAAAAATATCCCGATACCATTGCGGGCCTCAAGGACTCCTCTGGTGAATGGGCGCAGACGAAGGCGTATCTTGAAGCGTTCCCAGACTTGGAGATATTCCCGGGCTCTGAAGCATATCTGCTCGATGGATTGCGCGCGGGCGGAGCTGGTACGATCTCAGCGTCAGCCAATGTGAACGCTGCGGGCCTGCGGGCCGTGTACGACGCTTTCAACGCCGCCACTGGCGATGTGACGGCGCTGCAAGACAAGATCGGTGCCGTGCGGAAGGTGTTCCAATCGCAAGCCATGATCCCGCTGCTCAAGGGCATTGTCGCGCATTACCGGCGCGACAAGCAGTGGGCCCATGTCCGCCCGCCCCTGATGCCGTTGCCGCCAGCCGACGTTGCAGCCGCCATCAAACTGCTCGAAACCGAACATGGCTTTTCAATGCGCTTTGATTGACTGAGCGCGCGCAGCGCGGCGCTCGGTATCGCGCCGCCACCTCGCCGCTAGTGGCTCACGCAAGGCGGCGTCGACAACCTGCACGCCCTGACAACCCACCCTGGATCAGCACGATCGGCCGTCGGCCGATGAACCATGCTCGCGTTGATACATCCAAACTGACCGGAGGACACGGATGGTTCCTCGACAGGACGCTTGTCGCCTCAGCTTCGAGCGGTGTCGGTCCGGCGATGCCAGGAAACAACGGGCATCGCTCATCAGTAAATGAAGCCAGATCTGACCACCGCGTGGTCGCGCCCTTGACGGTCCATTGTTGGTGAATGCCAACGGTGTCTGAGTATATTCCGATCCTATCGCTCGGCACCGTGTCGCGACTAGGGTTGGAAAATCAACGCTTCCAGACATCAACGGCGATCGCCTCCCCAAAATACGATCGCTTTGTCGGCAGCTTTGCTGCGAACTGCAAACCTGCGGCTTGCACCCGTGCCAACCCAAAGGACAATCCGATGAACTGGGATCAAATCGAAGGCGATTGGAAGCAATTCAAGGGCAAGGCCCAACAACAATGGGGCAAGCTCACCAATGACGACCTGGACGTCATCGCAGGCAAGCGCACGGAAATGCTCGGCCTGCTGCAGAAGCGCTACGGTCACGACAAAGAGCAGGGCGAGAAAGCCATCAACGATTGGCTCGACGGCGTGAAATAGCCGCCATCGAGGTTTTGTTTACGAGATCGGAACAAACGGTGGCGCAACTCCGGACAATGCATCGTTCCACCGGCGTGGCTGGGTCGATGGTGGTGTTGCACATCGAAAACTCAAAGATCGAACGGCAGCACGCTACGAATTGTTCCGCATAGCGCGCGTTCGAGGAAGAACCCGGTCCCTCCCCCAGGCTCCCCGGGTCCTTTCACTGCGGCATTGACCAGCGATGGCAATGCACCCGATCCCACAGACACAACCCGCATTAAAGAGGCCCGGCCATGTCGATCTCACTCGGCACCATACTGCTTGTGCTGCTGATACTCATGCTGCTCGGCGCGATCCCATCGTGGCCGCACAGCAAATCCTGGGGCTACGCGCCGTCAGGCGCGCTCGGCACGATCGCGATCATCGTGCTTATCCTCGTCTTGCTCGGGCGGCTCTGAAACTCGGGCGGCTCTGAATTCAACGCTCACTCCAAACGGAGACCGCCTCATGTTACCGGACCCGAACACAACGCCCCCACAGCCCGTGGTAATTCCCCCGCCGCCCCCGCGCGACGTGCCGTTTCCGCCTCTCGGCGATCCGACGCCGCCGCCACCTGAGAGCGTTCCACCACCCGCCCCGCCACCAGGCCCTGTGTCAGCGATGGCACGCAATAAAGTCGAACAGTGATCGAGAGGGACGACCGTGCAACAAGCTCCAACGACCACAGACGCCGACCCGGTTCCAGTCGGTGCAGCATCGCAAGCAGCTATCGCTCAAGAAATCGATGTCTACGGCCACTCGACGCTGCTTTATTGGTGGCCCGCCTGGGCGTTCGGTTTTGTCTTTGCGCTGCTTAATGCTGGACAGGAGAAGTTTCTGGCAACCGCGCCCGGGGCTCAGCCGAGCTCAGCCCTCGGCCTCACATATCTCGCCATAGTGCTGCTTTTGATCGTGTTCACCAACGTTCGTTTGCGCGGCATCAACTCGGTGGTGGTTATGCTTGGTATCGCGTTCGTGACGGTGTTCCTCGCCTGGGTTGGCTGGTGGGACGACATTGCAAAACTAATTCCATACCTGTCCGTCCATATGAACACTGGCTTTTATCTCGTATTTTCTGCTGGCTTACTGATCATCTGGCTGCTGATGTTCTTTGTCTTTGACCGCATGACGCACTGGCGCATCCGGCCGGGCCAATTGACCGAGGTGCGCCTTATCGGTGGCGCTGCGGAGAGTTTCGACACCAACGGTTTGCGGTTTCAAAAGCAAAGTTCTGACCTGTTCAGGTCGCTTCTTGGCTTTGGTGCTGGTGATCTGACGGCGACCATGCCGGGCGACCGCGGCGGCATGAAGGAGTTGACCAACGTGATCTTCGTCGAGCGCAAGGTTCGCGCGATCGAGAAGTTGATTGCGGTAAAGCCTGAGCGCGCAACCTGAAACAACTGCGGCGCCCCTTGAGAAACAGACCATCAATGACTCCGAGCAAAACCGCCGCTCAGGACGAGGGTTCTGAGCAACCATCGGTCGTCGATGACTTGCCAGCAATTTCGCCGGCATTTTCGTCGGCAATCTCGACCGTGGCGCCGTCACTTGCGTTGACCGTCATCGCAGTCCTGATGTCGTTTTCCGTGCTTTATTTCGCCGCATCCCTGCTGGCGCCGATCGCTGCGGCGGTGCTGCTCAGCTTGATGCTCTCCGGCCCAGTGCGAATTCTGGAACGTGTGGGTATGGTACGCCCGCTCGCCGCCGCACTGGTCGTTTTGGGTGTGATCGGTCTTCTGTTGGCGGGATTGTTTGCGTTGGCTGCGCCGGCCAAGTCGTGGATCGAACGGGCGCCGCAGAGCCTGCAGCAGATACAGCAGAAGCTACAGGGCTTTACGAAGCCTTTCGACGACATCAAGAAGGCAGCGGATCAACTGCAGGAGCCCAAAAAGGCTGGCCCCCATGCCGGCCCTCAAGAGGTCCGCGTTGTGCGACCTGCTTTGATCGACACGGTATTGCTGGGATCACCTCAGGTCCTCGGCGCCGGATTGTCTGTGATCGTGTTGCTCTATTTTCTACTGGCTTCTGGCGATGTGTTTCTCCGCAAGCTGGTCACAGTTATCCCGAATTTCCAGGATAAAAAACGTGCCGTTGAGATCACGCGTCAAATCGAGACAGACATTTCCTTCTATCTGCTGAGTTTTACGTCGGTGAATATCGGTCTTGGCGTTGCCATGGCGGTTACAACGGCCAGTCTCGGTATGCCGAACCCCATCCTTTGGGGTGTTGTCGTGGCGATCCTGAATTTCGTGCCCTACGTCGGCGCGCTCAGCAGCATGGCCATCCTCGCGATGGTCGGTGTGCAAACCTTCGACAGCCTAGCGATGGCGTCTGTCGCTCCGGTCATTCTCCTCGTCCTTGTCGCCCTGACGGCTGAAGTTATCACACCGATGGTGCTGGGACGCGGATTATTGCTCAACCCCGTCGCGATCTTCATCGCCATCATGCTGTGGGGTTGGTTGTGGGGTTTGGTTGGCGTCTTGCTGGCGGTGCCGTTGCTCGCAAGCTTCAAGATCATCTGTGAGCGCGTGGAGTCCTTGCACGGTGTGGCTGAGTTCTTGACCACGTGACGGAAGTTTCGGTGGCGTCACCAGCCTTGTTCGCGGATCCTTGCATCATCGCCGTGCCTTTTGGCCTTTTGATCGACGTGCGAAAAACGCGCGACCACCGATCAATGCATATTCTTGCAAGCAAAAGCCCGTCTCGACGACGACCCGCGCCCCTCGATCCACGCCCCTCGACCAACGCAACGGTGATCAACAAATGGCCTCGACAAAGAACCGCTTTCTTGAACGCTTCAGCGAGGGAGGGCCAATGGAAACCGGGGGCATCGCCGAACGCATCACGTTGCGGCGCGGTGACATCTTGTGTGACGCTGGCGATAGTCTGCGCTTTGCCTATTTCCCCGAGGACTGCGTTCTGTCGCTGCTCGCAGTTCTTTCCGATGGGACGCAGATCGAAATCGCGACCATTGGATCTGAAGGCGCTTATGGCACTTTGGCCAGCATGGGAAATCCGATCGCGTCGTGTCGATGCATGGTACAGGTTGAGGGCGACGCAACACGAATTCCAACGATTTGGCTGCGTTCTGAATGCACGCGCGACCCAAATCTGTTCGAGCACCTCGTGCGTTACGCCCAAGCAACGACGTTCCAAGTCCAGCAGTCGGCGGCGTGCAATGCGCTGCACCCGATAGAGGCGCGCTTGTCACGCTGGCTTATGGAAATGAGCGACCGCGGCGACACGGACCGATTGGCCTTAACGCACGAATTTCTGGCCAGCATGCTCGGCGCCAA
>JANNXS010000015.1:0-1802 GCA_031409695.1 Hyphomicrobiaceae bacterium
GACCGAGGTCAGCCGATCACCGGCCTGCGGCCGTCCCTCAACGACGAAACGGGTGTATCGTGTTGGCCGACTGGTGGAGAGTTCGGTCGATGTCTTGGTACCTTTGAGTCCGTAGGTCAGTCGGAACCGGGCCACCTGCGAGCACCCTCGATTGTGACGGGGCATTGATCTGTCCCGATCATGCGTTTCAGACTTCATCTGTCGAGGTGGCCTGCATCAGTCATATCGGAGTTCAAGAAACAGGAGCCGAGCATGGATGTCATGTATCCGCGTTGCGCTGGTCTCGATGTGCACAAGAAAACCGTCGTTGCCGCGGTGCGCATCGCCGCAGGTGGCAAAGTCACGACCGAAGTTCGAACATTCGAAACGATGACGGGCGATCTCATCGCACTGGCCGAGTGGCTCGACCAGAACGGCGTCACGCACGTCGCGATGGAGGCGACCGGTGTCTACTGGAAGCCGGTCTGGCATATTCTATCGACGGTCGGCCAATGCACGCTGGTGCTGGCCAACGCTCTGCACGTGAAGGCCGTGCCGGGCCGCAAGCGCGATGTCAGCGATGCTGTCTGGATCGCCGATCTGCAGGCCCACGGGCTGATCCGCTCGAGCTTCGTGCCGCCGCGCGAGGTCGCCGAGCTGCGTGGCCTGATGCGCACACGGAAACAATTCATCCGTGAACGCACAGCGCATGTGCAGCGCATCCAGAAGACGCTGGAGGAAGCCAACATCAAGCTCGATAGCGTGATCTCCGACATCATCGGCCAGAGCGGCCGCGCCATGCTGGAGGCGATCATCGGCGGCGAGACCGATCCCGGCCGTCTGGCTGGCCTTGCCAGCCCGCGCATCAAGGCCTCCCGCGAGACGCTGATCAAGGCGCTCGACGGTCGTGCGACCGAGACGCATCGCTTCACCCTGCGCCTGCATCTCGACCAGATCGACGCCCTCGACCGTTCGGTTGCGGCGATCGACCGCCACGTCGAGAACAACCTCGATCCCTTTCGACGCGCCGTCGAACAGATCGTGAGCATGCCCGGCATGGCCGAGCCCAGCACGCGAGCGGTGCTCGGCGAAACCGGCACGGACATGAGCCGCTTTCCAACCGAAGGCCAGTTCCTGTCCTGGAGCTGCATGGTCCCGCGCAACGACGAGAGCGCCGGCAAGCGCCGCTCGACCCGGATGCGGGCTGGAGGCAACTTTCTGAAGACGACCATGGTGCAATGCGCCTGGGCGGCCATCCGCACCAAGGACTGCTTCTTCAAGCCAATGTTCGAGCGAATCGCAAAGCGCCGCGGTTCCAAGCGTGCAATCTGCGCTGTGGCCGCGGAAATGCTGCGCATCATCTACCACATGTTGAAGGACGGCACGTTCTACGTCGAGCGCGCAGTAGCTCAGCGGAATGGGGCCCAACTCCACCCGGACCCGGCAGCTGAGACGCAACGACTGGTCAAGCGCCTCACCCGCCTCGGCCACCACGTCAAACTCACACCCGACAGCATCCTGGCAGCCCAGCCGACAGGATGAGTTTCGTTTCAGACACCAAGTGGCGCGTTCCACGCCGTTCACATTGGCGTCAAACTTGCGGCGCGCATTTTTCATTGCACCCGTGCGCAGTACACGGATGCTATGTGTCTGGATCGTGCAGAGGAGGGGACGCAGCCTGGAGACGCCGGTGAGCAATTCGTCCATGACTTGCTCTCCTTGTGAGAGGCTCTGCCCGGCCTATCCGGGCAACCCTCGACAGACACATCGAGGGCAAGTCGCCTCTTTCTGAGGCGGGACATACAGTTTGGGTCAGGGCGCAC
>JANNXS010000016.1:0-3229 GCA_031409695.1 Hyphomicrobiaceae bacterium
ATTCGGCGCGCTTTCGGACCGCGCACCAGGGCGCTTGCGTGTCGCGCGCGGTCACCGCATGATGGTCTCTGGACACACACCGGAGCGCCCTCTCAATGACTCGCATGTCCCGCACTCGCATCTCTCGCCGCACCGCCATTAAGGGCGCTGCCGCTGCAACGGCAGCAACGACACTCCCGTTTCGCGCCTATGCCCAGGGTGAGCCAATCAAGATCGGCATTCTAACGCCGCTCACGGGCGCCGGCGGCAATGATGGGCCGCGCATGCTGAAAGCCATGCAGGCCGTTTTTGATGAGGTGAACAAGGCCGGGGGTGTCCTTGGTCGTAAAATCGAAACCGTCATTGAAGATGATCAGACCAACCCCGAAGCGGCTGTGCGCGCGGCGCGCAAACTGATCGACGTCAACAAAGTGTCGATCATCATGGGCACCTGGGCGTCGGCTGTGACAGCGGCGGTCGCGCCGGTGTGCTGGGAAAGCAAGACCTTTATCATGACGGTTTCAGGCGCTGACAGCATCACGCTGTTGCCGCACCAGGGCTTTCTTATTCGCACGCAGCCGACGTCAAAACTGCAGGCGACAGCGCACGCGGCTTACATTGCTGGGACGGGCAAGAAGCGTATCGCGGTGCTTGGCATCCAAGCCCCGTTCGCCTTGCCGACCAAAGAGCATCTCGACACCTACATGAAGACCGTCGGCGGCAGTGTCGTGTCTCATGTGATCTACGAGAAGGACAAGCCGACGTACCGGTCCGAGATCGATCTCGCGATGAAAGAGAAACCAGATTTCCTGTATTTGAACGGCTATGCGCCCGACACGATTGTCGTTCTCAGGGATCTCTACAAAGCCAATATTGATATTGCCAAATTCTGCCAGACCTACGCCGTGCCGCAAGCAACGCTGGACGCCAACCCGCCGGAGGTCTCGGAGGGTATCATTACAGCGCTGCCGTCCGCCGATGTCGACAGCACCGCGTACAAGCTTGGCGCCGAACGCCTTGGCCTCAAGGAACTCGATGGCTTTGCCGCCCAGGCGACTGACTGGGCAAGCCTTGCAGTGCTAACAATTGCAAAGGCAAAGGAAGCCTCGGGCGTCGCCTTTAAAGACAACGTTCGCAAAATCAGCCAGGGTGGTGGGGTGAAAGTTTACACGGCACTCGAAGGCCTGAAAGCGCTCTCCGAAGGCAAAGATATCAACTACGAGGGCGCTTCGGGGCCGTGCGATTTCACCGACATTGGCGACATCGGCCAGTGCAAATTCCGCTTCAGCCAAGTCAGGAAGGGCAAACTGGAGTTTGTGAAGATCGTTTGACTCGAGGCTTAACGTTGCTCATCGGGCGCCAAGCACGGCTGAGTACGTGAAGAATAGGGCGTCGTGGGTTGTGCTTTCATCCACGACGCTTGAAGGCGGTTGCGCGTGAGCCCCAGCGTCAACCATCCACCGCTTTGAGCAACGCTGGCGCCAACAGACCGCCAAGCACGCGGCCAATCTGCATTTCACGTTCGCCATACATGCCTTCCTCGCCGCAGAAATTCAGCGTGCCGAGACGGCGTCCGGCATGACGCACGGGCACATTCATAATCGCTGTAATGCCGAGCGAAAAGATCAGCTCGTGATCAAAGAACAGCCGCTTCACATCTTCGCGCGTGGCCGCGAGCGCGATATCGCCCCGATCCATGATGCGTTGGTTTTCGGTTAGTTTGTCCAGCGCTTTGCGGCCGCCGATGGCATAGGATATCTCATCGCTTGACGACAGCCGCTCGACACAACCCTCGGCTTCGACATATTTCAGGATCGTCAGGAGCCGCCAACCACAGGTGTCCTTTGCCAGCCGTTCGACGGCTTTGTAGGTTTCGCGCGCGGGCTTTTCGGCGGCTAACGCCATCACGGCGTGGACATCGTCCAAGGTGAGATCGCGTTTCGACATGCTCGTCTCCGTCTTGTTTGGGGGTCAAGCTTGGGCAGGTTTTGCTGCGGGCAATGGCGGTTGCAAAATTGCCTCGGGCACCAGGCCTCTGGTGTAGAAGCGCAGGATCAGCAGCAATGCGACCGCGATTAGTATTTCGCGCAGGGCCGCCCCTTGGACCGGTGTGATGAAAGGCATCAGTGGCGTGATGAAGCGTGTCGCCTCAAGGAAAAATACAACCATCACCGCGCCGACGACGGCGCCGCGGTTGTTGCCGAGCCCGCCGGATAGCAACGATAGCTTGACATAGAGCGTGAGCAGCGGCGCGAATAAATCAGGCGCGATGTAGCTGGTGTAGTGGCCGTACAGGGCGCCGGCGAGGCCGAGGGCTGCCGTGCCGAAAGCGAAGGCTTTGACCTTGAACAGCAGCACATTTTTACCGGCAACTTGCACGATCTGCTCGTCGTCGCGGATGCCCCGAAGCACGCGCCCGAAGGGCGCCTGCGCCAATCGTTCGCACAGGAAAAACAGCACCACCGTGATCGCAACCACGATGCCAAGGAAGAGAAGGTTGAAACCGTGTGGCCCAAGTTCGGCGCGCATGGGGCCGGGTATGCCAGAGAGGCCATCTGTGCCGTTCGCCAGCCAAATCTCATTCGACATGATAATGCGCATGGTCTCGGCAAACCCGAGCGTGACGATGGCGAGATAGTCGCCGCGCAGGTTGACGGTGATCAGCGCGACCATAACTCCAACGAGTGATGCCATGGCTGTTCCGGCGATGACACCAAGCCAGATGGGCCAGCCGAGCTTTAGCGTCAGCAGCGCTGACGTGTACGCACCGACGGCAAAGAAGCCGACGAGGCCGAGATTGACCATCCCCGCCATGCCCCAGATGACGTTCATACCAAGCGCCAGGATCGCGTAGATCCCTGCCGTGACCGCCATGGCAATGATGTAGTGTTCCATGGGTTCAAGTCGCTTCCATCTGTGGAACTTCTCTTCCTAATACTGCCTCGTGCCGAGTATGCCCCGTGGTCGTACCGTCAAAACCAGCAGGATCGCAAAAAACCCGATGGCACTTCGATAGGCCGGCGATAACACCAGCAGGGACAATTCTTCGCCGACGCCGATGACGAGTGCACCAATGACCGCGCCTGGAATGCTGCCGAGGCCACCGACCACGGCCGCCGCAAACACCGACAGAATGGTTTTGAAGCCGACCAATGGGTCAATCGTTGTATCAAGACCAATCAGCATGCCGCCGATGCCTGCGAGCCCCATGGCAACGAACGAAACCGTGCGCGCGACCATGTCGGTGTCG
>JANNXS010000017.1:0-3147 GCA_031409695.1 Hyphomicrobiaceae bacterium
CTTCGATCCGAAGCAACGGGCCTTTTACTATGGCCGCGTTATCGAAATCCCAACTCCGCGCTGGACCGCCTATGATGCCAAGCGCTTCGGCGTGAAGCCCCTGCCGGGGACGATGATGACGGTGACGGAACGCGCCTACACGTCGCCCATCTGGTACACGCCTTGAACAGAACTGTGGAATTCATTGAAGCGTTAATCCCGGCGGCCAGTTTGGTCGCCGGGTTATTGGTGAACTTTCCGCGTTGCGAGAATAACCGCCGCTTACACGACTGCTTATGGCCCGGAGCGTCAGTGGCACCCTCAATAGATCGCGTCCGCTGTTAAAAGATTTTCTGCCGTCTAAGCGATAACTAGCATCTCTTTTAGATTGTTGGATATCAGTGCGCGTTGAGAAGACGTCTTGACCATTGGGCTGCAAAATTACCCCACGACAACCAGCAGTTCTCCCCAATCCGTCGTATAACGTCTTGACCGCTGCTCACAGCGCAACTTCCATCCTTGTTTTACGCCCGATGCCGCAAATCTCACGGTCGCGCGGCCATGTTCGGTGTTGAGGCGGTCAACGGCGCGCATCAACGCTTTGCGTCGTTGGCTGTCGGGTTGTGACCAGAGGTCCCCTTGCACGGTGGCTGTTGGCGAGATGTCCAGCAGTTCAACGCCCGCCTTTTTGTAACGAAAGCCATCACGCCATAGTCGTTCGACCGCCCACAAGGCTGCGGCCAGCAGAATAGGGGTGTCTGCCGTGGCAATTGGCAGCCTGACCGCATGAGACGCGCTGTGTTGCTTTTCTTGCGGCTTGAACGGGTTGGTAGCCACAAACACGCTCACAACCGATGCACAGAGCTTCTGACGGCGTAGCTTCTCGGCAGCGCGTTCGGTGTGGGTGCTGACCGCTTCCTCCAATTCCTGCCGTTGCGTTACGGCCCGGCCAAAGGAACGCGAAGCCAGAATGCTTTTGTTGGCGGGGTTGCTTTCCACCAGGCTGTGGCAGGGAATGCCATGCAGCTCCAGGGCCATGCGCTCCATGACCACGCCCAGGCGATCGCGGATCAGGGATGGGTCGGCATCGCGCAGCTTCAGCGGGGTATCGATGCCGAGCGCGTTGAGGCGGGCGGCCATGCGGCCCGCAATGCCCCAAAGATCGGTGAGCGCGAGATTGGCCAGTGCATTCACTTGGTCAGCCTCGGCCATCAAATTGCACACCCCTTCCCGGCCTGGTTGCTTTTTAGCCGAACGGTTAGCAACCTTCGCCAGTGTTTTGGTCGGTGCGATGCCGACCGACACCGGACTACCCGTCCATTGCAAGACGGTGGCGCGCAGCAGGCGCGCGTGCGGATCGAGACGCTGTTCAAAGCCGGTGAAACTGAGAAACGCTTCGTCGATGGAATACACTTCAAGGTTCGGGGTGAACGTGCGCAGCACCGTCATCACCCGCGCGCTGAGGTCGCCGTAAAGCGTGTAATTGGATGAGCGGACGATAACGCCATGCCGGGCAAACTTGGCTTTGCTGAGATGCCATGGCTCGCCCATGCCTATGCCGAGCGCCTTCGCCTCGTTGGAGCGGGCGATGACGCAGCCATCGTTATTTGAGAGCACGACCACCGGCTTGCCGCGCAGCTCTGGCTGGAACAGCCGTTCGCACGACGCATAGAAATTGTTGCAATCAACCAGGGCGATGGGGGAAGCCATCGGTCAATGCATGCGGATGGTGTAGCGCACCACGCCCCAGACCTCGAACTGGCACTCTTCCGTGATGGGTCGCGGTTGATAAGTTGTGTTAGCGGCTTCGAGCCACACGCGCCCGGCGCGTTTGCGATAGTGCTTGATGGTGAACTCGCCATCGAGAATGCCGAGGATGACGTCGCCATCGGCGGCGCTTAGCGCACGATCGACCACCGCAATGTCGCCGGGAAAGATACCAGCGCCGGTCATGCTGTCACCTGCCACGCGCACGGCGAAGGTCGCCGCCGGGTGCGTGATCAGCAGGTCGTTAAAATCCAGCGGATGGTCCAGGTAGTCGTCGGCCGGTGACGGGAACCCGGCCGGTACGCTCGATACCATCATCGGCACGGTGAGACGCGTTCGGACCGCGCATTCAAATGGAACCTTGATCTCGTCTAACGCCACTGCCTATGCCCCCGCTTTGATTTATGTTCACTATCTGTTCTTATGCGAGATTCGTCAAGTTTCCTGGGCGTTGGTCGCTGTCTGGCCGCTCATCAGCGCTGTGGCCAGCAGCCATGCGTATCGAGCCGGAACCATCGGAAATCGGTGGTGTTCACCACTCAAGACGACGCCATTACCCGTTGATTTTACACGAATTATGTCTGGATTACGGCACGATCAGGCCCTGCCTGTGATGCGGCATTGAGATTAGTGAGTATGAGAAACGATGTTGATTTTCTGGAACGCAAGGATGGAGGCGCACCCGTTCGGACGATTGGGCGAATGACAGCATCGACAGACCATCGCTGGGATTACGTTGCGCACGGGGACCCGGTATTTCGGCCAGGCGAGCCGCGTCATCTCTATCGCATCGAAGACGGTGCCGTTTGTCATTTCAGCCAGTGGGCTGGCGCACGGTTCGAGGTGATCGAATGTGCCTTTCCGGGCGACATCATCGGGCTGGGGTACTTGTCGTCACACTCCAGCCTGGCGACGGCCATGGTCGATACGATGGTGAGCATCGTTGCGCCTGAGGAATTAGAGCAGGCACTTCGCGGCGATTATCACCTCGCCTACAGGCTCGCCGATGCCGGTGAGCGTGAATTCGACTATTTGCGGGGCAAGACGTTGAATAAGATGGCCCTGCCACCGCTTCAACGCGTGGCCAACTACCTGTTGGCGATTGCCAACATCAACGGCACCGAAGGTCGCCAGGGTGGGCTCAGCCTAGACGATGTCTCATCCGAATACGTGGCCCGCCAGCTGGACATGACCATCGATACTCTTACCGCGGCGATGCTCAGCATCCGTCGCAGCGGTTTGTTGGACGTATCTCCGCGTGGACTGCATATCGTTGACATTGCAGGACTGGAGGCCGTGGCCGCCAGCGTTTAATGTGGTGGTCGGTTTGACATGTAAAATCTTTACTCCATTGCCTCAGCTACGAGACGCCTAAAAACATAACCGTTAATGATCTGGCCG
>JANNXS010000018.1:0-34871 GCA_031409695.1 Hyphomicrobiaceae bacterium
GTCGCCATCAACAAGGATGGCGAAGCGCCGATTTTCTCGGTAGCCGACTACGGTTTGGTCGCCGATCTGTTTCAAGCCTTGCCCGAATTTGAAGCCGAACTGAAAAAGGCCGGCCATTAAGTGGCAACGCGCCGCCCGTTCTCGCCGGGCGGTTGCCAGGTTCTCGAAGGAATACTGTGATGGAAGTTGCCGTGAAATCCGCCGTCAAGTCCAAGGTGCAGGCTCAGCCGCACGCGACCGTCAAGCAGGTCGGCGTCATCGGCGCCGGACAGATGGGTAATGGCATCGCCCACGTTGTCGCCGTCGCCGGTTATGATGTCGCCGTCAACGATCTCAAGCGTGAGGCTTTCGACAAGGCCTACGGTATCATTGAAAAAAACCTGACACGTCAGGTCTCGCGCGGCATCATCAAGGACGAGGTGATGCGCGTGGCCATGAAGCGCATCACGTTTGCTGAGAATTTCGCGGCCTTAAGCGATTGCGATATCGTCATCGAAGCTGCAACCGAAGATGAAAGCATCAAGAAAAAGATTTTTGCTGAGCTTTGTCCAAAGCTCAAGAAAAGCACGATCGTCGCCTCCAACACCTCGTCGATCTCGATCACGCGCTTAGCCGCTTCTACGGATCGTCCGGAAAACTTCATCGGCATCCACTTTATGAACCCTGTGCCAGTGATGCAGCTGGTCGAGCTGATCCGCGGCATCGCGACAGAAGAAACAACCTTTTCAAAGTGCAAGGAGTTCGTGGCCTCGCTCGGCAAAACGATCGCTGTCGCCGAGGATTTCCCGGCCTTTATCGTCAACCGCATATTGCTGCCGATGATCAACGAAGCCGTGTACACTCTCTATGAGGGTGTCGGAACCGTCGAGAGCATCGATAAGGCCTTGAAGCTCGGTGCGAACCATCCAATGGGGCCGTTGGAACTGGCCGACTTCATCGGCCTTGATACCTGTCTTAGCGTTATGCAGGTGCTCTATGAAGGTCTCGCCGATAGCAAGTATCGCCCCTGCCCGCTGCTCGTGAAATATGTTGAGGCGGGCTGGCTCGGTCGCAAAACACAGCGTGGGTTCTACGATTATCGCGGCGAAAAGCCCGTGCCGACGCGCTGAGCGACAAACCGCGCTAAGCGACAAACGTGGTCCGGCTGGCCGGTCGTTGGGTCGCGAACCAAGCCCGTTTGATCTATTTTATCGCCCGCTTGGATTATCACTGGGTGGTTTAGGCATCAGTGATTGAAGCCCCCCCTTGCCAACACGCATCGGGGGGCAAAACATGTTCCACTTGGCGCGGCCGCCGCGGCGCACTAACGTCTGGCAAAAAAGCCAATCGGGAGGACGTACGAAATGGCAGACTTGCGCCGGGTTGTCATAACGGGATTGGGACTGGTGACGCCGCTTGGCGTTGGCGTCGACACGACCTGGAAAAATCTCCTTCAGGCAAAAAACGGCGCTCGTCGCATCACCGAGTTTGAAGTTTCAGACATTACGGCGCAGATCGCATGCTTCGTGCCACGCGGCGGCGGCAAGGCTGAGGGGCTTTTCAATCCTGACGACTGGATGGAGCCAAAGGAGAGCCGCAAAGTCGATGATTTCATCGTCTACGGCATGGCAGCCGCCGAAGAAGCTCTCGCCGATGCGGGCTGGAAAGCCGACACTCGGGACAAGCAGGAGCGTACAGGTGTTCTGGTTGGTTCTGGCATCGGCGGCCTCAGTGGCATCGCAGACGGTGCGATCCTGCTCAAGGAGAGGGGCCCGCGCCGCTTGAGCCCATTCTTCGTCCCCGGCCGTCTGATCAATCTCGCCGGCGGGCAGATCTCTATTCGCCATGGCCTCAAGGGCCCGAACCACGCGGTCGTTACCGCCTGCTCGACGGGCGCGCACGCCATCGGCGACGCCGCCCGCCTGATTGCCTTTGGTGATGCTGATGTCATGGTGGCGGGCGGCGCTGAAAGCCCGATTTGCCGCATCGGCATGGCCGGCTTCGCCGCCTGCCGCGCACTGGCAACGATTTACAACGACACGCCGCAAAAGGCCTCGCGCCCCTACGACCGTGACCGCGACGGTTTCGTCATGGGAGAGGGCGCTGGCATCGTCGTGTTAGAAGAGTACGAACACGCCAAAGCGCGCGGTGCTAAAATCTATGCCGAAGTTACGGGCTACGGCCTTTCCGGCGATGCTCACCATATTACGGCGCCCTCTGAGGACGGTGACGGCGCCTATCGTTGCATGCGCGCCGCCATCAAGCGCGCTGGCATCGATCCGAGCGAGATCGGCTATGTCAATGCCCACGGCACATCGACCATGGCCGATACAATTGAACTCGGCGCCGTTGAACGCGTGTTCGGCAACTCAGCCCCTAAACTCGCGATGTCGTCGACCAAATCGGCGATCGGCCATCTGCTCGGCGCGGCCGGCGCGGTTGAGGCCATCTTCTGCGTCCTCGCCATCCGCGACGGCATCATCCCGCCGACCCTGAACCTCGACAATCCCGACGTCGAAACTCTGATCGACCTCGTGCCACACACGGCCAAGACAAAGATCGTCGATGTCGCGCTCTCAAACTCGTTTGGCTTTGGCGGCACAAACGCGAGCGTGATCTTCAGCCGGGTGTGACCCGTGCATCCAACGCGACCGTCCGGCAGAGGCCGGTACCACGAGAGCCCCGGGAGCAGCCTCGCTTATGAAGTCAGCGGTTCAAAATGTTGCGGCAGGTGCGGCCAAACGTGAGCGCGCCACGCGTGAGCGTGTGGGCCCTCAAGTTGCGGGCGTCGACGCAATCGAGGTCAAGGCAACCATCCCTGAAGCGCACATCGACGGCGCACTCGCGCGCTACAACCTGACCGTCGACAATGACGAGGAGCGCTTCATTTACTTTTTTGATACCCCGCAACTGGATCTGCTCAAGGCTGGAACAATTATCCGCGCTCGCAGAACCGTTGGGGGCGAGCATGACTGCACCCTAAAATTCCGCCCGGTGGTGCCGAGCGACGTGTCCCCACATTGGGGCCAGTTTGAGGGGTTCAAGCTCGAAGCAGACGCCAGCGAGACAGATGTGGTGCGGTCGGCGTCTTTCACCATGCCGGTCGTAAAGGGGCTGATTAAAAAAATCGTGGCGGGCAAGGCAGATATCGCGGGCCTCGTCACCACAGAGCAAATCAAGTTTCTGACCACAATTGGCAAACAGACGGTCGACTTCAAAGCACTGACCGTCTTCGGCCCTCTGGCGTCGCAGCGGTGGCAATTTGAGGCGCCCGCTTGCCCTTGGAAAATCACCGCTGAGCTGTGGCAGCGGGGCGACGGCAAGCGGCTAATGGAACTCTCGATCAAGTCGCCGGCGGCTCAGGCAGCCGTCGCGATTGCCGGCTTCATGGCGTTTCTGGCTGAGGTCGGGGTGGAGCATGACTTGCAACATATGACCAAGACCCGCTGGGCCATGGCCATGCCGACCTTGATCGAGACCGAGGCGAAGGACGCCCCGGCTTCGGCCAAACCCGTGCGGGCCCAAAAGCGTCGAACCCCACGCGCTTAAGGCCCCGCCTGCTTAGAGCCGCGCCTACCTAGAGCATTTTCCGACGAAGTGGCTTCCCGGTTCGTAGAAGAAAATGCGACCAAGCATAGACATAGAGCGCTGTTCCGATTCCGTAGGATCGGAACATGCTCTAGAACTCGTGCCGTTGCCCTTGGTCCATCACCACGCAGCCCTGCCCGCTCACGCACTATTGCGCCGTCCATCCGCCATCGATTGAGAAATTGGCGCCGGTGACAGCCAGCGCCGCATCGCTCGCCAGATAGACGGCCATAGCGCCAATTTCTTCGACGGTCGCGAAGCGGTGCGAGGGCTGGCGTTCCAGAACCTTCTTCTGCGCCTGTTCGACGGTGATGCCTTCGGCCCTGGCGATATCAGGCAGCTGCTTTTCAACCAGCGGCGTCCACACAAAGCCCGGCGAAATGGCGTTGCAGGTGATCTTGATCTCGGCGAGTTCGAGGGCAACGGCTTTCGTCAAACCGGCGAGGCCGTGCTTGGCCGCGACATACGCCGTCTTGTGTGGTGAAGCGGTGAGCGAGTGCGCAGACGCCAGGTTGATAATACGACCCGTACCACGCGCTTTCATGCCAGGCACGGCGGCGCGGATGGTATGGAAAGCGGACGAGAGATTGATGGCGATGATCGCGTCCCACTTCTCGATCGGGAACGTTTCGACCGGCGACACATGCTGAATGCCGGCATTGTTGACCAGAATATCGATGCCGCCGAAATCGTGTTCGGCCTTGGCGATCATGTCAGCGATCTGGTTGTGGCGCAGCATATCGGCCGGGTCGAACGCGACCTTCGTGCCATGGCGGCCAACATCGGCGATGGCTTTGGCGTTGTCAGCCGCCGTGCCAAGACCGTTCAAAACGATGTTCGCGCCCTGCGCCGCAAGGGCCTGCGCGATGCCAAGTCCGATGCCCGACGTTGAGCCTGTGACGACGGCGGTTCGGCCTTTAAACTGCATGGTGGCGCTCCTGAATGCGTGGCTGCGCGGCTTATGCCGCAGACAACTCGCGATGGCCAGTCGGGCATGGAGAAACGGGCGGGCACGGCGAAACGGGCACGGCGAAACGGGCAGGGCCTGCGGGCGGGGCGGTCTCATCGACGTCACTGCCCAGGTTGCGTAGCGTGCCTTCTATCACGGCCCGCGCGAAGTCCAAGCATCAACCCTAGTTGCTTCCACCTTTTCGGAGTCTCCTGTGGTTCAGGCCGATTTCGTTGCGGAACTCTCTTGATCCTGATGGCCTGGTTGGACGGCGATCGGCCCGCTTCATCGGTCACCCCAGCCGCCGCTCAACCAGCGTTGCAAACATGGCCGCGCCATAGGGAATGCAGTCGTCGTTGAAGTTGTAGGCCGGGTTGTGCAGATCCGCGCTCGGGCCGTTGCCGACCTGGATGTAGGCGCCCGGTACCTTCTCCATCATGAAACTGAAATCCTCCGAGCCCATTGCAGGCTCTTTGTTGCGCTCGACATTGGCTTCTCCGACGATCGACGCTGCCGCGTCGGCGAGGGCGTCAGTCTCGTGCCCTGAATTGATCAGTGGCGCGAAGATCAGGCGATAGTCGACCTCGGCCGTCGCCCCGAATCCCTGCGCCACACCCGTTGCGATGCGGCGCATATTGGTCTCCATCACCTTCATCACGTCGGTTGAGAAGGCGCGCGCGGTGCCAGACAGCGTCGCCGTCTGCGGGATGACATTGTAGGCGTCACCGCTGACGATACGGGTGACACTGAGCACCGCCGTATCGATTGGCTTGATGTTGCGCGAGACGATCGACTGGAGAGCCGTCGTCACGTGAGCTGCGACCAACACCGGATCGATGCCAGCTTCAGGCCGTGCGCCGTGGCTGCCAAGCCCGGTGATCTTGATGTCAAAAAAGGCGCCGCCCGCCATGGAGGGACCTTTGCGAATGGCGAACTGGCCAAGCGGCATGTTCGGGCGATTGTGCAGGGCGTAGATTTCATCACATGGGAAACGCTCAAACATCTTGTCGCCGAGCATGGCGAGTGCGCCGCCCATGCCTTCCTCGCCCGGCTGGAAAATGAAGTTCACAGTGCCGTTGAAGGTCTTCGACTGTGCGAGGTAGCGTGCAGCACCGAGCAGCATGGTGGTGTGGCCGTCGTGCCCACAGGCGTGCATCTTGCCTTGCGTCTTGCTGCGGTACGGCAGATTCGTCTGCTCCTCCATGGGAAGGCAGTCCATATCGGCGCGAAGCCCGATTCGCTTGCCCTCGTCGCGCTTCAAAACGCCGACAACACCCGTCTTGCCGACGCCTCGGTGCACCTCGATGCCCCAATTGGCGAGCAGCTTGGCGACTATGTCACCTGTGCGCACCTCCTCCATGCCGATCTCGGGGTGTTCGTGGAAGTCACGGCGGATGGCTGTCAATTCGTCCTGGTATTCGCGGATGGATTCGATGGTCGACATGTGGTGGCCCGATGTTGCAAAGCTAATATCGCGTATCACACAGAGGCGGTCGCTATTCGTCAAGTCGGATCGCGGGTTGGCGTCGAAGCGGTCAGCCGGTTCCGCACGCTGGCTTGGGATCAGCGAGCTGAACGCCGAAGCCGAATGGCGTTTCTTGATCTCCCGTAGAGTGGCAGACGGACGAGGGACCTACTGTTACGAGCCGGAGCCACTTAGTCACTCCTCTGCACGTCGAGGCTTGTTGGACCAAACCCGAAGATCGGCGACAACGTTCATGGTTGCCAAAAATGTCAGTGCGCAAAGGACCACCTTCGAGACAGTCTCCATCGTCCCGTCGATCAGTAGCGCATGGACTAAAGTGCCAACGACGATGATCATCGCAAGGAACGCATGACCAGTGCGCCACGTCCGTGGTCGCAAGCGGAGCCGCCGACGGAGAACTGCCAATAGCGCGGCGGCGAACGTTGCCCACATGGCGATCACACCCCAAGCAGAGAAAGGGGTGGGAGATGCGAAGAGGAGTGCATCGATCACATCAGGCGGGCTGGTGCTCCAAAGGGCCCCGACATGAATCACCACCGCAACCACCAGCATACCGCCGATCCAGCGATGCGCGCGTCGACGGCCATAATCTGACAGTCCCGGCAGATATCCGCCAATCAGCAGGGGCTGAACGAGCAAAAGACCCAGTGCAATGATACCCGCAAATCCGGCTGCGATGTACACCGGATGGCGCCATTGGAGCTGCGGGCTCACTGCTGCGGCAGCGATCGGCACGACAACGGCGACCGCAACTGCTGTCCAAGTCAGGATCAACCGGGCCAATCACACTTCCTTTGAACTGGGCACACTTCCTGTGAACTGGACGCGTCAGACCGGCTCGAGGACGAAATGGGCCTCTAGGCTAGTGGCCTTGGCGCTCGGCATCACGGGTCGAAGAAACACGGTTTTGTAGTCACCACTGTCATACGCGAGGTGGCCATGGGGTTGACCGAAGGCAGGAACGATTTGAGGCATCTCAAGGCGGAACACCCCATTCGCGTCCGTGAGCGTCGCGCCATGGCCCTTCACATTGTCCTCATACCCTTCGGTCGTATGAGCCCAGATCTGGATGCGCTGTCCCGCAAGTGGAGCCCCATCGCCTGCGCGGCGCACGGTACCCGACATCCAAAAGCCCCCACGGCCGATCCGTTCAACGATCGGGGCGCCCTTGCGATAGTTGTTGGCGCCGCCCGACATCGAGCGGGTAGGTGCGAGGCCTTGTGCTCGGGCGGATACGAGGAGCCCGGAAACGCTAGTTGCTACCATCGAGCCGCCAGCGGCCAGGAGATAACGGCGATTGAGCAAGGCGGTCGTCATATTGACTCCCAAAAGCGATTAACAAGTGTGCGCACACCAATTGATTATCGCACCGGACGCGAGAGGCAAAATCCCAAGTTCGTGACCGACCCGCAAATTGGCGGCAACGACAGGCGCGGTGTCACCCGGTGCGGCGCAATTGGGGGGAGCATCGACGTCGCCACTCGTGCCGTCTTCGACATGGGTTCGCTGTTGGCTGGCAATTGGACGGCCTCAGAAGGTGCTAAGAAGGCCCCAGATGCCCTCAGGCCACTGAATGCTGCGCCGGATTGCAGAAGGGCGCGCCGAGAGAGTGCGTGGTTGGTCATGATCGGTACCCAAAGTGTCTGCAGCGTACTTTTTGTCCCAAGCACGCAAAGCATCATGAGGCTTGCGGCTCCCAGGGCCATTGACCGAGAACAATCCGCTGCACGCACGTCGGCACGACGAGCCATTGCAGCAGCGGCGAGAGCCCGGTACCGAGAAACGGCAGCGTGGGCATGAGTGGTGCGTAGGCCCAACTGAGACGCACGCTCACATTGAGCCACTCGCTATAGAGTGTGTACCCAACGCCGATGATCAGCAGAAAGATCCAGACCTGCCGTGAACCAGATCGCGGCCAATCACTCATGCCGGCGAATGCCAGAACGACCAGAAGCCCCAGACCGGCGATCATCACATCCCCGACCGAGCAATGCACGACGGCGAAGGCCTGCTTCGCAATTGGCGCCGACCAGATCGTGTACAGTGGGAGTTGCACAACTTCCCAGACCAGATGAAACACGAACGACGCAACGAGGTAGCGTCGCAACGCGCTCGTCCAGTCTGAAGCTGGAAGCATGTGCCGGGCACCCTTGTGAACGTGTAGTCCAATCGTTTCACTTTGCGACGAACCGGGCCTGCACCGGCTTGCCGTCGTTGGCGAGGGTCGTCGAGACGGCGATCTTCGCGTCCTTTGCAAGCGGCGCGGCGAGTGGCGCGAAGAGCATATTCGGCGCCCTTGGAAGCAGCGGCACGACGGTTTGCCTGGTGCCGTCCTGGATGATGGCCCGGGCTGTGAACCCGGTCGTGGCCAACGGCGCATCCTTAAGATCCGTTACGTAGAGCACGAGTTCGGTTGCCCCAATGACAAGTTCAATATGGCCGCCTTCGACATCGACGATGTCGCCGCCGTTGGTACCCGAAACTTTCGCTCCACCCGGGCCATGCGCAAAGGCCATTGGAGCGACGGCGAGTAGGACGACGGCTGCGATAGCGAGACGGCGGTTCATGATGGTCTCCTTGGGATTTTAAGTGCGGTTCAATAGATGACAGCAGGTGTGCCGGACATCGGTTCGCTTTCCGCGATGGACCGGGCCTTCTGAAGTGCTCTCTCGCCGACCATGGCGAACAAAACCGGCGTGACGACGGCATCGAGTAGCGTTGCGCTAATCAGGCCGCCGAAGATGGTCACGGCCACGGGATGCAAGATTTCCCGGCCCGGCTCATCCGCGCCTATCAGGAGCGGCACGAGCGCGAGGCCGGCGGATAGCGCCGTCATGAGAACGGGCGTGAGACGCTCACGAGAGCCGCGCAGGATCAAATTGCGCCCAAACGTCTCCCCCTCGTGCAGCGCGAGATTGAGGTAGTGGCTGACCTTGAGAATGCCGTTGCGCGCGGTGATGCCAGCCAGCGTTACAAATCCGATCATGCTTGCGACCGAAAGCGATTGCCCGGCAAGCCAAAGGGCCGCGACGCTGCCGATCAACGCGAGCGGGATCGAGGCCATGATCACCAGCGTCAGCGCAACGGATTTGTAACGCGTAAACAAGACAAGGAAGATCAGCGCAAGCGACACCAGCGCGAGACCGCCGATCAGGCGACGCGCGTCTTCTTCAGCACGGAATGTCCCGTCGAGCCGCACGAGATAGCTCTGTGGCAGAGCCACGGTATCCAATGCGGCGCGGATGTCAGCGATGATCAACGCCATGTCTCGCGCGCCATCACTGTTGGCGATCACGGTAATGCGCCGCTGTCCGCCTTCGCGCTGGATCTGGTTCGGCCCGGTGGTTTCCTCAATGCGCGCGAGCAGGCGCAACGGCACGTGATGGCCGCCCGCCGCGACGAGCAATTGTTCGAGGCCTGCGGTTGTGCGGTCTGTCTCAGAGAGGCGGAGCACCACGTCGAAGCGGCGATTACCCTGGATGATTTGCGAGACCACGCGACCGTTCGATAGGCCCTCCAACGCTTCCGTCACGGACGCGGCACTGACGCCGTAGAGCGCAAGCCGCTCGTAGTCGACGATGACGCGCACCTCGGGGATGCGCGTCTGCCGCTCTACTTGCAGGTCAGCGAGGCCGGGGATGCCGGACAAGCGCTGGCGCACGCCTTCAGCGAGCCCCTGCAAGCGGTCGAGGTCGGCGCCGAACACTTTCACGACGATCTCGGCGCGCACACCAGATTGCAAATGGTCGAGACGGTGCGAGATGGGTTGGCCCACGTTGACCGCAACCGGCAAGGCAACCAAGCGCGCGCGGATGTCGGCCATAACGGCCTGCTTTCCCCGTGTTGAGCGCTTCAAATCGACGTCGATTTCGGCGGAATGTACGCCCTCGGCATGTTCATCGAGTTCTGCACGGCCCGTGCGACGGCCGACTGAAACGACCTCCGGAACTTGCAGGATCAACCGTTCTGCAAGTGCCCCGAGACGGTTCGATTCAGTGAGTGAGATGCCCGGGGCGACCGTCATGTTGATTGTCAGCGTGCCCTCGTTAAAGGGCGGCAGAAATGTGCGCGGTAGCAGCGTTGCGGCGTAGGCGGCCGCGACGACGCCTGCCGAGGCAAGCGCGAGCACCAACCAGCGCGCGCGCAGGGCTCCAGACACGAGGCGGTCATTGACGCGCTTCAGTGCACGGACCAACCATGTGTCCGCATGGGCCGTTGTCGCCGTGTGCATCAGAAACGAGGCCATGACAGGCGTAACCGTAATCGACACGACGAGGCTCGCCAGGATCGCAACAATGTAGGCGAACCCGAGCGGGGCAAACAAACGGCCCTCGATGCCCGTCAATGCGAATAACGGCACGAACACGAGCACGACGATCATGGTCGCGTACACGATACCGGAGCGCACCTCCTGGCTCGCGGTTGCGATGACGCGAAACACTGGGAGTGGCACTGCCCTTTCGGCGTTCTCGCTCAGCCGGCGGCCGATGTTTTCGATGTCGACGACGGCATCATCCACCAATTCACCAATGGCGATAGCCAAGCCGCCGAGCGTCATCGTGTTGATGGTCATGCCGAGGGCTTGAAACACCAAAACGGTCACCAGGATCGACACGGGGATGGCGGTCAGCGAGATCAGCGTCGCGCGCCAGTTGGCGAGGAACAGTAACAAAATCACTGCGACGATGATGGCCGCTTCGACCAGCACTTGCTTTACGTTGGCGACTGCCGCTTCGATGAAGGTTGCCTGACGAAATTGGATATTGGTCGCGGTGATGCCGGATGGCAGCGACTTCTGTATTTCAGCCAACGTGCTCTCGACCGTGCGGGTCAGTTTTACGGTATCGGCACCCGGCTGCTTCTGGATGGACAGGATGACAGCAGGGGCGCCCTGATACCCGGCATCGCCGCGCTTTACGCGGGCTGCAAAATCTACGGTTGCGATCTGGCGCAGAACGATCGGCTGTCCTTGACGGACGGTGACGACAAGATTGCGCAGGTCCTCGATGCGGTCGGTCAAACCAATGTTGCGGATCAGAAACTCGCGTGCGTTCTGGTCAACAAAACCACCACCCGTGTTTGTGCCGAATCGGCGCAGCGCCGTCTCCAACATATCGGTCGAAATGTCGGCCTGCTGCAGAACGGCAAGGTTCGGCGTCACGCGATACTGGCGCACCTCACCACCAATCGGGATCACCTGCGCAACGCCGGAGATTGTCAGCAACTGAGGTCGAATGACGAAATCGGCGATCTCGCGCACATCCATCGCACTTTGCGACTTGCCCGTGACCGCGACCAGCATGATCTCGCCCATGATCGACGTGATCGGCCCCATTTGTGGTTGCACGCCGCGTGGCAGCTGGGCCTGGATAACGCCCAAGCGTTCATTGACCTGCTGGCGATTGCGATAAATATCCGTACCCCAATCGAACTCGACGTAGACGATCGACAGTCCGATGCCAGACACGGAGCGCACCCGTGTCACACCGGGCAAGCCAGCAACCGCCGACTCAACCGGGAACGTCACAAGGCTCTCGACTTCCTGCGGCGCGAGGCCCTCCGCTTCGGTAAGCAACGTAACCAGCGGCTTGTTGAGGTCGGGAAACACGTCAACAGGTACGCGCGGCAACACGCTTGCGCCATAGAGCGTGAGCATCAGCGCAGCCACAAGTACGAACAACCTATTTTGCAGGCTGCGTGTCACCAGAAAATTGAACATCAGCGCACCTGATTGACGAGTTCAGCGACGCTTGTGACGATGCGATCGCCTTGCGTGAGCCCCGCCTCGACGAGGACGCGTGCGCCGTCGATGGCGCGAACTTTTACGGCCCGTGGCTGAAATCGTTCCGGCTCCGTGTGCACCCAAACGATGCTCTCACCGGACGGCGCTGTAACGAGCGCCGACTTCGCCACGATCAAGCCTGACACAGGCTCTTGACTGCGCGCATAGACCGTTACGGGACTGCCGATATTGAGATAAGCTGGCGGATCGACAACGGCAAAGTGCATCACCGTCGAAAGCTGCTGCAACGCGCGACTGCGGCCAATGAAGGTCAGCTTCAGCGGCGTTGCGCCAATCGCCGCCGTGGCCTCCATGGCGAGTTGCGGCACAGTCGGGTCGAACACCAGTGCCTCGACCCACAGTGACTTTGGGTCGACAATCTGGAACAGCACGTCCTGTGGCGACACGACCTGCCCCGGCAGCGCGCGCATGCCGGCAATCACGCCGTCGACGGGCGACATCAGCGGCTCGGCCCCGCGTTGGCTGGTCGACAATGTCGCGCGCCGCTTTTTCAGGTTTTCGAGTTCGATCTCAATCGTGCGCAGGCGTTCCGGCGACAGTGTGTTACTGCGCACAAGCGGGCGGAACTGCTCGACCTTATTTTGGGCAAGTGCGATCTGCTGATCAAGTTCGCCGCCCGTTTGCGCGACGTTGGTGGCGTCGATCGCGGCATATGCGGGCGTGACGGATGCGAGCACTTGGCCGACCGTGACGACTTGGCCCAGTCGCGGAAGCCCGCCCTCAACCGCGCCGATGCGGCCGGAAATGGTGCTCTGGACAACGCCCGAGCGATTTGGATCAGCGATGATGCGGCCAACGAGTGTGATCGCCGGTTCGATGGTAAGAGCGGTCGCCGGTTCGACGCGCACGCCGAGGAGTCGTTGCGTCATCTTCGGCAGGAACACGCTGCCGTCTGAGAGCCGCGACGGCGTATCAGCGACGATCCTGGGTTTGCCGGACACCTTCACCGGTTCGGACACATCGAGTGCAGTGATCAGCAGGTCATTGGCCTTGCCGTCAGCAAATGAGACGACAAGTTCGTGGCGACCCGGCTTGGCAAGTTCGGGGGCCGCCACGGCATAAGTACCGTCCGGCCGTGCTGTCGCTGATTTGTCGACAACGCCGATCATAACCGAGACGGTCGCGCCGTGCACGGGTTCGTTGGTCGACAACCGATCGAGCGTGATGACCAAAGTCTCGCGATCGAGTACCGCGACGAGCTGATAGGCGTCGGAGACGGCCGACGCACGATTGAGGCTTGAAATCTCAAGCGCGGCGCCGTCTGCGCCATGGTCATGTCCGCCGTGGGCGCGTGCGCTGGCAGTTGTTGCGCAGAGGGCGAGGGCGCAGACTGCCGCCATGAGCGACGCGCGTGCGATAGGCGTACGCACAGGGGCGCCGCCGCAAGATTGAACTGTCATGATGATCCACTGCTGTAGATGATGATCGGCGCGGCAAGGCGCGCGGGGTCAGGTCAGCAGATGGGGTTGGGCGGCCGCTGCAAAGGCGCGACGGAAGAACTCGTCGTGCGAGAGTTGGGCGCTGGTATTGGCATGCTGGCCACCGGTCGGGCGCACGAGCCGTCATAGTGCGAGGCCAAGACAGCAGGACAGCACGACATTGAGGTGCAAGACCCACACGGACCACTACAACCGCCAACGGCCTTCCCACCAGTCACGGAGAAGTCCTGCAAGACGGCCTGGGTCGCCTCATGTACGACAGCGTCGGCCCTGCGCGAGGTGTTCGATTTTTCAACACCAGTATCTGGGTTGGCTGTGGCGCTAGCGGACGTTACTTGAGAAATTACAAAAGCGGCGGTGTTCTGTTCATGTACCGCATCTCGCGACGTAGCATCATGACGGTGGCCAGCGTGTGCGTGAGCCGACAAGGACAATGTCGACGCGACGACCATGCACGCTAACAAGTAGCCGCCTGCCACGATAAGCATACGTCCAGCGTCCAGCAGTGCTGTCGAAGCCTTCATCACGACTCCTATGCGGTGACACCTAAGTGTTTGCTTGCCAGGAAGCAAGGGCCGAGAGCAGGCGTGGAGCGAGCAGGAATGGCCAGTGCACGTGGTTAGCGGATGGCTTTTCGCGCCGTGTTCGGCGCGCGCGCTACAGTCGGCTTGGGTGGCACAAAATGACGCACCATGCCGACGAACTTAGCGCCAACCTTAGACCCGCGCCGCCACATGGATTGGCACTCAACGGCCGTCTTGTCGAGTGGCATGATCAACGTAAAGTAGGACGGTAAGTTGTCCGTCGCACCTTCTGGGTTAAGCTTGGTGCGGGTCATCTCCACTTGCGCGCCGGTCGAAGAGATGTCGCGCAGAGTGCAGTCGTAGGGGGTCGTGATGCCATCGAACAGGATTTTTGCTGGCGTTGCCGCGTTCTTGCGCTTGGCCCAGCGCTTGTTAAGTTGCTCGGCTTCCTCGGCGTCAAGCGATGCGCTGCGCTTCAAGACCGCCGCCATGCGATTGTGGAGAGACATTCCCGCGCACCCGTTGGTCCAGCCGATCGAGATCGATCAGGCCGCAGACTAGAGTTGCGCAAAAATGATGAAGGCTTGGTTGCTTCGCTAGCCGAAACAAACGATTTGCCCAATATTAGCCCGGCACATTACCGGTCGAAAGTTGCATCCAATACCAGCAGTCACATTTATTGACCGATGGTAACCGCGCACGGGGTTGGTTGTGTGACCGCGCGCAAGTAAAAAACGCTCATAACGTCGGTCAATTCTTTTGACCGAAGGTATTCTTTTGACCGAACGTATAAAGCGTCGCCCGCAGCGCTTTCGGAGCCAAAACAGCTCAGCGCCCAGGTTAAAAACCGCCCTTGGCCTGATCGTCGTTCGCCGACGTGCCAGCTTGGCGGCGGCGCGAGATGGCAACTATGGCGCCTGGCTTGTCCATGCTCGCCGGTTTGGCCGTCGCTTTGCGCATCACGTTTGTATAGCCGTGCTCGACCTCAACCCGGTTTTTGAGAGCGCTGCGCATCAAAATCGCATGCACCTTCGGCAGGTTATAGGCCGGCACATAGAAGAGCAGGTGATGCTCAAGGTGATAGTTGACGTAGTACGGCGCGATGAAGGCCCGCTCAAGCCAGTTGGCAATTGTGGTGCGGGTGTTGCGCAGCGGGTCGTCACTGGCAGAGATCACTGCGTGTTCGGCGATGTTCCGCACGCGCGTGACGACCTGATACCACGTCAGCAAAGGCACCAGCCAAAGCAGCGGATAGGCCCACCAGACACCGGCGATAGCGCACAGGGCAAACAAACCTGCTTGGCACGAAAGCTGGCCCGCAAGGCCCTTCGCCATGGATTGCAGCCGCACGAGGGAGGGGCGGCCCGGCGCGCCCATCGCATTTAAGATCTGCGCCTTGCGCTGCTCAAAGCCCGTCTGCCCAGTCAAGTCACGGATGAATTTGCGGCGGTAGCTCGCATGCGTGATTGGAAATGGCGCCGAAAGGATCAAGTCTGGATCAGCCGCCGTTTGCGTGTGGGCATGATGTTGCAAGTGATAACGCCGATAGGCCCGTGTTTCGGCACCCACCGGATAAGCGCAGAACCACTGCGCAAGCCGCAGGTTGAGTGTCTCGTCCCGCGCCAAGGCCCCGTGGGCGCCGTCATGCATTAAGATGACGAGGCCAAGTTGACGCGAACCGATAATGGCGACCGCCAGCACATAGGTGAACGGGTTTGGCCATAGCGCAACCAAAACCACGGCACCGATGATTACCGCCCAGGCATGCACGATCATGGCAACAGCCCGCCACGTCACCCGTTGGCGCACGGTCGCGAGTTCGGCGTCGGTCATGAAGCTGCGGGCCGGGAGACGGCGGGCAGGAACATGGCGGGCAGGAACATGGTCGTCGGGGGTTGCGGTTGCGGTCATTGCTGATCTCCGCAGTGACTATAGCCGGGTTCAGGCCCAAGAGTAGGCCTGTTTCGCAATGAAGGAACCGCGCCTTAGCCATGGCCGAACTCATGCCATTGATCCCGCGCAACCCGTCTGGCGTCAGCCCCTTTTCACCGGCGGCACAACGGCTTTGGCAGACGTGGCGAACATGTCAGTGATAATACCGTCGTACCAGCCGATACTCTCGGCATAGTTTTGGCGGCGCACGTCGGCCGCGTCCCCCTTCTGCGAGACGAACCCACCGGAGGGGTCGAATTTGCCATCTTTCGCCGTATAGTTGGCGCCGATTTTCACGCAATCATCCGGTGCCGCCAGCGACCAGCAGGTATTGCGGTATCGAGCCGGCATACGCTGTGCTTTTGCAACGTCGGAGAGGATTTGGTTGACCGCAACTTTCGCCTGGCTGTTGGCTGAAAACGCCGATTTTGGCATTTCGGCCGCGATCGTTGCGTCACCAAGCACATAGATGTCGGCGTTGGCCTTAGACTGCATGTTCTCGGGGTTCACCGGCACCCAATCGCCTTGGGTGATCCCCGCGTTCTGTGCGATCTCACCTGCACGCTGTTGGGGAATAACGTTGGCTGCCGTGAACTTCACCTTTTTGCCGGCCTTGGTCGTGATCTCACGGGCCTTCAAGTCGAAATTCGCAACCGATTGGTCGTCAATGTCGTTCGACAGGTTCAGCTCGATAATATCTTTGTAATACTTCTCAAACGCTTCCGCGAACACGGGCTGTTTCGAAAACGCCTTCTTCGGGTCAAGAATAACCAGTTTCGACTTCGGCTTCTTGGTCTTAAAATAATGCGCGATCATGCAAGCGCGCTCGTAGGGTCCTGGCGGGCAGCGATAGGGGTTAGCCGGCATGACCATGGCAAACACAGACCCATTTGGCATGGCCGAGAGCATGGTCCCAAGTTGCAGTTTTCCGGGCCCATAGGTTTCGTAGGCGTGCGGGGCAATGATTGAGGCTGCCTTCGAGTAGCCTGGTATCGAGTCGTACTTCACCACGATGCCAGGGGAGATCACGAGCTTGTCGTAGGCGAGTGTTTTGCCACTCTTGAGGGTGACGATTTTCTTGGCCGGATCGACTGACGCGGCGCGGTCGAACACTATTCTGACCCCGGTCTTGGCGAGGTCTGTGTAGCCGTGGTTGAGGCTCGCGTAGGACCGAAAGCCACCAAGGTAGAGGTTCGAGAAGAACGATGACGAATAGGTGCGGTTGGCCTCGACCAGGGTCACCTCGACGGCGCCTGCGCCGTCCTTTGCCAGATAATGCGCGGCCGTCGCGCCACCAGCGCCACCGCCGATCACGACCACCTTCGGCTTGGTCTGGGCAATGGCAAACGTCGGCAGACTTGTTGCTGCGGCCACGGTGCCCGCAAGCTTGGCAAAATCACGGCGAGAGACTGCAGTCATCGGTATGCCCCGGTGGTATTGGCTCCAGTTAAACCGACTGTAACCGAACGCTGGCGTAGCGCCAGAGGCACACGGAGCAGCCGTGTAGCCACAAACAGACCGACTTTGGCGCGAACAAACTAACGCGCCGGCCAGAACAGTAGGCTCATTCCAGAAGGCGACAAATTACGAAAAATATTCATCTTTTTAAGTGTCAAATCTACAAAAAGCAGAAATTTTTGTCGCACCTTAGCTTCGAGACGCACACGGCTTGGCCAAACTTCTGTAGGCTCAAATCTCGCTCCCCGGTTATCCCGTGGATGGACGGCAGGGCTAAAAATGGGCGCCGCATTTTTAATCCTTGCGCGCCTTCTCGATGCGCTCGACGACCCAGATGGCTACATAATAGAGCCCAATGGTCGGCGCCATCATGGCCAGCATCGAGAAAGGATCGGGCGGCGACAGCACAGCCGACGCGGCGGCAATACCGACGATGGCATAGCGCGAGAATTCCTTGAGGTTCTGCGCTGTCACAATGCCGGCCTGTGCCAGCAAGGCGAGAACCACCGGCAACTGGAAGATGACGCCAAAGCCGATGATTAGCTGCATAATGAGCGACAGATACTCCGCAATGCGGGGCATCAACTCGAAGGCCTTTTTGCCGTCTCCGGTTGTCGCCGTCAGCTGGCTGCCGATGGAGAACTTGATCAACAGCGGCATGACCACGAAGTACACGACCAACGCCCCCAAAATAAACAGGAGCCAAGTCCACAGGAGATACGGTCGGAAAGCGTCCTTTTCATTTTTGTACAACCCAGGGGCGACAAATTTGAATAGCTGAAAGGCGGCGAACGGAAACGACAGAAATGCCGCGCCAAACATGCCGAGCTTGATCTGGGTAAAAAGTTCTTCGAGCAGACCCGTTGCGATCATGGGGATGTCTGGCGCCACATATCGAAGTGGCCACGCCAGCACATTGTAGATCGGCCGCGCAAACATGAAACAAAGGACGAAAAAACCAAAAAATGCCGCCAGCGAATAAATCAGCCGTTGGCGCAGCTCGATCAGATGCTCCATCAGCGGTGCTTTAGATGCGTCGATGTCCTCTTGGCCGTCACGCTTGGGATCCAGCGGCTCGGTCGACTTGTGCGGCTCCATGTCCTGCATCGCGGCCGTGCTCGCAACTGTCGTGCTCATGATGCGCTCTTGACGGGCTCAGGTGTGACAACCGTTGACGGCACCGGCGTGTGATCGAGACCGTTCAAGTGATCAACGGTGAGTTGCGGCGGCAATTCCTGTGCCGTTACTTCCGGCGCAAGTTCGACCGGTTTCAACGCAGCCTCCATCTCGGCATTGGCCGCCGCGACCTCTTTCTCGACGCTCATCTCGGCCTCGCGCATGGTCTTTTGCATGTCGCTGCCGACGTTCTCGATATCCTTTTTGAGCGTATCCAGTTCACTTTCCCGCATCGCATCGTCGAATTGGCTGCGGAATTCGGCGGCCTGTCGCCGGATCATCGCCATGTACTTGCCAATGGTACGGAGCAGCATAGGCAGTTCCTTCGGGCCCACCACCAGGAGTGCCACGAGGCCCAGGATCAGAAGTTTCGATGACGAGAGGTCGAACATCGTCCTTCAGTGTTCCTTCTGTGCTGTGCAGGGACAACAGTTGCCCCGGATTAAATCTAAGCTTGAGATACGAAGGGTGCGCGATACCGAGCCGACGTCTGGCTGCGGGCGTCACGCCGCATCCGACACACGTTAGACGCTAATCGGAGCCGACGCACGCCGCCGTCTCCCACAAGCTTAAAGTCCCGCAGGCGCTGTCTGGTTAGCCAGTTTTCGTCTGGCTGACGGATGTGTCGAGCGGCTTGGAAGATGCTGCTTCGATCGTTTTGGCTGGTTCAGTGGGCTTTGGCACATCGTCGGCCATCCCTTTTTTGAAACTCTTGATGCCGTCAGCCACGTCACCCATGATCGACGAGATCTTACCTTTGCCGCCAAACGCCAGCAGGGCAATGGCAAGGAAGATCAGCCAGTGCCAGACGCTTAAGCTACCCATATGTTTTTACTCCAGGATCTCGCAATGCGCGCGAGTGTTCCACACTCAGATTGCTGGCACTATCGCAGAAAGGTCGCGGCGCTTCAAGCAAGGCCGACAGAGAAACATGCCAATCCGCATTGCGGACCAAATGGTTGGCTGTGCACCAGAATTAGGGTTGGAGGGCAGCGAAATTGGGAATAGCCAAGTCTACCCCATAAACCGCACCGCTTCGCCACCGGCCCTCCCGATGATCGCGCCATCCCATACGACGCGCCGCCCGCGCACGACCGTGCCGACCGGCCAACCCTTGACTTTGACACCATCATAAGGCGTCCAACCGCTGTGTGATTGCATCCAGGCGTTCGTGATTGTCTCGGTACGGCCGAGATCGACAACCGTCAGGTCGGCGTCGTAACCAACGGCGATCCGCCCTTTGCCCTCGATGTTGAAGAGGCGTTGTGGGCCAGCGCTCGTCATGTCAACAAACCGCTGCAACGTCAGGCGACCCGCGTTAACATGGTCAAGCATGACAGGGACCAGTGTCTGCACACCGGTCATGCCCGAATGACTCTCGGGGTAGGGATGATCCTTTTCTTCGCGCGTGTGTGGCGCATGATCGGAGCCGAGAATATCAATCGTGCCCTCAGCAACCGCGGCCCATAGCGCTTGGCGATGACGATCATCGCGCACTGGCGGGTTCATCTGCGCATAAGTGCCTAAGCGTTCGTAGCAATCGGGCGCAACTAAGGTCAGGTGATGCGGCGTCACTTCGATGCTCACATAAGCCTTGTGATCACGTAGCCAAACCGCCTCTTCTGCCGTCGACAAATGCAGCACATGCACGCGCTTGCGATGCTTTTCAGCGAGACCGACCAGCGTTTGCGTGGCCAGTAGCGCTGCAATCTCGTCGCGCCAGACGGGATGCGTTTTCGGCTCGCCGTGGCGGCGTTCGCCAGCCCGAGCCCGCAGCCGCGCCTCATCCTCGGCGTGGAACGCCGCGCGACGCGAAATCTTGGCGATGATCCGCTCCAGCGAGGCCGCATCCTCGACCAGCAGATCACCCGTTGATGCGCCCATGAACACCTTAATACCGGCGGACGCCTCAAGTCTTTCCAACGTTGGGATGTCGTCCACGGTTTCGCGCGTGCCGCCGAAGTAGAACGAGAAATCACAGAACATCCGGTGTTTGGCGCGGCGCACCTTGTCGGCGAGCATCTCAGCCGTCGTCGTCAATGGCTTAGTGTTTGGCATTTCAAAGACCGTCGTCACGCCCCCCATGACGGCCGCTCGGCTACCGCTTTCGAGATCTTCCTTGTGTTCGAGGCCCGGCTCGCGGAAATGCACTTGCGTGTCCATGACGCCGGGCAGAATGTGCAAGCCTTTGCAATCCACGATTTCGGCCGCTTTGGCCGTGCCAAGTTGGCCGAGTGCCGCGATCCGACCCGCGGTGACCCCGATATCGCGCTCGCCTATACCGTCGTGGTTGACCACGATTGCGTTGCGCAGCAGTAGATCAAACGTCATGGGCGCCTCCATAGCTCTTGTGCCGAGGCCGTTGCATGAGGGCAAGAGTCCAATTTTTTCAGGGCCGTCATCAACCCGGTGTCCATCAACCCGGTTGCAAAGCCGCGGCAGGCGGCTATACCTCGCCCGGAATTGACGCGCTGGCCGCGGCAGGGCTTAAGCCATGCCGTGTCTGGTGTGTTTTTCATGTGCCGCAAATGGCAGCTGATCGAGGACCTCCCATGTTTATCTCCTCCGCTTATGCACAAGCGGCCGGCGGCGCCAGCGACGCTATTCTGCAGCAGTTGCTGCTGTTCGTGCCGTTGATCGCCATTTTCTACTTCCTGCTCATTCGGCCGCAGCAAAAGCGCGCCAAGGAGCACAAGGAACTGATCGCAGGAATCCGCCGTGGCGATCAGGTGATCCTGTCGTCGGGGATACTCGGAAAGGTCAAGACCGCGAAAGAGGGCGACGCCGACATTGACGTCGAAATCGCCCCTGGCACGGTCGTTAAAGTCATCCGCGCGACCATCTCGGGCGTGCGCGGCAAGAGCGACGCCAAAGACGCGAAAGAAGCGTGATGCCTGCCTGGGGTCAGACCCTAGGCAGCGCCGCCGTAAAACGTACTGACCTGTCGGAGCCTGGGGGCTGACCCCACTTCGACCGAGAGGCTTACATGCTGCACTTCTCCCGCTGGAAGACGATCGCGATCCTGACCGCGTGCCTGATTGGCGTCCTCGGCGCGATCCCCAGCCTGTTTGACAAGGAACGCGTGCTGACGTGGCCATTCCCATTTAACAAGTCGGTGACACTCGGCCTCGACTTACAGGGCGGCGCGTACTTCCTGATGTCGATCGACACCAACGTGCTCAAGCGCGATTGGCTCAGCGACTTGCAGCAACAGGTTCTTCAGCGCACGCGCAGCGCCAACATCGCCCGCGCCGGCCTTGGCATCCGCGATGCCAACCGCGTGGTGCTGACGCTGACCAAGCCTGAGGATATGGCCGTTGCGGAGAAAGAACTTCGCGCGCTTGTTCAACCTCTTGAATCAGCCCAACTCAGCGGCACGAGCACGACCAACCTCGAGGTTAAAAAAGACAGCGATACCATCATCTCCATCGGACCGACTGAACCTGGCCTGCGTGAACGCGAAACCCAGGGCATCAGTTCATCCATCGAGACCGTCCGCCGCCGCCTCGACCCCGAGGGCACGAAGGAGATGAACATCGTTCGCCAGGGGCGCGATCGCATCCTCATACAAATTCCCGGCGTGTCAGATCCAAAGCTGATTGAAGGTTACAAGGAAGTGCTGAAAAGCACGGCCAAGATGACGTTCCACGTTGTCCACCCGACGATCACCGCCGACGACTTCAAGGCTGGTCGGCGCGAACAAGGTTTCCGCGTTTTCCCGAGCACGGACCGTGTCGGTGGCGATGAAGTCCTGGACGAGCGCCCCCTCATCGGCGGCGATCAGCTCTCGCGCGCAGACCCCTCCTTCGACGAAGCTCGCCAACCCGCCCTCGCCTTCACCTTCAAACCGGCCGCGGCCCGCGTCTTTGGCAAATTCAGCTCAGAAAACATCGGCCGTCGCTTCGCCATCGTGCTCGACGGCAAGGTGCTGACTGCGCCTGTCATCCGCTCCGCCATCCAGGATGGCAACGGCCAGATCACCGGCAACTTCAACGTCGAGGAAGTGACCAAACTTGCCATCCAATTGCGCTCTGGCGCGCTCCCGGCACCGCTCAAGCTCGAGCAGGAGAGCACTGTCGGTGCCTCGCTCGGCGCTGACAGCATCCGCGCCGGCAAGATCGCGACCCTCATCGGCGCTGGTCTCGTCGTTGCCTTCATGTTGTTCGCCTACGGCACATTCGGCATCTTCTCGATCATTGCTGTGGCCATCAACATCGCCATGATCATCACCTTCATGTCTTGGCTCGGCGCGTCGCTGACATTGCCCGGCATTGCCGGTATTCTGCTGACGATCGGCATGGCCGTTGACGCCAACGTGCTGATTTACGAACGCATCCGAGAGGAGTTGCGCAACAAGTCGTCGCCCATCTCGGCCATCGAAAAGGGCTTCGACCGGGCCTTCACGACCATCGTCGACGCCAACCTGACGACGCTGATTGCGGGAATTGCCATGTTTGCGCTTGGCTCTGGCCCCATCAAAGGCTTCGCCGTCACCCTATCGCTCGGCATCCTGACGACTGTTTTCACGGCCTTCACCGTCTCGCGCCTGCTCGCCTCCTGGTGGGTCGCCTCGCACAAAAACGTCAAAAAGATCGAAGCGCCGATGTGATTTCCCCTCTCACCTCACGTCTGAGGTGAGAGTGAGAGAAGACCGAGAGACACTTATGCTGAACTTTAAAGGCGTCGACTTCTTTCCCCACGGCTTGCGCTTGCCGATCGTGAAGAACCGCCGCTATTTCATCGGCATTTCCTGGGTGCTGGCCCTGATCTCGCTGGCCCTGATCATGGCGCTGGGTTTGAACCTCGGCGTCGATTTTAAGGGCGGGTCGATCATCGAGGTGCGCAACAAGACTGGCGCCGTCGATATTGCTAAGTTGCGCGAGACGGCCAACGCGGCAGGCGTCGGTGGCATTCAAGTGCAGGGCCTGCGCGAGCCGACCGATGCGCTGTTGCGCATGGAAATGCAGGCCGGCGGCGATGCGGCCCAGGAACCAGCGACCAACAAACTGATCAAAGCGCTCGGCGACAATTTCGAGATCCGCAACAAGGAGGTGATCGGCGGCGTGGTGTCGAAGGAACTGCTGTCATCGGGTATCTGGGCCGTCGTAGCGTCGTTGGTCGGTATTCTGATTTATCTGTGGTTCCGCTTCGAGTGGCAGTTTGCCGTCGCGGCCGTTGTGGCCCTGATCCACGACGTGTTCATCACCTGTGGGATGTTTGCGCTATTGCGCTTTGAGTTTGATTTGACCGTTGTCGCGGCCCTCCTCACGCTCGCTGGCTACTCGGTCAACGACACCGTCGTCGTGTTCGACCGCATCCGCGAGAACATGCGCAAGTTCAAGAAGATGCCGCTCTGGGAGCTGATCGATCTCTCGATCAACGAAACGCTGTCGCGAACGGTGCTCACCGCGGGCACCGTGTTCCTCGCCGTGCTCGCGCTGTATATCTTCGGCACCGAGGTCATCCACGGCTTTGCATTTGCGATGCTGTTTGGCGTCGTCATCGGTACGTGGTCGTCGATCTTCGTCGCGGCGCCGCTGCTGATGTTCTTCGGCCTCACGCGCGAAAAGGTGACCGGCCAATCGGATGGCGCCACCAAGGGCGGCACGTCAAAGCAAGGGGCAAAGGCTTAAGTGTTACAGTGCGCGGCCGCTTCGGCTGCGTGTCAGCGTCATACCTCAACACCTGAGATGTCCGAGAGGCGGCGGGCGAGCCAGGGCGCTGTGGCAAGAACCGGACCGCCTGATTGAATGCCGTTGCCGGCCAGAAAATCGTTCACGCGGCCGCCCGCTTCTGTAACCATCACAAGAGCCGCAGCCACGTCCCAAGAATTGATGTGGTCTTCGAGATAGCCGTCGATTTCACCGGTCGCCACCTGTGCGACGCCGAGGGCGCCCGAGCCCAGTCGGCGCGTTTCGATACCGGCCTCCATGAGGCGACGCACCGTATCGAGGTAATGTTGCAGGGGCTTTCGGCTTGATGTGCCGGCCTCGACCAGGGGCGCGTGCGCCAGGCCAGGGCCACTGACCCGCAAACGCTCACCGTTGCGGAAAGCGCCTGCACCACGACGCGCTTCATAGAAATGACCGCTATCGGGCGCATCCAGAAATCCGAGTGTCGCGATACCGTCAATGACCAACCCGAGCGAGACGCACCAGCGCGGATTGTTGTGGGCGTAGTTATAGGTGCCGTCGATCGGATCAACGATCCACAGCGTCTTGGCGTTCAGCGCACCACTGAATTGCGCGCCGAGGCCGAATTCTTCGCCAAGAACGGCATCGCCGAAGCCCCCGGTAAGGCGCTTGACGATCAGTTCCTCAACGGCCTTGTCGGCGGCAGTCGCGAAATCGCGCGGCCCCTTGGTTTCGATATCGTGCGCAGACGCCGTCCGCCGCATGTCGACCGCAAGACGGCCCGCCTCCTTCACAAGGTCACGCGCAAAGGCATAGCGGGCGTCGAGATCGGCGGGTGTCATTTCTTCGTGGCCTTGGTGGCGGCTTTCTTTGCGGGTGCCTGCGCAGCCGTAATGGGCGTGCCTGGGATGGGCCGGCGCATGACATCATCGGCTGAGAAGATTTGCTCGAGCGCCAGTGCCACTTCGAGGACGCGACGGTCTTGTCCCTTCGGCCCGATGATCTGGATCGCGAATGGTAAGCCGTTTTCATCACGACCGCAGGGCAAGGCGAGCGAACAGCACAATGCCATCGTCGGGGCATACGAAATGGCGAGCCAACGCATGTAGCTGTCCATCGCGACGCCGTCGATTTCCTTGACGTACAGTTGCGTGTGCGGGAACGGCGACACGGACGAGGCCGGCGCAATCAGCACGTCGTAGTCATCAAAGAAGTCGTGAAAGCGGCGCAACAGCTTCTGTTGCTCGACAAAGCCACGTCCGATCTGCTCGACCGTCAGCGTTAAACCGTGCTCGACGTTGGCCGTCACGTTTGGGCCGAGCTTGTCCTTGTGATCGCGGTATTTGTCCTGATGGCCCGTTACAAACGACAGGCCGCGGTGAACATCGAACGTTTCGTGCACGCCCGAAAAATCTGGCGTCGTCTCGTCAGCGCCGAGGAAGGCCGAGCCGAAACGTTTCACGCGCTCTGAGAAAATGCGACGGATGGACTTCGCAACTGGGGCCTGGCCGAAGTCGGGCGTGAAGGCCATGCGTACGCTGGCAAGATCCGCCGGCTCCAAGCGTTCAGGCCAGTCGAGACCGTCGGTCGACGAATATGGATCGCGCCGGTCGCACGTCAACATGGCGCGCATCAGCAGATAGGCGTCGTCGACAGTCCTCGCCATCGGGCCAAGCACCCCCCATGGAATGAGGCCTGCCACTTTTTCGACCGAGGGTATGAGACCTGTTGACGTGCGGAAACCAACCACGCCGCAGAAATGCGCCGGTGTGCGTAGTGAGCCGCCGTAGTCTGAACCCGTTGCCAGCGGCATCATGTCGAGTGCGAGCGCGCAGGCTGAGCCGCCCGATGAGCCGGCGGCCGTCAATGACGGATCGAACGGGTTGCCGGTCGTGCCGAACACCTTATTGGTCGAATTTCCGCCCGCGCCAAACTCCGGCACGTTGGTTTTGCAGAATGGATTGCCGCCGGCCGCGCGCACATTGGCGACCATGCCATCGTCAGTTTCGGGCACGTAGTCCTTGAACAGCAGCGAACCCCATGTGGAACGCATGCCGCCAACGGCATGCAGATCTTTGATGCCAACAGGTAAGCCGTCGAGACAATCAAGCTGGCCACCACCCATGACGCGGCGTTCCGCAGCCTTGGCTTCCTCCAGTGCGCGCGGTTCGTCGAGGACTGTGACGGCATTCACGGCCGGGTTCACGTCGGCAATGCGCTTCAGGCAACTTTGCATGAGCTCGACAGGGGAGAGTTTTTTCTGGCCGATGAGGCGGCGCGCTTCGACGGCTGACAAATGGCAGGGTTCGGTCATGAGTGGGTTTCACGCGTTCGGGATGGATATCAAGATTGACGGATCGTAGACCAAACGGCGTGACGATGGAAATGGCCAGCACAATCTCCGGCACTCAGTGTACTGGCAGTCCACCCGGAGATTCCTGCCAGCACACGGTCGGTCCGCGCATGGCATCCGGAAGCGGCATGCACGCGAGGGGCGGGTGACGGGGCGTGCTGCCCGCGTGTATGGTACGGCGAACCAACGCCCCTCGTTTCACAGATGCCCATGACAACCACCAGCCGCATACCTGCATCCGTCCTTGCCGAGCTGAGATCAGCCGTCGGCTCCGGCGGTGTGCTCGAAGGCCCCGATACCGAGGCCTATTGCGTCAGCTGGCGCGATGACTGGAAAGGGTCAGTACCACTCGTCCTCCGCCCAGCCAGCACTGAAGAGGTTGCGGCCCTGGTGACGATCTGCGCCGCCCACAAGGTCGCCATCGTCCCGCAGGGTGGCCGCACCGGTCTCACGGGCGCAAGCCAACCCCATGACGACATGAGCGAGGTCATCATCTCGACCGAACGCATGAAAAAAATCATCTGTATCGACCTTGAGAACGACACCATCACGGTTGAGGCGGGCGTTGTTCTCAAGGACATTCAGACCGCGGCCGACAACGCCAATCGGTTCTTTCCGCTCAGCCTCGGCGCCGAAGGTTCGTGCCAGATCGGCGGCAACATCTCGACCAATGCCGGCGGCGTGCAGGTGCTCAAGTATGGCAACACGCGGGCGCAGATCCTCGGCCTGGAGGTCGTCACTCCGGATGGGCAGATCTGGGACGGCTTGCGCGCACTGCGCAAAGACAACACCGGCTATGATTTGAAGCAGCTTTTCATTGCGGGCGAGGGCACACTCGGCCTCGTCACCAAAGCCGTGCTGCGCCTGTATCCAAAACCAACGGCGACCGAGACCGCCTGGATCGCCGTCGACAGTCCGAGCAAGGCCGTTGCGCTGCTGATGCACATGAAGCAGCAGATGGGCGAACAGGTGACCGCCTTCGAGCTTATCTGCCGGCAGATCATCGACCTGCTGTTGAGCGGCGTGCCAGGCCATAGTGATCCCATGAGCGAGGTGCATCCGTGGTATGTGCTGGTTGATGTGGCGAGCCAAGGCACGCCCGGGAGTTTGAGAGACCCGCTGACGGCCGCGCTTGAAAGTGCTGTGGAGGCCGAGATCATCCGGGACGCCATCGTCGCCAGTTCGTCAGCGCAAGGCTTGAAACTCTGGCGCATGCGCGAGGATATGGCGCAAGCGCAAGTTTCAGCCGGTGGTTCCATCGGGCACGACATCTCGGTGCCGCTGTCGAAGATCCCCGAGTTCCAAGCCCGCGCGGACGCGGCCATGGACGACGCTTATCCCGGCGTTCGGCATTGCTCATTCGGCCACGTCGGCGATGGCAACATGCACTACAATCCCATTCGCCCGCTGAATTGGGATGCGGCACGCTTTAAGGCCGAACGGGTAAATGTGAACCGCATCGTGCATGACATTGTCGTCTCGCTCGGCGGATCAATCAGCGCTGAGCATGGCATCGGCCGTTTGCGGCGCGACGAGAACATCCACTACAAAAGTTCGGTCGAGATTGAACTGATGCGCAAAATTAAACGCGCGCTGGACCCCGACAACATCATGAACCCCGGCAAGGTGATATGAAAAACGACAAAGCACTCCACAACGGTGGAGTGCTTTGTTCACTATCGATCTTCAGGCATTATGGCTCAGTATTCGGACTCGCCGCCACTATCGCCAGAGTCGTTTGTTTCCGAATAAGTACCCTGGTCGTTATTGTCGTCGGAGATCGGCTCTTGCGACGCGTAGGTGCCGCCCGAATCGCCCGAATTGTTGTAGCCGTCGTTGATACCCTGATCGTTACTGCCAAGATCACCGCCTGAGGCCTGAGCCGGAGATGCACCGGACGGCGAGCTCCCTTTCATCATGTTCGAGATGGCGTTGGCGGCCAGCATGCCGCCCGCGACGCCCGCTGCCATGCCCATGGCGTTGCGCATAAAGCTGCCACCGGCCGCCGGGGCTTGTGGTTGCGGCTGATACGCTGGCGGTTGGTATTGGCCGCCCTGTTGTGGGCTAACGCCCCGGTTGCCCCACGGACCCGATGGTTGCGCCGCGGATGGCTGAGCGTAAGAAGGGGCTTGGCGGGACACCGGCACGCTTGGCTGTGCCGGGGCAGCGCCGCGACCGCCGAACATGCCCCCGAGGAAGCCACCGTTGCCGGCTTGCGGCTGGGCCGGGGCCTGACGTGGGATCATGGCTTCAAGCTGCTGGATGCGCTCTTGCATCGACTGTAGTTCTTGCTGCTGCTGTTGGACCAGATATTCCTGCACCAGGACGTTTTGCACGAGTAAATACCCGGCGTCCGGGTTCTGGCGGGCGTAGGAAATGATCAGCGCTTCGGCGTCCCGGTCCTTGTCAACAGCGCCAGCGCTGCGCAGACGCTCGAACAGATCGGTGATCAGCTGACGTTCTTCGGCGTTCATGTGAGGTCTTCTCCCGAGGCGGGGCCAACGATGGTGACGGGCGGTATATGGAGGCTCTGCGACGTTTCTACAATGGCCACTCTGAATTGCCCGCGCCCCCGGCGCACGCGGGCCGAACGATACGACAACACCCCACCGGCGCCCCGATAGCTACACCAGCTTGTTACGTCCAATAGACGGAAACGTTGGGATGACAATGCCCCCGGCAAAACGTCTAAACGGCTTGTTCGCGCCGACGGGTTAGGGCACATAGGTTGCAATGACGGCATCCTGCGCCGCCGCCTTTTTTGCCCCGAGCCGCCATGCGTTACGACCAGAACGATAAGCCGAGCGAAAACGTCGAGGATAGACGCGGTGACGGTGGCAGTGGCGGCGGCATGGGCATTCCGCTGCCCATGGGCGGCGGCAAGGGTGGCTTGGGCCTTATGTCGATGTTGATCATCGGCGCCATCATGCTGTTGCTCGGCAAGAACCCACTCGACATCTTCACAGGCGGCGGCATCGAAATGCCTAACCTGCCGCAGATGCCGCGGGCCGATAACCCGTCTCAGCGTGGACCGGCAATCCCGGGCCTGCCGGGTAATCGCGCCCCAGCCCAGAAGGCCGACGACGAAATGGCCAGGTTCATCGGCCTAGTCCTCAAAGACACTGAAGACGTCTGGGAGCAGATTTTCACCCGCTTTGGCCGACAATATCAAAAACCGCCACTGGTCTTGTTTACAGGGCAAACGCGGACGGCCTGCGGGCGCGGCGAGGCGGCCATGGGACCGTTTTATTGCCCAGCGGACCAGAAGGTCTATATCGATCTCCAATTCTATAACGAATTGCGGACCAAATTCGGCGCGCCCGGTGACTTCGCCCAGGCCTATGTCATTGCCCATGAGGTCGGCCACCACGTGCAAAACCTGCTCGGCATCGCTGAAAAGGTGCAGGCGCAAAAGGCCCGCATGTCCCAGGTTCAATCGAACCACATGCAGGTGCTGATGGAATTGCAGGCAGACTGTTTTGCCGGTGTTTGGGCGGCCCAGAACCACCAACTCAAGAACCGCCTCGAGCGCGGTGATATCGAGGAGGGGCTTAACGCGGCAGCCCGCATCGGGGATGACACCCTCCAGCGGCAGGCAACGGGCCGCGTCGTGCCCGAAGCCTTTACCCATGGCTCGGCGGCGCAACGCGTAAAGTGGTTCCGCCGCGGGATGGAAACCGGTCAGATCCAACAATGTGATACGTTCAACAGCCCGGATCCGTGATTGAGACCCTGCTGGAATTGAAGCCTGGGCGCACCGCCAAGCTGAACGCTGATGCCGTGCACATCGCCGAGCCTGCGTAAAGGACAGCCATGCCCCGCATCGACGAAACGCGCCCGTTTATCGCCGTGCGCATTGCCGTGCTCACTGTCTCAGACACGCGCACATTGGCCGATGACAAATCCGGCAACACCCTGGTCGAATTGATCACGGCCGACGGCCATCAGATTGCCGACCGCGCGATCGTCACGGATGACATCGCACAGATCCGCGCACGCGTGCTTGGCTGGATCGCCGACGCCAACGTCGACGTTATCATCACCACGGGTGGCACAGGCTTCACCGGTCGCGACGTGACGCCCGAAGCCATCCGCCCACTGTTCGAGAAAGAAATCGACGGCTTCTCAACCGTGTTCCACATTCTTTCGTTCCAGAAAATCGAGACTTCGACGATCCAATCTCGCGCGTGCGGCGGTCTTGCCCGCGGAACCTATATTTTCTGCCTGCCAGGCTCCCCCGGCGCCTGTAAGGACGGATGGACCGGCATCCTCAAATGGCAACTTGATAACCGCCATCGCCCCTGCAATTTCGTCGAGATCATGCCCCGGCTGGAAGAACATCGACCCAAGGCCTAAAGTTGCAGATCGCCGCGGCGCACGTCTCTTTCACAACACTTCATCTTCATCGGGGACGACATCCGGCACGTCGCGTTGGGCGCCAAATTCCTCAGGCCATGCGAGATGGTACAAAGCGTCGCCCATGTTCACGATCGGCAGTGTGGTCATCCCGACAACAATTCCGCGCACGGGCGAGCGCACCTCGATCTCGCCGTCGTCGTAGGGGTTGGCGATCCAGCCCAACAACTCATTCTGGCTAACGGCACCAGACAACCTTTTCAGGGGGCGGAATACGCCGCCGTCTGCCGCGCGGATCCAGCGGGATTGATGCGTGAAGATCGGTGGACGTATGCTGTCGTTTATCGCGGTGTGGTCGACGCCATCGGGCAACTCCAGCATGCCGATGTGATGCATGACATTGACGATGCCTTCGTATCCGGCCTTGATTGAGAGCTCATCGAAGCGCAATCCCTCACCACCCTCATAGACAAGCACATCGACGCCGACATCGCGCGCTGCCTTGCGCATGGACCCGGACCGTTCTGAGCTATGCAAAACAACTTGCGCACCGAAGGCGCCGGCGAGTTCGCGCGCGCGCTGACGCTTGATGATGTCGGCGCGGATCTGCGGCAGGTTCACGCGGTGGATGGCCGCCGTATGGAGGTCGATGCCGATTTGCGAGCGCTTGACCACTTCGTTCAGGAACAGATGTGCGAGGCGAGCCGCAAGCGAGCCATCCATCGATCCTGGAAAAGATCGGTTCAAATCCCGCCGGTCGGGAAGATAACGTGACCGGGCGAGAAAACCATAGGTGTTGACCACTGGAATGCACAGCAGCGTGCCAGACAAGCTCTCGGGCCGGATTGTGCGCAACAGCCGACGGATGATCTCCACGCCGTTGAGTTCATCACCATGAACCGCAGCCGAGACGAACATGGTCTGCCCGGGCTGACGCCCATGCAGAACGTGCACCGGCAGTGTGACGGGTGTGTGATTGGATAGCTTCGAGACCGGCAGATCGACGAGGCGGCGCGTACCGGGCGCAACCTCCTCACCGCCAAACATAAACGGCGCGCGCATTGACGTGGGCATGGGATAACTCCGGCAATCCCTATGCCGAGTTGAGCCCCATTGGGCAACGCGGTTGGTCGTCACCCAGTCCTAAAGGCCGCACAAGGTGCGCCTGGATCAGCGCGTCCGCAAGGCCGCAATCGCCGCGCCGACGCCACCAGCCTTGTGCGGAATGCCTGCCTCAGCCAACGTCATCTCAACCGTTGCAAGTGCGCCAAGCATCATGGGCTCATTCAGGTCGCCGAGGTGACCGATGCGGAACACTCGGCCAGCCAACGGGCCAAGGCCGCCGCCGAGAGCAAGGTTGTAGCGATCGTAGGCGTGCTGGCGCAGGGCATTGGCATCGTGACCATCGGGCACCAAGATCGCCGAGACACTGTCGGCTGACCGCGACGGGTCTCGACACAGCAACTCAAGGCCGGTGATTTTGCCTTCAATGCCCCGTGCCGAAACGGAGACGTCGTTCTTGGCGCCGTCACCCCAATGGGCGATGGCGGCTCGTGTTGCGTCGGCAAAGCGGCGATGCCGGCGCAACACGTTCTCGAGCCCTTCCTCTTCGATCAGGCGGATCGATTCCTGCAAGCCATAGACGAGGTGAACGGGTGTCGTGCCGGGGAAGCGCTGCGGCGACATTTTCATCATGTCGCCCCACTTCCAGTAGCTGCGCCGGCTGCTGGTGTTGGTCTCGGATCGGGCCATCGCTTTGGCGCTGATGCCGGTCAGCGCCATGCCAGTCACCATCATCAACCCCTTCTGGCTGCCCCCGACGACGATATCGACGCCCCAATCATCCATGCGAAAATCAAACGAGCCAAGCGAGGAAATAGTGTCGGCCAGCAGGAGTGCTGGATGTTTTGCCTTGTCGATCGCCTTGCGAATATCGCCGATCGGCTGGGCAAGACCGGTCGCAGTCTCAGAGTGTACGACCAGGATACCTTTGATGTCGTGCGCTTTGTCGGCCTTCAGCCGCGTCTCCAAGGCGGCCAGATCAACGCCCCGGCGCCAGTCCGCATGCAACGTCTCGGTTTCAAGGCCGAGGTCGTGCGCCATATCGCGCCAATTTCCGGAGAAATGGCCGCTCTCGATGACCAACACCTTTTCACCCGGTGCAAAGCAATTCACCAGGCCTGCCTCCCAGGCGCCGTGACCGTTAGCTGCGTAAAGCAAGACATGTTGCTTGGTCTTAAGTACGCGGCGGATGCCCTCGGTGACTTGGGCTTGGACGGCAAGAAACGCTGGGTCAAAAAAATCGATCGTCGCCCGATGCATGGCGCTGAGCACGCTGTCGGGAATGTTGGTCGGGCCGGGAGCGAAAAAAAACAGGCGGCCGCGTGGGCGTGTCATGCGCATGCTCATCTGATGTGGTGTTTGAAGGCTCGGGTGCTATTGAGGCACGCCACTACTGAGGCACGACTTGCGCCAATCTGTCCAGCGTGTCAGTTCGAGAAGCAGAACGTTGACCAGACCGGCGTTCCGGATAGCCGGTTCGACGCGTTGTCTACGTAACCACGCTCGCTTCTTCCGGACTTAACAGTCTTTCCCAGCCCGCTTTCCCTGCCCGTCGGAAGGTGGCCTTGACCCCTCTGTGAAACGGTGGAAGAAGGCCCGCTGAATCCGGGGTTCCAATCGCCGCAGCGCTGTCGAAGGGCTTTGCCACGTGTCACGCAAATCGTATTTGTTTACATCAGAATCGGTTTCCGAAGGCCACCCCGACAAGGTCGCCGACCAGATTTCAGATGCCATTCTCGACGCGTTCATTGCCAACGACGTAAAGCTCGGCATTGCCGACAACAGCGCGGTTAACACGCGCCTCGGCTGTGAAACGCTTGTGACGACCAATAAGGTCGTTATCGCCGGAGAAGCTCGCGGCCAAGCGCCGTTGTTCCGCAAGTACGCCAGTCACCAATTCATCGGCCAGAACGAGTGGGTCGTTGATCGCGGGATGATCAGCGACATCGCGCGCGCCGTCATCAAGGACATCGGCTACGACCAAGTCGGCTTTTCCTACCATGGCTCAGACATTGAAGTGCTGTTGCACGGCCAATCCGCCGACATCGCCATGGGCGTCGACGAAAAACAGGGTGAAGAAGGTGCTGGCGACCAGGGCATGATGTTCGGTTTCGCCTGCACCGACAGCGAGGCATACGAGAAAAATTCGTTCATGCCGGCCCCGGTGTTCTTCTCGCACAAGATCTTGAAAATCCTTTCTGAACAGCGCCGCTCCGGCAAGCTTGGCGACCTTCTGCCAGACGCCAAGAGCCAAGTCACAATTCAATACGAAAACGGGACGGCCGTTGGCGCAACCAAAGTCGTCGTCTCGACCCAGCACGTGAAATCGAACGGCAAGAAAGATTACACGCCGGAAATGGTCAAGGAGATGATCGGCGATGCCGTCATGTCCGCCCTGCCAAAGGGCTGGATGCCTAAGAGTGGCGCTGACTTTCTCGTCAATCCAACGGGCAATTTCGTCGTCGGCGGTCCTGATGGCGATTGCGGCCTGACCGGTCGTAAAATCATCGTCGACACCTACGGTGGGTACGCCCCGCACGGTGGTGGCGCATTTTCCGGCAAGGACTCGACCAAGGTCGACCGCTCCGCCGCCTATGCCGCCCGCTACCTTGCCAAAAACGTTGTTGCAGCTGGCCTCGCCCAGCGCTGTATGATCCAGGTCGCCTACGCCATCGGCCGTCCCGAACCCATGTCGCTGCTGGTCGACACGCAGGGCACGGGCACGCATGGTCCCGACGGCGATGCCATGCTCGAAAAGGTCCTCAACGAGCTCTTCCCGATGCGCCCAACGCACATTCGCCGCGCCCTGCAGCTGACCAAGCCAATCTATCAGCGTACCGCGGCTTACGGCCATTTCGGCCGTGCACCAGATGCCGACGGCGGCTTCTCCTGGGAGAAGATCGACCTCGCCGACAAAATCAAAAAGGCGATGGGTTGATATCGCGACGGCCCCCCTGTGAGCCCGCGCCCCTGTGAGCCCGCGCAACGGCCCCTTCTGGGGCCGTTCGCATGTCGTATTAACCGACCGTCTCGCGCTCGTCGAAGACAAAGCACGTGCCATCGAATAGGCTGTCTCGCCGTGGTACCTGATCGAGGTAATTCAGGATGCCGCCCTCAAGGTGAAACACCTCGG
>JANNXS010000019.1:0-38484 GCA_031409695.1 Hyphomicrobiaceae bacterium
CCCATGGCCGCGGTGGCGTCGAAGACGCGCGCACCTGTTCCGAGGCCTTCGGCATCCGCCACGAGATGTTGCGCGCAGATGAGATCAATCGGCGCTTCCCGGCCTTCAACATGACGCCCGATATGGTCGGCCTGCTCCAACACGACGCGGGCTTTGTCATGAGCGAGGCAACGATTGCGGCCCATATTATGCTCGCGACCGCACACGGCGCTGAGGTGCGCACGCGCGTTCGGACCCACGCGGTGACCGAGGTCAGCGGGCGCGTGATCATTGAGACAGACGCGGGGCGGTTCGACGCGGGCCAGGTGGCCATTGCCGCCGGATCGTTCATCGGCAAAATTTGTCCCGAGCTTGCGCCATTGCATGTCGTCCAGCGGCGGGCACTTGGCTTCTTCATGCCGCAACGACCGCATGATTTTGCGTCCGACGTTTGCCCTGGCTACACCTTCGCCAATGACCAGTTGTCGATTTATGGCTTCCCGATCCACGGCTTTCCTGGCGTGAAAATTGGTCGCGACGGCCACCTGAACGAGGTTGGCGATCCCGATAACCTCTCACGCGACACGGGCCAACGCGATGAAGTCTGCCTGCGCGAGGGCGTGCGCGCATTCCTGCGCGATTGCGATGGCCCTCTTGTGCGCCTGCAGGCGTGCATTCTGAACGACACGCCGGACAAGCATTTCATCATCGACCGGTTGCCCGACATGCCGCGCGTGCACGTCGTATCTATGTGCTCTGGCCACGGCTTCAAGTTTTCGGCGGTGACGGGCGAAGTCGTCGTTGACCGCGTCGAGGGAAAGGCCGACCGGTTCGACTTGTCGCCGTTTCGGCTGTCGCGGTTTGCCCCGGAAATCTGAGCCAACCTGCTAAGCCAACCTGAGCCCCTTATGTTGCGCGTCACAGACTTAGCTCACCTGATCGTTGGCCGGCGCTTGCAGGCCGGGGACATCGCGATCGATGCCACGGTCGGCAATGGCTATGACACGGTGATGCTGGCCGATGGGGTCGGGCCGACGGGGCGGGTGTACGGCTTCGACGTGCAAGCCACTGCCTTGGCGCGCACCCGCGTTCGGCTCGGCGACCGTCGCCATGTCACGCTCTTTGAAACCGGGCACGAGCGCATGGCCGACGTGGTGCCAATGGACGCGCACGGGCGGGTCGCAGCCATTATGTTTAACCTGGGCTATTTGCCCGGCGCCGACAAGAGGATCACGACGGTTGCCGCGGCAACGGTTGCAGCGCTTGCGTCCAGCCTTACCCTGTTGGCACCTGGCGGCATCGTGACACTCGTCCTCTATCGCGGCCATGATGCCGGCGACGAGGAAGCCGAGGCTGTGCGTGCCATGGCCGGGGCGTTGCCCGGCGCCTATTGCGTTCATGGCGTGAAACGCCTCAACGGCGCCACAGCGGCACCCGAATTGCTCACAATTGAACGTTCAATCTGAAACATTGCGCTGAGCCGTCCCTATGCCAACCGGCCAACTGTCGCGTACAGGGAGGCGCATGGAGGCACGATGGTTCTGATCATCCTTATTCTTGGCGCGGCGTTTCTGCTCGTCGCTCTACCGACGCTGTGGATCCAACGCGTCATGGATCGCCATGCGGTGGAGCGGCCGGATTTCGAAAAGACAGGGGCTGAGTTCGCGCGAGATGCACTCGATCGACTTGGGCTCGTCAACGTCAAGGTGGAGCCGACAGAACTTGGCAATCACTATGACCCCGATGCCCGCGCCGTGCGGCTGGAACCGCGCTTCATGACCGGCAAGTCACTCTCAGGCACTGTCATTGCGGCACATGAGATCGGCCACGCCATGCAGCACGCCATGGAGCTGCCGATGTTTCAACGCCGCATGGCGATCGCAAAGAAAGCCCATGTTTTCGGTGTTATTGCGACAGCGTTTCTGTTTGCCGCTCCGCTGCTCATGCTGCTTGGCAAGACGCCTTGGGCGCTGGTGATCAATGTGATCGGGGTGGTTGGCTCACTCGGCATGTCGGTCGCAACGCAAGTCACCACGCTGCCCGTCGAATTTGACGCGAGCTTCAATCGCGCGTTGCCACTTCTGAAACAGGGAAATTTCATCTCGGACCGCGATATGCCGGCGGCCCGAAACTTGCTGAAAGCGGCGGCCTACACCTACGTTGCCGGGCTCCTGCGCACGCTGATTTCAATCCCGGGGATGGGGCGGAGATAGCTGGGCAATTGTCCCCACCCCGTCACCCGCATCATCACTCGACGGGGGAAGCAAGGCGCCAGCCGGTTTAATAGGACTGCCATGGCCGTCTTGACCTTGTCGACTGCCAACGTCTCAGTTTTTTTGCAGGTAGGCCTTAAGCATCGTGTCAGGGGTTGCCGGCGGCTCGCCGCGCGTGATCTGGTCGACATGATCCATGCCCTCGATAACCTGGCCCCAAACTGTGTACTGACCCGTTAGCGAACGGCAGCCCATATCATTGAAGCAGATGAAGAATTGGCTGTTGGCGCTGTCCGGGCTGGCGCTGCGGGCCGCACCCACGGTGCCGCGACGGTAGGCCTCTGGGGTGAATTCAGCCTTGATTTCCGAGTACTTGGACCCACCTGTGCCATTGCCTTTTGGGTCGCCCGTCTGGGCCATAAAACCGTTGATGACGCGGTGGAATTTCAGACCGTTGTAGAAGCCTTCCTTGGCCAGTTGCTTGACGCGCTCGACGTGCTTGGGCGCGAGGTCTGGCCGCAATTGGATCAACACCTTGCCGGTTTTGAGCTCGATCACCAACGTGTTGGCCGGATCTGCGGCTGGTGCTTGGGCGCTGGCGCCTTGAACCATCAGGGACGTCAGGGCGAAGGTCGCCGCGAGAAGTGTTTTGCGCATGGGGCTCTCGGTGTGGTCGATGAACGCGATCAATGCCGTTCAGTTGTGGCGGCTTTGGGCCGAGGGTTTGGCCCGCGTGGCTCATGGCAAAGAAAAACTTAGATTTCCAGGGGCGCAATGGGTCAACGCACGCTTGTCCTACAGGATCTTTCTGCGGATTTTTCTTTGGCGCGGCGAATTTACCAGACGCTGGTTGCACCATGGACAGGGGCGTGCCGTCCGCGGCACGGTGAACGTCCTTACGTCAGATCTGGTGCCAGGGAGCGCGTCCAAAGTCGTGCCAACCCAGCGATCGCAGAGCTTGGTCTTCTGTCGCGTGGTGCTGGTGCTGTTAACGGCGGCCATCGCCGCGGGCTGCGCCGTTGTGGTCGAGAGTGATGCCGTGCGGCTTTGCCGATCTCTTGTGCCAGCTTTTAACAGTGCAGAAACGACACTGGACGTGCGCACAGTCGATGCGGCGCGGACAGTTCATGGAACCTTGGTGACCGTCAGCTATCTCGCCGCCCGAGGGCTGGACGTCCCGATCAAACGCGCCATCAGTTGTATCCTGAAGCGCGACCCGGCCAAGCCCGCTTATTTGGAGCTGACGAACCTCGCGACGGAGGATGGGCCGCTTGGAGATGTCAGGCTGCATCTGCTGCGCCGCCATTGGATCGAGAGCGGACGGGCGGCAGTATCAGACCCAGCGCCGGTGCTCATGATCTGGCATCTGCCGGACGTCAACCGGCGCTTGGCGGAGCTGCTGCAGATCGGTGTTGGCAGTCTAACCAACCTGTCGATTTACGCGCTGCTGGCTGCGTCCTATGCGCTGATCTACGGACTGATCGGGCGCATCAACCTCGCCTTCGGCGAACTGGCGATGGTGTCAGGCTACGGCGCGTTCCTCGGGTTTGGGCTGGTTGGGACCGACGGCAGTGCACTCTTGGCGGTCATGGCAGCCGGCGCGTTCGCCATCTGGACAAGCGTGAGCCAGGGTGCCGCCTTGGGGCATCTCTTGCTGCGCCCGCTCGCGGCGCAACCAGGACAGCACATCCTGGTCGCGACGGTCGGCCTGTCGATTTTCTGGAGTGAGTTGGTGCGCCTGACGCAGGGTTCGGGCAGCCGTTGGATGGCGCCGTTGCTATCGCAACCGTTCGGGCTTTTACGCTCGGACAAGTATATCGTCACGGCCACGCCGATGACGTTTATCGTGCTCACGGCGGCGTTGACTGCGATCACCGCCGCCCTGACTTTGCTCGCGCGCAGCCGCTTCGGGCGCGCCTGGCGTGCATTTGCAGATGATCCGTTCGCGGCCAGCTTGGTCGGCATCAACCCGACGCAGATCCTCTTCAAGACGATGGTTCTTGCGTCGACCCTCGCCGGCCTTGCGGGACTTTTGACCGCGTTCGCCTATGGCGGCGTTGGACATGCCGCCGGCATGGTGGTTGGCCTGAAGTCTCTGATTGCAGCCGTCATCGGTGGCATCGGTTCAGTTCGCGGCGCCGTCCTCGGCGCCATCAGCGTCGCTGTTGCCGAGACGCTCTGGAGTGCCTTCTTTCCCATTGAATACCGAGACCTCGTCATCTTCTTGGCGCTCGCCGCCTTACTGACATTGCGGCCGGAGGGCCTGTTCGGCGGGGCGACACGGTGACATGAGCAGTGGCATGACTAGAGCATTCTCCGACGAAGTGGCTTCCCGGTTCGTCTTAGAAAATGCGACCAACCCAAGACATAGAGCACAATCGGACGGAGATCTAATGTCCCTGTTTTCACACCTCGACCTCGAAGCGGCAGCCCGGCTCGTCTACCGGCACATGCCACCGACGCCCCAGTACACGTGGCCGCTGCTCGCCAAGCGGGCTGGCTGTGAGGTGTGGGTCAAGCACGAGAACCACACACCAACGGGCGCTTTCAAGGCGCGCGGCGGCTTCGTCTACATGGATGGCCTTATCAAACGCGAACCCACCGTGACGGGCGTGGTTTCGGCAACGCGTGGCAATCACGGCCAATCGATTGCCCTTGCGGCGCGTAAATCGGGTCTGCGCGCGGTCATTTACGTGCCGCACGGCAACTCGATCGAAAAGAACGCGGCCATGCGCGCCTTTGGCGCCGAGTTGGTCGAACATGGACGCGATTTCGACGAGGCGAAGGCAGAGGCCACGCGCATTGCTTCAGACCTTGGCTTGCACGCGGTGCCGTCGTTTCACCCAGACCTGGTCAAGGGCGTTGCAACCTACGCGCTTGAACTGTTCAGAGCCGCGGGTGAACTTGATGCCGTTTACGTGCCCATTGGCCTTGGCTCCGGCATTTGCGGGTTAATCACCGTTCGTGACCTGCTGGGCCTCAAGACCGAGATTATTGGCGTCGTGTCTGAAAACGCAGCCGCTTACGCGATTTCAGTCGAAACGGGGAAATTGACCGTAACCAACTCAGCTGCGACATTTGCCGATGGCATGGCGGTGCGGGCACCAGACCCAGTGGCGCTTGCGATCATCTCTAAGGGTGTGTCGCGCGTGATTCGTTTGTCCGATGACGATGTTGCCGCCGCAATTCGGGCCTACTACGAAGATACCCACAACCTCGCTGAGGGCGCGGGCGCGGCACCGCTAGCTGGGCTATTGAAGGAGCGCGATCGCATGGTCGGCAAACGTGTTGGCGTCATTTTATGCGGGGGCAACATCGATCGGTCGCAGTTTGCAAAAGTGCTGGCGGGCCAAACCCCGGTGGTCGGATAAGCGTTCACATTCGTTTCGAAACCGAATAGCCGGTGCAGCCCTATAGATGTCCGACAAGTTTCGTTTCTCCCGCTGTCACGAATTTGCTACACTCGCAGGAATCGTAGAGTGCGTCCGCCTCGCGTCACGGTTTGAGGTGCTGGCTGCGACGGATAGGCATTTCGTCGGCGGTATGTTGAAGCATGAAACGATTGTCGTCAGACAACTGTCGACTGGACGCAGACGATTGGGACTTGGGCTGCAGCGGTATCGCCTGCTGCAAGAACTCTCGTCCGAGAAAGGGCTGACATGCGCCTGACCACTCTCTCTCTGGCAGCCCTCGTGGCGGTGGCAACCGGCGCACTTACTGGAAATACGCCAGCCGTCGCACAGCCGTCATCACAAGCCCAAATCAGCCGTGTTGCCGCAAACGAGCGCGCCTCGGTCCTGGGCAATTACATGGCCGGGCGCGTCGCGCGCAACGACAATGATGTTACCGAAGCCGCCAAGTTCTATAGCCTCGCCTTGCAGCTTGCCCCGGGCAACCAGCCGATTGCAAATCAGGCTTTCGAACTGTCGGTTATGCGTGGAGATCTCGCGGGCGCAGCTAAACTCGCCAAACAACTCGTCGACGTTGGGACTGACAACAAGCTAGCCTACGTCCTCGACGGGCTGACAGCATACAAGGCAGGCAAATTCTCCGACGCTGAGGCCATGTTCGACAAGTCCGGCGGCAATCCTGTCAGCGACCTGACCAAGACCTTGGCAAAGGCCTGGGCCAAACAGGGCGCGGGCCAGACGCGTGAGGCACTTGAACTGCTCGATCAGAGCAAAGCGCCCGAAGCGATCCAAGCCTTTTACCGGTATCATAAGGCGTTGCTAGCAGATGTCGCGGGCCGCAAAACTGATGCGCGCGTGGCCTTCGAACGTGCGAGCCGCGGTGGCGAGAACAAAACGCTCCGCTTCGCACTCGCTTACGCCCAACACGCCTCCAACGCCGGCGACACAAAACTGGCGCAAACCATCCTGCAGGGCCAAATGGACCGTGCCCGCGGCGATGGCCACCCGCTCGTGAAAGCCTATCTCAAACAACTTGAGATGGGTGAGAAACTCCCCTTGATCGCGGTAACACCGTCGCAGGGTCTTGCGGAGGCGTTGTTTGGCCTCGGCGAGGCCCTCATGAGCGAGGGCGGTCTCGGTGCCAGCGCAGTTTATCTCCAATACGCCATCTATCTCGAGCCGGAGATGCCGTTTGCCCTCGCCACAATGGCGAACATTTATGAGGGCGCAAAGCGCTACGAACTCGCCAACGCCACCTATGCACGCATTCCCAAGGGCACAGCCCTCGACACCTCCATTGAAATCCGCAAGGCGCTGAATTTGAACGCTCTTGAAAAGGTCGACCAAGCCAAGGACGCGCTCGAAACGCTGCTGAAAACGGACCAGAATAACATCGTTATCCTTGACACTCTTGGCTCGATCATGCGCGGCCACAAGCGCTACGAAGAAGCTGTCGGCTATTACACCCGGGCGATCAACACACTTGCCAAACCTGAGCGGAGGTTCTGGAACCTCTATTATGCCCGCGGCACGAGCTATGAACGCCTCAAGAAGTGGCCGCAGGCCGAGGCTGACCTGCAACAAGCCCTGAAACTTGAACCAGACCAGCCCCAGGTGCTGAACTACCTAGGTTATAGCTGGGTCGATATGGGTAAGAACCTCAAGGTCGGCTTGTCGCACATCGAAAAAGCCGTGCGTCTCAAACCCGATGACGGCTATATTACGGATAGCCTTGGTTGGGCGCACTTTAAACTTGGCAACTTCAAAGACGCCGTGAAATGGCTCGAAAAAGCTGTTGAATTGACGCCTCATGATCCCGTCCTCAATGATCACCTCGGCGATGCCTATTGGCGTGTCGGCCGGGAGCGCGAAGCACGTTTCCAATGGGAACAGTCGCTGTCGCTCAAGCCCGAGCCCGACGACAAAGACAAAGTCGAAAGGAAGCTCAAGACGGGGTTAGCGCCGGTCGCATTGAGTAAGCCCGTGCCGACGACCAAGCAGGTCCAGGGCACCGATCCGAAGCAAAAGCGGCGCACTGAGGCGCGCCCCGGACAGGGCAACCCGACACCGTGACGGTAACACCTGTCGCCCTCGTCACTGGGGCTGCGGGCGGCATTGGTCGGGCAACGACACTTGCGCTGGCAAGGGTCGGCTACGACATCTGTCTCAATCATCGGGCAACGCTGCTTGCAGCCGACGAGGTTGCCGAAACCGTGCGTGCGCTCGGCCGCCAAGCTTTGGTTATCGATGCCGATGTTGGTGACGAAGCGGCCGTTGCGGCTATGTTTACCTCACTCGACATGAGGTTTGGCCGGATCGATCTGCTCGTCAACAACGCCGGCATTGCTTGCGCCGAGGACATATTCGAGACGTCGCTCGCCTCCTGGAACGAGGTCATGCGCACGAACTTGACCGGCGCGTTCCTCTGCGCGCGAGCCGCCATGGCGCGCATGCGCACACAGGGGTCTGGCTGCATCATTCAGATGTCGTCTGTGGTCGCCCACCAAGGTGCACTTAGGGGCCATGTCCACTATGGCGCGTCAAAAGCCGGCCTGATCGGCCTGACCAAATCGCTTGCGCGCACGGCCGCACCGCTCGGTATTCGCGTCAACGCGGTTGCACCTGGAATCGTCGACACGGACATGCTGCGGGCAACGCACGGGGACGGCGGCATCGCTGATCTCAAGTCTAGGGTTCCGCTCGGCACGCTCGCAACGCCCGATGATGTTGCCGCGGCTGTCGTCTACTTGGCAAGCGACGCGGCGCGCCACATTACGGGGACGGTGCTGGACGTGAACGGTGGTATGCTCATGCGCTAAAGCATTTTCCGACGAAGTGGCTTCCCGGTTCGTCGTAGAAAAAGCGATCAACCAACCACTTAGAGCGCGCTTCCGATCCCGAAAGATCGGAAAGTGCTCTAAGTTTTCGATCCGCGCCGTTTAGACGTGCGTAGCTTTAGCGATCTTATCGCACGTAACATCACTTTAAAGGGGAATGCCGTGGCCCGCTGGTCAGTCGTTTGGATCACGGGCGCCTCGTCCGGCATCGGGCGCGTACTCGCCGTCCAGCTGGCCAAAGCGGGCGCCAAAGTTGCGATCTCGGCACGCTCGGCTGACAAGCTAGCTGAAGTCGCGGCCAGCCAGGCCGGTATTTTTGCCTTCCCCCTCGACGTCGGCGACGCCTCCGCGACCGAAGCAACTGTGGCCGCCATCGAAGCACAACTCGGGCCGATCGATCTCGCCGTGCTCAACGCTGGCACCTGGGACCCGATGAGCGCGACAGACTTCAGCGCCGCACGTGCCAACGCCTCAATGCAAGTCAACTACGTTGGCCATGCCAACGGCATTGAGGCCTTAGGACCGCGCTTTATGGCCCGCAAAACTGGCCACATCGCACTTGTTTCGTCTGTCGCCGGCTATCGTGGCATGCCCCAGGCGGCGGCTTACGCACCGAGCAAAGCTGCCGTAATCAGCTTGGCTGAATCCCTGCAGCCGGATTTCGCCCGGCACAACGTTACGCTGTCGGTGATCAACCCGGGATTCGTCGCGACGCCCATGACGGCGGTCAATCAGTTTCCCATGCCGTTTCTGATGCCGGTCGACAAAGCCGTGGATCGGATCGTTGTCGGCCTTACCAAGAGGAAATTCGAGATCGCGTTCCCCTGGCCGCTAGTGACGATGTTGAAGATCATGCGCGTGCTGCCGTATCCAATGTATTTCTGGGTCGCCAAAACGTTTCTGACACCGAAACGCAAGGGATGAACGATATTCGTACGACACGATGTGCGCACAGCTTTGCCGTGCGTTGGCTACCAAGGAATTTGTTGGTCGGTGAGGTAGTCGACAGCGTTTTCGACCCAAAGCGAAACACGTCCGTTTCCAGCATAATTGCTCAGGGCATATGTGCCTTCGGTTGGGTTCTGCCCTCAAGTATTTCAGAACATTGCCGCCTGACTTTTCCCAAGGCGCGATGCTCTAGCAGCCAGCCGGGGCTTGTAATGCCGCGGAATAGGCTAACGTGCTATCGGTAAATTACGAACAGTCCGCGTTCGCGCGACCATCAAACGTTTGCGCGAGGGGTCTTCCTCGGATTTGGAAATTTCAAGGGGACCCGGTGCGTTCCAGGCTCCTTCCGGCCGGATCAACACCATCGGATCTGTGTCGATCGTCACCCGATCTTGAAGTGCGGGGCAATCCAGTTCCAGTTCGCAGTATCTAATGTTTGCAAAAGCGAGGTCGGGCTTGTCTGGGCGTTGTCGAAAGCCGAACATGCGCCAGAAGGGAAGGAGGTCAAGCCGGGCGTGTCCGTAGAGCTTCGTATAACCCTTTTGCCGACAGTGCAGAATAGCCTGCCGCGCCAATGCAAAAGCCAACCTACTGTTCCTGTAATCAGCCCGAACGGCCAACCTTTCTAACTTCGCGAAATCCGAAAAGAACCTCATTCGGATGCACCCAGCCGCATCGCCTTCGATACGACCGAGCAGATGCGTTGCACAGAAGTCATTGCCATCGAACTCTTCGCGATAGTAGCAATATTGCTCGGCGATGTAGGTGGCGGAACGCACCGAAAAGACCTGACTGATATCTTCAAACGTTCGCGCGACGCTGATCGAAATGTCTGGTGGCGATTTCAGTGCAGGTGGTGTCGGTAGCATCACCAAGAGACCTGCTTTGCAGCCGGGAAAATGCGCCGTGGCGTCCTTGAAACCCATGGCCTCACTCAATCGTTGCGAGTGTGCCGAAACCGAGCGGGAAAAAAGCGGACACCCTGTTGGGGCAAGCTCTCGGAAAAGCTCCGCAATAGCTGCCAGAGACCTCCCGAACTTTGACGGCATGTAAACCAGCCACACGTAAATTGCCCCCGGCACCTCGCCACGTCGGCAGATCCAGGTGGGGTCGGGACACAAACCGTCGAATACTCCGCTTGTGATAGCGTCGACGCCCTCCTTGTTGAGTGGGAGGTAGCAAACCAGACCCGTCGACCTTGGGTCGCCGCTTTGGCCAACGATCGCACGTATCGTGTCGGGATTGCGCGCAACGACCGCTTGAATCGCGCGCTCGTCGGCCAGAGTCATTTGACCTCTTACCGCATCGATCAATGGCTTCACGGCGCTCCACGGTGCGGGAACAAGTGAAAGGCTAGCATCGGTCGCTCCACTGAGGCAGCGCATGACCTTGTTCGAGAACGGCATGTTTTGAAAGGACATCGAGACCGTTGTTTGGTCAGTTAATCGCGTTGACTTCATGGACGACCCCTTGAGCGTTCGGGAAAATACGCCGCTCAATCGGGAAGGTTTCAGCGAACACGGCGTTGTTACCGCACGACCAAAATGCGTACCGTCTGCCGACGCGCGCAGCACACGTCCGGGCGAATCGGATCAATCAACACGCGTCGCGCGCTGCCATTACGGCTTTGCCGTTTCGGGCAGCGTTCCAGTGGTAATCGCTGATGACGGTTGCCCGACCGGCGGTGCTTCGACGGGCGCCGTTTCAGCGGACCGCCCGCGCTGGTTCCATGACGCGGCGAGCGCGCGCCAATCCACACCAAACCACTTCTCGCGATCGACCGGCAGCAGGCGCTTCTGCAGGCTCGCCCACATGGTCTGTGAGGAAAGCACGGATGTAAAGGTCTTCAACGGCGGGGTGACCATGACGACGAGTGCGAGCGCTACCACCATGGCCAGTGAATGGCCCCAATGCCGAGCATCGACCAACTTTACAGCCGTACCGAACGACGCCTTGATGCGCACGTCCATGACATCGACTGAATACATCTCGTCGAGGATCAGATGCGTCATGTAGCCAATGAACATGAACCCGGCAGCCAGCCATGCGACGCCATCTGGCCGGCGCAGCAAATAGTAATAGACCACCGCCGTTACACTGGCACAGAACGCCGCGGCCAACACAGAATGCCAAACGCCACGGTGATAGCTGAACTCGTGAAACAATGCTTTTGCGCCATAGCGCACCAATACCAACGTGCCGAGCCACAGGATCATCAGCTCAACGACAGAGAAATGCTCAGCCGCACCAAACAAAACAGCGAACGAAAAAAACACGGCGAGGCCCGAGAACATTGCCTTGCTCGGCCGCGAGTCCTTCAAATCAATGTCTGGCAACACGGATCCCAGGACGCCCGCCATGGTGACCGCGATAAGGTTCTCTGGAGCCACAACATCTGCCGCCAGTGTGAGCGTCGCAAGCGCGCCCGTCACGAGTGTTCCGACAGCGATGTGCGTGGTGAAATTCGCCATGTGTACCGCCTCAACGTCACCGTCTTCATATCCACGGCCGCGCGCTTAGAGCCGACGCGCAGAAATGTTCAATAGTGGGAACGTGATTCGTGACGCGACCGCCAGTCGTGCTTGACGGCAAAGGTGTGGATAGCCGGCACGCGATCACACGTGGCCGCACCCAGCTATGGAGTGCCCAACTATGCCGTGCACAGTCATGGAACTGCCGTGAACGGGCTGTAGCTTTTTGATACACGGCGGGATAGGTGTCTTCCGTCAGGCGCGATCGATGGCCATTCGGGTGCGGTCCGCCGGGAGGCGAAACACTGTTTTCCGGCTGCGTTAAAGCCATAGGCGCGAAGCCGTCAGAGTGGAGTGAGCAGATGATGCGATGGTTGAAGATGACCGGTGCCGTAGCGGCATTGGTAATGTGCGCGGGTGCTGCACAGGCGCAGGATCAATGGGTGACAATCGGCTCGAAGGCGGTCCCAACAGCCGGACGCAGCAACGATACGATCGACGTTTCGACGGCGAAAGGTAACTTCAAGGCCATCCGCCTGATCACGAAAGAGGGCGGCATCGTCCTTGAGAACGTAGAGATTTTGTACTCCGGCGGCGCGGCGCATAACGAACGTCGCCCGATCAACATGAACCCCAACGATCGCACACGTGCCATCGACCAGCGGGATCAGGCGCGCTTTATTGAGAAGGTCGGCCTGTCATTCAAACCCGGCAACGGCACTTCAGTCGTTGAGGTCCAGGGCCTCCAGAGCAGTGAAGGGGCACGCGCGACCCGCTCCGCGTCCGCCGCGACGCCGGGTACACCTGCATCCGGCTCAGCACCGGCGCCAAAGGCGCCCGTTGCGGCCCCCATCCCGGCAGCCCCGACAGCTGCTACCCCGACAACTGCCAAGGCGGGTCAGCTGAGTGACACGGGCGACGTGTTGTTTGGCACCCAAACCGTCGGTTTCGGTGTCGACCGGGACGTGATCCGTGTCGGCGCAGAAGTCGGCAAATTCGACCGTATTCGCATGCGCGTGCTCGACAACGACATTTTCATCCGCTCCATGAAGGTTGTTTTCGCAAACGGCGAAAGCGAAGAGGTTGCATACAACGCCGACGTCAAAGCCAACACGCGCACACGCTGGATCCCGCTTAAGGGCGATCGGTTCATCAAAGAAATTCAGCTGATCTATAACTCGAAGCCGAACTTCAAAGGCCGCGCCTACATTGAAGTCTATGGCGAATATGCCGAAGGCTGGCTCGGTTCGTCGGGTGAAGGCAAGAAGTTCAATGAAGGTTGGGTTCTCCTGGGCGGCCAGACGGCCGGCTTCACCATCGACCGTAACGATATCGTTAAAGTCGGTCGCAACGACGGTGGGTTCCGCAAGATCCGCGTCAACGTGAAAGATGAAACGATCACGCTGTTCGAAGTGCGTGTAATCTATGGCAACGGCGAAGTTGACATCATTCCGGCCAACCGCACGGCTGTGCGTCCAGGTGGGGTTTACGGACCGATCGACCTGAAAGGCGGTTCACGCATCATCCAGGAGATTCGTCCAACGTACCGCACGCGCATCTTCCAGCAAGGTGGTGTTGCCCGTGGCCGCTCCGTGGTTGAATTCTGGGGTCAGCACTAATACCAGCGGTCGGTTTTAGTGACCGATGGTATCCGCGCTTTGGGTTGGCGGAGAGGCCGCGCCAAGGGTACTTAGTCTAAGGTTGCCGATACGCTGATCTGTGAAAAGGGCGCCGAAAGGCGTCCTTTTTTCGGTCCTACAGGCACCGATGCGAATGAATCTGTGGACGCATCTCTGCAAACGTTCGTGTCTGTGGTTCGAATCCTGCCACGCTTCGTATTGAAACTAGGCTCATTCGGAGCGCAGACCATGGCGCTGATTTTTTCTTTGCTGCGCGCGGCCAACGCGCGTGGAACGCACCATCAACTCGCGCTCGATGCGCTAGACGGACTTGTCGCGCCGGCCGCGTGGAAACGGCTGTTTTATAAGCATATCTCTGCGTATCTCGACGGCGCAAAAGCGCCTGATACAGCCTTCAAGGACTTCAAGAACCACGTCTTACACCCGCGCGATGGCTTTTGGGGCGGAGCCCCCGCCCAGGCCGAAACCTGGTACGGGGAATTGGTCGCGGCCTTGACCAGACAGGATTGGCAAGCCGCGGCTTATGCAGCCGGCGTCCTTGGTCATTATTGCACCGACCCGTGCATGCCGCTCCACACCCACCAGACCGCGGCTGAAACGAACATTCACGCCGGGTTGGAGTGGTCGGTTTCAACGTCGTACACCCAGCTTTCGGCTCTTGGCGAACACCTGCCCGACTTGCCGCAACCGGTGGCACATACAGGCTCTGGCTGGCTTGGAGACCTGCTCCGGAACGCTGCAACCGAGGCGACGACGCACTACGAAACGCTCCTCGCCCACTACGACATCAAGCGCGGTGTTGTGGCGCCGGAGGAAGGTCTGGATCTCGTCGGCCAGCGTGCGGCGGCATCCATGTTGCACTATGCGCGCCGTCTGCTCACGACCGTGCTCGACCGCGCAATCATTGAAGCGGCCGTTGCGCCTGACTCCGTTTCGCTTGCTGGTGACGCTCTGAAAGCATTTGTTTCGATCCCGATGGCACGGCGACGCAAACGCAAGGATTTCGCCGATGATCGCCGCCTGATCGAGGCCATGTACGATGAGCTTATGGCAACAGGCCGGGTCGACAAGTCCCTGCGGGAAGACGACCGGCGCATCCAAGAGCTGTTTCAAGCCGAGGTACTCAATAAGCGCGACGCGCCCACGTCAGTGACAGTGCCGACCATCGTGTCGGAAGGCGATGATCCCAATGTTGATCCGGTCGAGATTGGCGACGCCCAGATTGTGCGCGGCACGCGGGTTGCCACCGAAACACCGCGCCCGGCGCCCCGCCAAATTGAGGCGCCCGAACCGCGCAGCTATGCCGAGGCGCATCGCATCGTGCCTGACGTGCTCCAATCCGTAACAGCTGCCGAATTTGTGCCTATTGCAATGGACCAGGCCGAAATTGCCCCAGTTGACGCTCAAGCGCGGCCGGCACCGAGTGCTGCGTTGCCAATGGCCGTTGTCTCAGCTTTGCCCGTTGCCGTCCCAGCCAACGAACCACAAGCGCCATCGCCGTCGCTGTCCCGCTATCGTCCCGCTGAGCGCACATCGCCTGCCGCGCGTCTGCATTTGGACTCCGATATCGTTGATGCGCCCTCCATTGGCCCAAAGACAGCCGCCCGCCTGAACGCCGTTGGCATCGATACGGTCGGGGATTTCCTGAAAGCGCATCCGATTGCCCTCGCCTCGCGGTTGGAGGCCGGACACCTAACGCCAGCCGTGTTGACGGGTTGGCAGGAGCAGGCGCGCATGCTCATCGACATGCCCATGATGCGGAGTTCGCACGCGCAACTTTTGGTTGGAGCGGGCTATCGCACGGTCGAGGCGATCGCCAAGGCTGAACCAAGCCTTCTCTGTGCCGATGTGCTTCATTATGCGCTCTCGCCGGAAGGCCAGCGGCTCATACGCGAAGGCCGTGCCCCCGATATGGAGCAACTCCTCGACCTGGCCCAACAGGCCCGCGAAGTGAAGGCTGCATGAGGCGTCGCTGAATATGCGCAGCCTGCGCTTATGGTCGAGTGGACAGCCGCCCCGCCGCTTGGCACAGTCTGGTCTGTTGCAGAAGCTGACCAGGGGTTGCGGGTATGAGACGGGCGGACGAAACGGGCATGGCACAGTTATGGGCATGATCGCCGCCGAGCGCGCCTCGATCGTTGCTGAGTTAACGCCGCCGTTCGAGCTTACAGAACCGCGTCTGCAGCGCACGCCACTGGTGTTTTGTTCGCCGCATTCGGGCCGTGTCTACCCCCGCGCCCTGCTCCAGGCGAGCCGTCTTGACGCCCACACACTTCGCAAAAGCGAAGACTGCTACGTCGACGAATTGTTTGCCAGCGTCGTGCATCACGGCGCGCCACTCCTGGCGGCCCGTTTTCCGCGCGCCTACGTTGACGCCAACCGTGAGCCCTATGAGATAGACCCTGAGCTTTTCGTTGAGCGGCCGCCGGCCTTTGCCAATACCCAGTCCGTCCGGGTCATTGGGGGGCTCGGCACCATCCCGCGCATCGTTTCAGATGGCGAAGAAATCTACGGCGAACGCTTACCGCTCGCGGTCGGCTTTGAGCGCATTGAGCTGCTGTATCGCCCGTTCCATCAGATGCTGATGGGTGTCCTCGAGCAAACGCGCCGTCGCTTCGGCATGACGCTGCTCATCGACTGCCACTCCATGCCGTCGACCAACTCAGGCCAGCCCAACAGCCAACGGCCGCACTTCGTCATCGGTGACCGCTTCGGTGCTTCATGCGACCAACGCTATACGCGCCTTGTGCGCGATTTCCTGGCTGGACTTGGCTACGACGTGCAGCTTAATCGGCCCTATGCGGGTGGCTTTATCACAGAACATTATGGCCGCCCGACTTCTCGGGTGCATAGCCTGCAAATCGAGATCAACCGTGCACTCTATCTCGACGAACAGACGCTGACGCGCACGCAGGGATTCGGGCCGTTGACGGCAGTTCTTGACCACCTGACGGCACGTCTGGTTGAGGCCTTGCCGGGTCTCGACGTCCAACGCGACGCGGCGGAATAATGACGACCGAGGGGGCTCGCGTGAACACTGCCGCACTGGATGCTTCATCAGCTGCGACTGGCCCAACTGCGACTGGCCCAGCTGCGACTGGCCCAGCTGCGACTGAGATCGTCCGCATTTCCGTCGAAAATCTCGACAAGGTTTACGGCTCCGGGCCGGGGGCCGTGATAGCCGTCGACAACGTCTCGTTCGATGTGCGCCAGGGTGAATTCGTGGCGCTGCTTGGCCCCTCGGGCTGCGGCAAAAGCACGATCCTCAACATGGTCGCCGGCCTGCTCTCAAAAAGTGGCGGCAAAATGCGCATCGATCAGGACCCCGTCGAACCCGGCCAGATCAATCGCAAGGTCGGCTACGTCTTCCAGCGCGACACGGTTTTCCCCTGGCGCACGGTCGAAAAGAACATCGGATACGGCCTCGAGATTGCGGGCATTTCGAAAGACCTGCGCGCCGCCAAGGTGACGGACGCCGTCAACAAATCTGGCCTGACGGGGTTTGAAAAGAGTTTTCCGCGCATGCTGTCGGGCGGCATGCGCCAGCGCGTCGCCCTCATGCGCACGCTGATCATGGAGCCCGAAATCCTGCTCATGGACGAGCCCTTCGGCGCGCTTGACACGCACACGAAACTTGAAATGCACAAGACGCTGCTGGAGATCTGGGAGCGCGAGCGCCAGACCGTTCTGTTTGTCACCCATGACTTAGGCGAAGCCCTAACGCTGGCCAGCCGCATCATCCTGCTGTCCGCCCGGCCCGGCCGCCTGAAAGAGGATTTCGAGGTGTCGTTCCCGCGCCCGCGCGACCCCGTGGCACTGCGCGAAACCGACGAGTTCGGCCGCCTGTACTCCCACATCTGGCAATCGCTCGGCCAGGAGTTCCGCCGCACCAAGGCCGAGTGACCGGGTTTCGCGTTTGCAGGACGCCGACGCTGCTTGGTCGTGCGTGCCATCGGATTGGCGCATGGCACGTTGTTCGCTAAGACCGAGCGCTACCTTGCCCGTTCGTGCGCCATCAAGGGCGTGGAAAACGGGCAACCTTGCCCCTGCACGCGGCCCCGTGGTGCGCTATAGGTCAGCCAGCGCGGGCAGAAGGCCCGCTGTTCAGGGAGAGGTTCAACCATGCTTTCGAGACGTGTTCTCGCGGCGGCGCTGGCCGCAGCCGGCGTCGCGCTCAGTTCGAGCGCCGCCCTAGCCCAGGCCAAAACCAAGGTGGCGTTCGTTTATGTCGGCCCAATCGGCGACCACGGCTGGAGCTATCAGCACCACCAGGGCCTTGAGGCCGTGAAGAAGGAGTTCGGCGATAAGGTCGAGACGACCTATGTCGAAAACGTGCCCGAAGGACCGGACGCCGAGCGCGTCATCGACCAGTTGGCGAGCCAGGGCAACAAGATCATCTTTGCCACGTCGTTTGGCTTCATGAACCCGACCATCAAAGTGGCGGCCAAGTATCCGGATGTGAAGTTTGAGCACATGACCGGGTATAAGCGCGCGGACAACGTCGCCACCGCCAACATCCGCTTTTACGAAGGCCGCTATATCGCCGGCATCGTCGGCGCCAAGGCCAGCAAGAGCGGCACGATCGGCTACATCGCCTCGTTTCCGATCCCCGAGGTGATCATGGGCATCAACTCTGCCTATCTCGGCGCCAAGTCGGTCAATCCGAACGTGAAGTTCAAGATCATCTGGGTCTCGACGTGGTTTGACCCGGGCAAGGAAGCCGATGCCGCCAAGGCCCTCGCCGACCAGGGCGCGGACGTGATCTTCCAGCACACGGACAGCCCGGCCGCGGTCAAATTCGCCGAAGAGCGCAAGATCTTCGCCGTGGGTCAGGCGTCCGACATGAAGGCCTTTGGCCCGAATGCGATCCTGACGTCGATCGTCGACAACTGGTCGCCCTACTATATCGGCCGTGTCAAAGCGGCCATGGATGGTAGCTGGAAATCTGGCGATGTGTGGGCTGGCATGAACTCGGGCATGATGACCATGGCCGCCTATGGTCCAAGTGTTGCGCCGGAAACACGTGGCCTTGCCGACGCCGTCAAAGCGAAGATCGTCTCCGGCGAGTTCCACCCGTTCACGGGGCCGTTAAACAAGCAAGATGGCTCGCCCTTCTTGAAGGCTGGCGAGAAGATCTCGGACAAGGATCTCTCGGGCATGACATTCTACGTCCAGGGCCTCGACGGCACACTGCCCAAGTGATTGCGGGGCCCAAGTGATTGCGGGGCCCAAGTGATGGCCGGCGAAGCGAGCGAGCGAGTGGGACGTTTGAAACAGCGACGGCGCCGGGATGGAACTCATCCCGGCGCCGTTTGTGTCTGTCTGGTATCAGTTGCTGACTGTGATGACGCCCTTGAGGCCATCGTTGCGGGTCCAGTGGACGGTTGCCCCGGCCTGACGCAGCGTGAAGCAATAGGGCTTCGCGTCCATCCACATTTTCCATTTTTGACAGAGCTGGTTTTCAGCGATCCACCAGGTTCCGGTGTCGTAGGAGCGGCCAAGGTAGTTGGCCATATCGTTGGTACGGCCGGTCATGGTGCCGTCGACGCGAAAGATGATTGGGATCGATCCAACGGCGGTTTCAAGGCGCACGGTCTTGCCGGAAACTGCAGTCTTCAACGCGTCCCCATCAAGGGTCATTTCGGCGCCAGCTTGGCCATGAGATGCGAAAACGGCCATGGCAATGGCTATAGGCGACAGACGGCTCAGCAGTGCGATGATCATGAAATTCCCCAAGACACACTAACCTGACCAAACGGGTTTTAGAGCCCGGTCTGCCACAGTCTGCGATCTGCCTCGATGTAGCGACGATAGCAGCTACATCGAGGCGCAATGAGGCTCTCATATGTCTTAAAAACAGGTTGCGACTAAGACTTTTAGACCAACATCCACAGGAATTGTGGTTTCGCTGGGCGCGTGTCAGGGCGCGGTGGTGTCGGGCGACACGCGTGTTTCAGCGCTGGTCGCCGGCGGCCAGACGCTGTTCGACCGCCTGTGAGTATCGGCTCATACCAAAGCAGAACACCCAGAACAGGAAACCCGCGAAAAGATAGCCAGTCATGACAGTCGACGGCGCGTACCATTTGGCATCGGACATGTTTTTCTGCACAACGCCGAGCAGGTCGAACAGGCCGATGATCAACACGAGCGAGGTGTCTTTGAACAAACCAATGAACGAGTTGACGATACCGGGGATGACCAGTTTCAGGGCCTGCGGCAGCACGATCATGCTCATCTTCTGACGATAGTTGAGGCCCAGCGCATCGGCCGCCTCAAACTGTCCGCGCGGGATCGCCTGCAGGCCGCCGCGAATAACCTCGGCAAGGTAGGCCGCTGAAAACAGCGTCACCATGAACAGTGCGCGCAACAGCTTGTCGATGTCCCACCCCGGCGGCAGGAACAGCGGCAGCATCACCGATGACATGAACAAAATGGTGATCAGCGGCACGCCGCGGATGAACTCGATAAAGGCAACGGACGCGCCCCGAACGATCGGCATGTTGGACCGTCGGCCGAGGGCAAGCGCAACGCTCAACGGGAAGGCCGCCACAATACCCGTCGTCGCAACAACAAGAGTGACAAGCATGCCGCCCCAGAAGTTCGTCGGCACGGAGGGTAAACCCGGGAGGCCGCCGACCAGTAGCGCAAATGTAATAAAGGGAAAGATCAGGAAGAAGAAGATCGCGAACGGCGTCTTGCCCGTTGTCTCCTCCAGATAGACGGTCGCCAGGCTCGCGGCGCAAACGGCTGCGAGAAAGACCGGATCGACCATCTCGTCAAAACCGGTGAACCGCGATCCGGACGCGAGGAAAGCGTACTTGGCGACGATAAAAGCGACCGAGACGATCACGAGCCAGGTCAGCACTTTGAGTTTTTCACGCAAGCCAATGAACATCAGCGGCAAGAGCGTCGCGATCGCAATCAGATACACCAGCTTCGGCCGCCAGCGGAGTTCATCTGGGTACGTGCCGTACATGAACTGGCCGAATTTCGCGAACACAAATGGCCAGCACGCGCCATCGTTTTTGGCGCAATCAGAGCCATCCTTGGCAACCCACGTGGCTTCAAGGATGGCGAATGTCACCAGTCCCTTGGCGGCAAAATAGAGAAAAGCGATGCCAAGCACAGTCAGGAGCGTGTTGCCGATGGACGAGAACAAATTGTCCCGCAGCCACGCAATCGGGCCAACCTGGGCGCGCGGCGGGCGAACCATGGGGACGTCGGAACTTGAGGTGATGTCGGCCATGTCGGTTCTCGTCGGGTACCAGTTCTCGTCGGTAGAACGTGAGGAGGTGGCAGTTCAGCGTCACCTCTCGACCAGCGCCATCTTGGTGTTGAACCAGTTCATGAAGAACGAGGTCACCAGGGAAAGCGTCAGGTAGACACCCATGATCATCAGGATGACCTCGACGGCTTGGCCGGTCTGGTTGAGGATCGTTCCGGCCACGTTGACCAGATCGGCATAGGCGATGGCGACGCCAAGCGACGAGTTCTTGGTCAGGTTCAGGTAGTTTGACGTCAGTGGCGGAATGATAATGCGCATGGCCTGAGGGATGACCACAAGGCGCAGCAACTGGCCGTTTGAAAGGCCTGTCGCGCGCGCCGCTTCCCATTGCCCCTTCGGCACGCCAACGATGCCGGCGCGGACAATCTCAGCAATGAAGGCACCGGTGTAGACCACCAGGCCAATGGTAATCGCGACCAACTCTGGCTGTATCACCGTGCCGCCGTTGAAATTAAAACCCTGCAGCGTGGGATATTCGATCTGCACCGGCCAGCTTGTGAGCAAAAACACAATCGTCGGCAAGACAATGATCACAAGAGCACCGGCGATCCCAGACGGGAAACGCTGGCCAGTCGCTCTCTGACGCTTGTTTGACCACCAGCTGATGAGAACGGCACCGAAAACCGCCGCCAGAAGCGCGCCGATCATGGTGTAGGAAAACAAGCCCTCGACCTTTGGCAGATAGAGGCCGCGAACATTCAGAAACACTGCATCCCCGGCGTTCAAGCTTTGGCGGGGCGCCGGAAGTGATTTCAAAACGCCGAAGTACCAGAGCAACAGCTGGAGCAACAACGGGATATTACGGATCGTTTCGACGTAAAGTGTAGCGATCTTGGCAACCAGCCAGTTGCTCGAAAGCCGCGCGATGCCGGCCACAAAGCCAAGAATGGTGGCAAGCACGATGCCGATAATCGCGACAAGAATTGTGTTCCAAAGCCCAACTATAAATGCACGCCCGTAGCTCGACGTGTTGAAGTATTCGACCAGAGTTTGGGCGATGTCGAAGCCGGCGGTTGAACCGAGAAACCCGAAGCCCGATGCAATGTTGCGCGCCTTGAGATTTGCCGAGGTGTTGGCAATGATCGTATAAAACAACGCGATCACCGAGATCAGCAGCACGATCTGATAGATGGCTTGGCGGACCTCGCGGCGATACAGGAAGCTGCCGCTTGAAACCTTTGGCGGTGGTCCGCCTGCGAAACGAGGATCGTCGGTCACGGCCATCGGATACCTGCCCAGGCGTAAAAGTCGGCGATGGTGGTGCTGGGCGCGGCCAACGTCAATTGGACCTTCGCCCAGCACTTAGTTCAAAGCTCAACGGATTGGCGGCGCGTATTGCAAGCCGCCAGCGTTCCAGAGCTTGTTGAGACCGCGTTCAATCTTCAGCTTCGACCCCGAGCCTAAATTACGCTCGTAGACTTCGCCGTAATTGCCGACGGACTTGACGATTTTTGCGACCCAATCATTCTCAACGCCGAGGCCCTTACCGAAGTCGCCCTCTTTACCAAGCAACCGCTTGATTTCGGGGTTCGCCGATGCAGACATCTGATCAACGTTCGCCTGGGTAACGCCCAGTTCCTCAGCATTCAACAAAGCAAAGTAGGTCCACTTCACGAGGGTGAAGAACTGGCTGTCGCCCTGGCGCACGACGGGCCCGAGAGGTTCTTTGGAAATGAGTTCGGTAAGAACCGTGTGCTCATCTGGGTTTTTCATGCGCAGCCGCTCTGCCCAAAGACTTGACGCGTCGGTGCTCCACGAATCGCAACGTCCAGCGTCGTAAGCTGCAACGACTTCGTCGTTTTTTTCAAACACAAGCGGCTTGTACTCGAGTTTCTGGGTCCGAAAATAGTCCGCGAGGTTCAATTCGCTGGTCGTGCCGGCGGTCGTGCAGACCGTGGCACCCTTCAGATCTCGTCCCGTTTTAACATTCATGCTCTTACGCACCAGAAAGCTCTGGCCGTCAAAGAACATTGTGCCCGCGAACGAGAGGCCGAGCGAGCTGTCCCGCGTTAAGGTCCAGGTGGTCGTGCGCGAGAGAAGGTCGACTTCCCCAGACTGCAGAGCGGTAAAACGTTCCTTGGACGAGAGTGCCTTGAACGCGACCTTTTCACCGTCACCGAAGATGGCCACAGCGACAGCACGGCAGAAATCCACATCGAACCCAGCCCAACGCCCTTTGTCGTCCGGCGCACTGAAGCCAACAACGCCCTGGGTTACGCCGCAAGACACGGTGCCGCGTTGCTTGATCGCATCAAGAGCCTTCGGGGTCTGCGCCGACGCGACGCCGACTGTCGACACCAAAGCAACAAAACCAAGTTTCAAGCCGAGAGCACGCATAAAAGTTTCTCCCTTTTTGTGGAACACTATCGAGCCCTGACTCGACCCGTCTCGATTTCGCCATAATTCAGCAGATGCAAAAAGGGCCGGGCTTCTTATCGAAACCCGGCCCAATCAGTGTGTTAGCGAATCGGCGGCGCGTACTGGAGACCACCGGCGTTCCAGAGTTTGTTCACGCCACGGTCGATTTTCAGGCGCGAGCCCGCGCCGACGTTGCGCTCGAAGCTTTCACCGTAGTTACCGACGGCCTTGATGATCTTGACGACCCAGTCGTTGTCGAGACCGAGACCCTTGCCGAAATCACCTTCTTTGCCGAGCAGACGCTTGATTTCCGGGTTAGCGGACGCACCCATCTCGTCAACGTTTTTCTGTGTTACGCCAAGTTCTTCAGCGTTCAGCATCGCATAGTGGACCCACTTGACGACGGTGAACCACTGGCTATCGCCCTGACGGACAACGGGGCCAAGTGGCTCCTTGGAGATAATTTCCGGCAGAACGACATGTTCATCTGGCGCCTTCATGCGCAGACGTTCGGCATACAGACCGGAGGCGTCCGTCGTGAACGCGTCGCAACGACCGGCATCATAGGCCGCGACCACTTCGTCGTTCTTTTCAAACACGACCGTCTTGTAGTCCATCTTGTTGGCGCGGAAGAAGTCGGCGAGGTTGAGCTCAGTGGTGGTGCCGGTTTGCACGCAGACCGACGCGCCCTTGAGTTCCTTGGCGCTTTTCACACCGAGCGACTTTTTCACCATGAAACCCTGGCCGTCATAGAAGTTGACGCCAGCGAACGTAAGGCCGAGCGATGAGTCACGCGTGATCGTCCACGTCGTGTTGCGCGCGAGAAGGTCAACTTCACCAGACTGCAGAGCCGTGAAGCGCTCCTTGGCGGACAGCGGCTTGAAGGTGACCTTCATGGGGTCGCCGATAACGGCTGCGGCAAGCGCACGGCAGAACTCGACATCGAGGCCGGTCCAAGCGCCCTTGTCGTCTGGCTGTCCGAAACCGGCAAGACCGGTGCCAACGCCACATGTGACGGAGCCACGGGCCTTGATGGCCTCAAGCGTCTTTGCCTGCGCGAACGCGGACGTAGAGAAACCTACAGCCGCGACGGCGGTCAATCCAAATTTTACGACGGATTTCATAAGGTTCTTATCTCCCTGAACTTGAGCAGCGCCCGGGACGTAGTGCGTGTTGCCCGACGGACGCAACAGGATCGGTCCGCTATATTGCGGTTACGCTTCCTGACCCGTTATCCGTTGCGGCCAAAAGGAAGTCAATTTGGTGTTTGCCTCTTATCCGTCCCAGCGAAGCATATTTTCGCGCCAGCCAAGGACAAAAAGCGGGACGGAGCCAGAGCCGCTCACGCCGAAAGTTCCTCCACAAGTCGCGCAAACAGTGTCGCGCGCGGGCGGATGTGCGAGACGAGGATGTGTTCCTCGTGGGTGTGCGCGCCATTGCCAACAACGCCGAGCCCATCAAGCGTCGCAATGCCCATCGCACCTGTGAAGTTACCGTCTGACCCGCCGCCGTGCTGGCCGTGGGGGAGGTCGAACCCCAACGCCGCCGCGTGTTTCTTGGCCCGCCCATAGAGATCCATCGTTGCCGCATTGGCGGTCCAAAGTGGCCTGACGGGGCCGCGCTGGACCTCGATACGCACATCGTTGCGCACGCCTTCGAGCGCCAACACGGTGCGTGTGATTTGGTCAAAAGTTGCCATGTCGCGGGCGACGCAGAGGGCTTGCGCCGTGCACGTCATGGGCACGCAGTTCACCCACTGCCCACCGTGAAACACCGACACGGCATAGGTCGGGCCGGTGTCGAAATTTGATTGGCTCTCAAGTTCGTCGACCAGTTGCGCCATAACGCGGACAGCCGAGCGGCCGTCTTTGCTGGTCCAGCCCGAGTGGCCTGGGCGGCCATGGGTTGTGAAAAAGAAGCGCTGGAAAGCATGTCGACCGGTCGTCACCTCGCCCAACGGCCCTTTTGCCGGCTCTGGGATCAACACATAGGCGTGGGATTTCGCCTCGTCTTCGATCAACGCGCGCGACGTCGGACTGCCAATCTCCTCATCGGGGTTGATGATAATCGTCACGGGGCTATCGAGGCGGCCAGCCGCACTCAGCACGCGCAGCGCGGTCAACGCCAGAACCGTGCCGCCCTTCATATCGTAGATGGCCGGCCCGAACTGCTTGTCCCCATCACGGTGGATCTTGAGCGGGCCAGCCAACGTGCCGACGGGATGCACGGTATCTGCGTGGGCCGCGATGAGGATCGGCGGTTTGTCGGGTTTGCCGGCCCGTTTGGCGCGTAAGATGCCGCCGATGTTTTCGCGTCCCTTGATCGTCTCAACTGTGAATCCGAGGGCTGCCAACCGTGCGGCAATGAATGCTTCCATGCGATCAACGGCCGCTGGATCGTAGGTCGGGCTCTCGATGCGGACCCACTCAAGCATCTCGGCAAGTATGGCATCGGGGTCAAAGGCATCGGCTGAGATCATAGTGGGCTCCCGAGGATGATTGCTGAGAGAATACTGGTTTTACCGTGAAGCGCGAGAGGCCGATGTGCTGTGACAACAATTCAGTGTGCTTTTCACATGTGATCAGTTTTGCGGTGGTGTCTGCGATCGAAAAGGGCAACTGACACATCGACTTTCATAGAGAGGTATGCCGAGGGGCGACCAACAAAACTGCCAGAGAGAGGCGTGGCCATCGTGTGATCACGTGCAACCGCAACGGTGATCAGATCGCGATTGCCGAAGATGCCATTGGTGGGATCGATATCGATCCATCCGCACCCTGGTAGATAAACCTGAACCCAGGCGTGGGTCGCGCCGCCTCCGCGATTTGGATCCCGCATTGGGCTGTAGATATAGCCGCTGACAAATCGAGCCGCGAAGCCAAGCGTTCGTAACGCTTCGATCATCAGCAGCGCAAAATCGCGGCAGCTTCCCGTCTTGAGCTGGAGAGTATGGCGAGGATCCTGAGTGCCTTCGGCTTGCCTAGTTTGATATTGGAATGATGTGCGGATTGTGGTCATCATTGCCGTGAGTATTTCGAGCGTCGCGCTGTTTCCGGCTGTCACGAATTGCTGCGCCCAGTCCGACAATAGATTGTCTGGATCTGGCCGATCCAGGATGATCAGGGGCGCTAGATCGGGAAGCTCCTGATCTGGGTAGAGGAACGGGAATTTCGTCGCCGTCTCCAAAAGGAGTGCCGTTGGCTGAGGCGTCTCGAAATTCTTAACGCTGATCTCGCTTTCGAAAGTTAGGACACGCGACTTGGTTTCACCAAATTCGGCAAACGCGACCGAATTCCCGAACGCATCGAAGGCCCAGCGGATATGCAACGGCTTGGGATTGATGACCAGTCTGGTGTTCAGCAAGCGGAGAGAATGGCTGTCACGCGGGCGAAACATCATCCGATGCCGGCCAAATGTAACCGGCTCGTCGTACAGGTATTCGGTTTTGTGGAGGACAACGAGGTGATGAGCCATCTTTCACCATACGGACTTGAACGTGGCGAACTCAACTCGAAACTGCCAATGTCGTTGGCGTGGCGACATGATCTGGTGACCGCGCCCACACGATCGGTGGGGCCGATTTGGCTGCACCTTGCGGCCATGCAAACGCAACGTCGGCCGCGTCCCGCCCCGCAGCAATTCGAATGATCTCATCCACCGAACTCATGCGCGTCGGGTCGAACGAGTACCAAGCGCCGCCTTCCGGCCCGCTCAAGTAAGCTTGAAAAATTGCGTGAAAATCCTGCGGGTAGAGCGCCACACAATAGACGCTTGCGTACCGGGCCGGAATTCCCAATGCGCGGCAAAGGGCGATCCCCAGATGGGCGTAATCTCGGCAAACGCCCTTTTTGAATTGAAAAACATCGGTGGCCGTCGTGTTAGGCCCCGTGCTTCCACTCGTGTATTGCAGGTTTTCATAGATCCAATTGCAGACAGCAACGACACGACTGTGTCCTCGCGGCATGGCGCCGAACGTCTGAAAGGCGAACGCGCCGAACTCATCTGAAGGACAATAACGGCTGGGTGCGAGGTAAGTCAGGTACTCCATCGGAAGCGCAGTGAAATCGAACTCATCGACGCGGTTCGGATTGACGCTGGTGGTCCTGAGATCGATGACTGCCTCGTATGAGACCTCGACCTGTCCTGGTCCGAGCGTCGTGCGGATCACACGCGTCAGCGTCACCGGATTTTCGTAGATCGAATAGGGGTGATTGCTGGCACTCTTAGGAAGCGACAGCATTTCACTCAGAACGGTCTGCCCGTCAGCTTTGGCGGCCTCGATCTGAAGCACAAAGCCGGTCTCTTTTTCGAGCGTGTAGCTGAGCCTACAGCCTACAGATACCTGCATCGACAATCCTTCCGTGCAGCCGATCCAACTTCCAATGTCCCGCCATATGCCAAACCGCCCGATCCCGGGATCAAGCTTCCCCCTGCTGACGTCTCAGATGCGATTGAGTAGTTCGCTCTTCTTGCTCGCAAACTCTTCCTTGGTGATGTAGCCTTTTTCCATCAATTGCCCGAGGCGCTCAAGAACTGCGATGACGTCCTCACCAGTCGCTTGCGCCGAACTGAAATCCGTCTGAGAGTTTGATGTGATTGGATTGAGATCGAGTGGCTGAGCTTGAGCCATTGGCGTTTGCACGGGCGTATGGGCCGGGGCCATTTGAGCCGGCTGGCCGTCGCGCGCGACCACTGGCAGTGCCGACAAGTTGACTGTTCCAAATTGGCTGGTGAACGTGATCGACTGACCGCCGCCTTGTTGCTGGCCAAAGCCGCCGATCTGATGATCCAAGGTGTCGTAGACCCAGGGCTTGCCACCAGTCGTCACCGCCAAGCGATGACGGTTGGCAAAGTAGGCGTAGCGAACACTATTCTGCGAGCCTATCGCGCTGGGGGTGCCAAGTTCCGGCGGCCACCATTGCGCCATGGGGTCGGGAACAAACAGGCTGTTGGCTGCGCCAATCCGTCCGGATGCCTGCGATTGATTGTTCGAACCGTTTTGGCTTTGAGATTGAAACGATCCGACGAAGGGGGAAGTCTGGTGATTGGCCAGCCCGGAAGACAGTTCGCTACACAGATTATTGACCAGGTTCTTCAGATGATTATTGAAGAGGTCGCTGACCATCGTCATGCCGCCGCTCATCCACTGCCCCGATCCTCCAAACTCGGGATGACTGAACTGCGCCATGGATCCATTGCCGTTTTGCACGGCGATCAGCATGTGGGTGATGGCATCGGACGAGACGCCGTAGCGGCGGGCAAGGTCTTGGACAAACAGGCTGCCTGCCGACGAGAGTGTTGGCATAATGCGTATGGTTTCCTAATCTTGGGAACTCGGTCTTTTTAGCCGGCTCCAGGCTACGCCAAGGCCGCCCGACGTCCGTGAGCAATAAATGCTGTCAAGTCCTCGATAGGCCAGCCGGCTCTGGTTTTCTACATCAAATTGTTCGCGAGTTGCTCGCAACTTGGGCATCGCATCAGCCGGAAACCGTGCGCGAGGGTACGAGATTGCGATCCCAATCGTCTGGGTCACTATCGGGGACGTTGGGCGGAGATGGGCCATGCAATTGTGAAAGAGGGGATGCAAAATCGTGAAATTCTATGCCTTAACATAAAGATAGAAGATCGTCCTCACGCCTTCGCCATCCGCCATTGCGGCTCAAGCAAGTGCTACCAGGCGCTCGCGATGCCCCGTAATTTCAGCGTCTCGCGACCAATTCCTCCACAATTCAAAACGTTTGCGATCAGGGGCTGACACGCTATGCTGAGACGGTATCTATCCGCCAATTCGGCGAGAGCGAGGACCTTGATGACGACGAGACGTTTCCTGGCGGTCGCCGCCAGCCTGTTGGCCGGTGCCATGCTGACCGAGACTCCGGCGCAGGCCCAGCGCGCGCCGGACGCCCCGCCGAGCGCCTTCCCACGGGGACCCAATCCCTTTGCCGCGGGCCGCCCGCGCATGATCACCCAGCCGGGGCAATTCGACTACTATCTGCTCTCGCTGTCCTGGAGCCCGAGCTATTGCGCGTCGCTGACACGCGGCGGATATGATCCCCAGTGCAATCCGCGCAGTGGCAAGCAATATTCGTTCGTGTTGCATGGCTTATGGCCGCAATTCGAGCGCGGCTGGCCGCAGGATTGTCCAACCGCCGATCGCGGGTTCGTGCCCCGCCCGGTGGCGAACCGCATGCTCGACATCATGCCGAGCGAAAAGCTGGTGTTCCATGAATACCGCAAACACGGGACCTGCTCGGGCCTTGGCGTCGATGGCTATTTCGACCTGTCGCGCAAGCTCTACAGCAAAGTTAAACTGCCTGAACGCTACTCAAACCTATCCGACCCGCGCCTTACCGTTGCGCCGGGAGAGATGATCAAGGAGTTCATGGCCATCAATCCTGGCCTGAAGCCCGATGCGATTGCTGTGCAATGCGGTGGCCCCGGCAATCGCCTCCAAGAGGTGCGCGTCTGCTTCGACAAGCAGGGCGAATTCCGCAGCTGCGGCCGCAATGAGGATCAGCGCAAACTCTGTTCGGCACCGAGCATGTACGTCCCGCCAGTTCGCGGTGGCGGCGCCGCGCCAGGGTTGCCGAACCGCTCCACACTGCCAGGCGTCGGCCCCCGGATTTGATGGCAACACACAACGTAGCAGGTCACCTTAGCGATAGCCGGTTGGGCCGATCGCCGGTTGACCTGAGCGTTGTGCGGTTCCCTCGCGCGCTCGGCCTTGCTAGAAGCCGAACGCTGTCCTTGCTCGACGTATCAGCCGAGATCCCAGTATGTCCAAATCGTTTGCCTCCACGGCCGACACCGGTCCGAAGAAAATCTCGTTCACGGCTCTCGGAGACGGGTTATTTGCCTACACGGCCGAAGGCGACCCCAACACCGGCATCATCGTCGGCGACGATTGCTGCATGGTGATCGATGCCCAGGCCACGCCGACAATGGCCGCCGACGTGATCGCGCGCGTGAAGATGGTGACGGACAAACCGATCAAATACGTTCTGTTGTCGCACTATCATGCAGTCCGCGTGCTGGGTGCTTCAGCGTTCAAGGGCGCGCAGATCATTGCCAGCGAGCAGACACGCAAGCTGATCGTTGAGCGCGGCGAGCAAGACAAAGCCAGCGAGATCGGCCGTTTCCCGCGCCTGTTCCGCGGCGTTGAAAGCGTGCCGCCAGGCCTGACTTGGCCACATGTGACGTTCCGCGAAACCATGACGCTTTGGCTTGGCCGCCGACGCGTGGACATCACACATCTTGGTCGTGGACATACGGCTGGCGACACGATCGCTTGGGTGCCTGATGCAGGCGTTATGTTCTCGGGCGATCTGGTTGAATACAAATCTGCTTGCTATTGCGGCGACGCGCATTTTGCCGATTGGCCAAAGACGCTCGACCGCCTGCAAACCTACGAGCCGCGCGGGCTGGTACCGGGCCGCGGCGATGCGCTGACCAATGGCAAGATGGTGCGCGAGGCTATCGCTGGCACACGTTCATTCTTGGCCGCCCAATTCGAGGCCGCCCAGACGGCCGTGCATCGCGGTTACACGTTGAAGCAGACCGTCAAGCTAACGCGCGACCGGATGGACGCAAACTTCTCCAACTATGCCATTTACGAGCATTGCCTGCCCTTCAATGTTTCGCGCGCTTATGACGAAGCCCGCGGGATCGATTGGCCCGTGGTCTGGACGGACGTGCGTGACCAAGAGATGTGGGCGCAGCTCCAGGGGCAAGGGGCCTGATCGGCGCACTCGCGGACGCTCTTGAGTGGCGGCCCTTCTCGATCGCGGGTTTCTCCGTTAAGCATTGACGCATGGGCGCACACTTCAACGATGCAGCCCGACCCGCTCTGGGAGGAGCTACGCCATGTCGCGTTTCATCGTGCGTCTTGCAACGGTCGTTGCAGCCCTTGGACTTATGACGTCCGGGGCCGCGGCCCAGGATAAATGGCCATCGAAACCGGTGACGGTGGTCGTGCCGTTTGCGGCCGGCGGCAACACCGACGTGATGGCGCGCATTTTCGCCGAGCATCTTTCGCGGCGCCTTGGTCAGCAGTTTGTGGTTGAAAACAAGGCTGGCGCCGGAGGCGTGACAGGGCTTAACGGTGTGGCGAAATCGCCGCCCGACGGTTATACGATTGCGGTCGGCACATCCGGTGGATTGGCCATCAACCCAGTCCTGATCAAAGACAAAATTCCATACAACGTTGAGAAGGATTTCACATTCCTTTACGGGATGGCCGCGCAGCCCAACATATTCGTGGTGCATCCGTCGGTACCCGCCAAGACCATGCCTGAATTGATTGCTTGGCTGAAGGCGAACCCCGATACCCCCTACGCTACCTCTGGCATCGGCACCTCGCAGCACATTTGCGGCGAGATGCTTGCGCTTGCAACCGGCGTCAAAATCGTACCCGTCGCATATCGCGCCTCGAACCAATCACTCCAGGACCTGATCGGCGGCCAGATCAAACTTGCCTGCGATAACTACGCGGTCGCCATCGAGCAGGTGCGCGGCGGTACCATTCGTGCGATCTCGGTCACCTCGAACGGCCGCTACCCGCTGGCGCCCGACCTCGCGCCGACCTCGGACACGCTGCCAGGCTTTGAAATGGTGCCAGCTTTTGGTTGGGTTGGTCCAGCGAACATGCCTGCAGATGTGACCAAAAAACTGATCGAAGAACTGGTCGCCGTCGGCAAGGTCCCGGAAGTGCGGGCTGGGCTTGAGAAATTTGGTGTTCTGCAAACCGAAACGGCTGGACCTGCCTACGAAGCCGCTGTGCGCAGGGAACGGGCAGGCTATGCCGTTGTCATCGAAAAGGCCGGCATCAAGGTGCCTTAACCGGCGATCAAGCTCCCCGATTTCGTGCTGTTGTCATCCTGGAGTGCAACCGCCTGCCGTGACGTCGTCAGGTGATTTTTGCGCGGAAGGCGCTGCGGGTGTTAGGGCTGCGAGTGTTAGGGACGACCTCCTAACGCCTGCATCATAACGTCCGTATCGTTCTTGCTTGGTGGATGGGGCTGGGTTCGAACCAGCGTAGGCATAAGCCAGTAGATTTACAGTCTACCCCCTTTAGCCGCTCGGGCACCCATCCATCATCCGGCCGTCGGGGAACAGCAAGACGTAACGCCCAACCGTTGCCGGTTGGGCGCGACCCTTGGCTTATGCGGTAGGACCGCTCGCACTGTCAATGTAAAATGCCCGACACGTAAAATACCCGACCAGGGACGGCCTTAAAGAAAGCCGCCCTCCAAATGTCCGAGGGTACCCATTTGGGTTTAAACGATGCTTGCGATGCGGGCACGGCGCTCGCGGCTTAGGCGCCGTCGGCTGCAACCAGGAAGCGGCCGATGGCGTAGAGTTGGCACTCCTTTTCGGCAACCTTGCAGGCGGCCAACACGGCCTCGACAGCGGCCGCCTCACTCGCAGCACCGCCAACGGCGTGCCACGTGCCGCCGCGACCGCGCGCCATAGCTTGCCAGTCACCGGCACCATACGCTTGCATCAGCCGTTCTCGATCGAGATCGGGGATCGCCTTGTCGGTCGAGATGACCAGCGCACCAAGAATCTTGCGCGTTTTCGGCGGCAGCGTGACCAGGTCGTTGCCGACAGCATAGAGGACACAGGGGCCGGTGCGCCCACCCGACACGCTGACATTGCCGTCGGTGCCCGTGCTGCCCGAACCCGTGCTGCCCAAACCGGTGCTTGCGCCACCCCCGCTGCCGGCGCGGTAACCGCAGAATTCAAGGGCACGCCGGATGGCTTCTTCGATTGTCGCGCCCTTCGACATCGCCCCCCAAACCGCATCGCCGCGCGTACCAATCGCCAACGCTTTCGGCCCAATCACCGCGGGGTAATCGCGCAACAGGCGCCGGCCCTGATTCATCCGCTGCATCGGCGGATCATCAACACCAAAGGCGCGACCGACAGGAACACTTGGGACTTCGAAGGGAAGTGGCATCGGGAAGCTTGCAGGATCGACCAGGACGCGTTCTCCCACGGCAAAGACGAAACATGGCCGTTTGTTTTCGGTCTGGGCTGAATCCTTGTCGCACTGGGCCTGGGCTTGCATTGCCGCGTCCTGCTGGGTCGGGCGGTTGGTGACAAATGCAACGGAGTCACCATCAAAGGACATCGCAATAGCCTTTGAGCCGCCGGCCGTCATGTACCCCTTGCGGATCTGTTCGCGCATGGCATCGGGGATCAGGGGAATATTTGCCGGGTCGAGCCGGGTGACGGACGGAGCTGAAGTCGGTCCGCGTGGCCACGTAACTGCGATCGCCAAGCCCGCAACTGTGAGTGCGACACCGGCTGCGGCGATGGCAATATGGCGCATGCTCGTCGACTGGATCTGGGTCGGCTGGCCCCTCGTCGGCTGGAACTTTGTCTGCTGGGGTGCGAATGCGCGAGGTGGTGCGCCCGTCGGGGTCACGCGGAACGCATGCACGGGTTGTGGTATATTTTTCAAGTCCTGCAGACCGAGATCATCGAAGCCAAGACCGATCTTGCTCTGAACGAGATTGAGGACGTCTTGCGAAATGCACACGCCGCCGGGACTGGACAGGCTTTCAAGGCGGGCCGCGATGTTGACGCCATCACCGAGGAGATCGCCGTTGTCGGCGACGATCACGTCGCCGATGGCGATACCAATGCGCAATTTCAACCGGCCGAGAGACGGTGCCGCCGCATCGAGCGCGTTGACGGTTTCCTGCACGTCGATGGCGCAACGCACGGCATTCACCGCGCTGTCGAACTCAGCGAGGATGGCATCGCCGGCTGTGTTGAACACGCGGCCGGATTGTTGTGCAACGAGCTTGTGCATCAACCGCGACACGTCGGCGTAGCGACGCACGGTCCCCTCTTCGTCAGCCGCAATCAGCGCACTGTAGCCCGCCACGTCGGATGCAAGAATGACGGCAAGTTTGCGCCTCAAATGTTCACCCGAAACCGGCATGGGCACGCTCGCGCTGGACACAGATCGCCGATCGGGCGACGCGGGTTCCATAGCAGTTTTTTCGGGGTCACTCACAATGTGCTCTTTTGGGCCGGTGGTGGTGTAACACTAACTGGTCTGGGGCCGCGTGACGGTTCCCGCCGGAACAGCTGGGTGCGGTGGGAGGGTACAATCGACGGGCGTACAAGCGACCCTTCTTGAACGACGGTATTCGTGTGCGGCGCGAGCGCGCGCGAGGAATCGGTTACCGTCGGTCAATTCATTTGACAGGGGGTGTCCGTGGTAGCACGCGGCCTATGCGGGGGGACGTCATGGCGCGTTTGCAGACGGTGTCGAGCTGGTTTGAGGATGTTGGTGATGGTATCAAGTCACTTGCGCCTGAACGTTTGCCTTACGGCCGACTTGGTCTAGCGCTGGCCCTTGGCCTGATTGGCGGCGCGCTGTTTCAATGGCTGGGCTTGCCTCTGCCATGGATGCTCGGCCCAATGACGGCGTGCACGCTTGGTGCGCTGGTACAGCTTCCGATCGCAGCTCCGTCTGTGGTGCGGCAACCGATGTCGGCGATTATCGGCGTCTTGCTCGGGGCGTCGTTTGGGCCGTCAGTCCTCGCCAACGTGGGCACTTGGATCAGCACGATCCTTGGGCTGATCGTGTTCATGGCGTGCTGTGGCGCGTCCAGCATCTGGTACCTGCAAAAGTACGGCGGCCTCGATGCCAAGACCGCCTACTTCGCCGGCATGCCAGGCGGGCTCGTCGAAATGATCACGCTCGGCGAGGCGCGCGGCGCGGACGCGAAGGCCATCGCGCTCATTCACGGCGCGCGCATTTTGATGGTCATCATGACCCTGCCTTTCATCATCCAGTGGATGGCGGGTGTTACGCTGGTGCGCGCGCCGGGCAGCGTACCCGGAGGCGCGCCATCGATTTTCACCTCACCGGCGGTCAGTGAATTCCTACTACTTGGCTGTGCTTTGTCGGGCACGTTGCTCGGCCACGTGCTGCGCCTGCCCGCGCAAAACCTGCTCGGTCCGATGCTGGTTAGCGGTGCCGTACATCTCACGGGGCTATCGGATTTCAAACCGACCTACGAGGTCGTCAATGCGGCGCAACTTGTTATCGGCACCACAGTAGGGTGTCGCTTTGCTGGCGTTGCGCCGGGTGTGATCCTGGCGCAGATGCGGCTGTCGTTTGGGGCGACCGCCATACTGTTGGTGTGGACGGGGCTGTTCGCGATCGTCATGTCACGCCTCACATCGTTTAACGTGATGACCGTGATGCTTGCCTATTCGCCTGGAGGCCTCGCAGAGATGAGCCTGATTGCTGTCGCGCTGAACGCTGAGGTGGCGTTTGTCGCGACCCACCATCTGATCCGGGTCGTGCTGGTGATGGTGCTTGCCGCGCCCGTGTTCGGCCTGTTGCGACGCCTCGGGTTTGCCAAGGCGTGAAAACCAAGGCGCAAGGGGCGACTGCGCTCCGGGCGCGCGCCCGTTTTCACCGTTATCAATATGGGCTGCCAAACAATGACCGCTGCCTAAAGTGTGCGGCAGGGTGTTGGCCGCTTCCGGGTTGGTGACGGCCACGCCCAGGCTGAAGTCTTTCGATATGTGCAATTCCGCTTAGAATCAGATACTTCACAGCCGCATCGATTCGCAGACTTAAGGAGCGCATCATGTCAGACAAAACCATCCTCGCTATGCCCGGCCGCAAAATGTCGGTCGCGCGGCCCGTGAAACGCGTGATCCAGATCACCAGCGCGCTGGGGCTGACAGCGCTCATCACCTTCGTCGCCGTCTACATCTCGACCGCCTACACGCCACGTGGCGGCGCATCGCAAAGCCTTGCGCAGTGGCTTTTGATCGTAAAGCGCCCCGACATTCAAGCGACGGCGATCATCACCGCCATCGTCTCGGTGCTGTTCGTCTACTGGCAACGCGACAAAGAAAAGCAGCGCTGAGCAAGCTGTCGTATTGTCTGCAAAAGTGAACACCAGTTTGGCGCAGAAAATGCGGCAAACGATGACAAGCACGCGCTCAACTCGCCCCTTGTCAGGTGGATAGCATTCTACCGTTTCCGCCTGAACATCGCCGTCACGGCGTTGGTGCGCACGGCGCCGGTGCCGAAGGCGGCTATGGCGTACACCAGCCCGCCGCCAGCGATGAGCACGGTCAGGGCTAAGGCCCGCGTACCGGTGCCATGCTGGGCTGCAAACCAGGGCGCAAGCTCGCGTGCGTGCCACCAGAGCACGCCGCCCATGACGGCGCTTGAAGCCACAGTCATAACAAGCGCGCGCTTAAGGCGTGCATCGGCCACGAAATGCCCCCGTTGGCGCAGTGCGCGCCACAACAGCCACGCATTCAGCCAGCCGCCGAAGGCTGTGGCGATGGCGATGCCGACGTGCGGCATCCAGCCAAGATGGCGAAACAGGAAAAATAGCCCGACCGAGCCTAGCGTGTTCAGCGCCATGCTAATGGCTGCAAACCGCATGGGCGTCTGAGTATCCTCGCGCGCGAAGAAGGCTGGCGAGAAGACTTTAATCATGACGAAAGATGGCAAGCCCATAGCGAAGAAGGCAAGCGCCGCCGCGACGTTGGCTGTGTCGGTCGGACTGAAAGCACCGCGCTGATACAGCACCGAGATGATCTCTGTTGGAATGACCGCCAGTGCCACGGCGGCGGGCAAGGTCAGAAGCATCGCGAGTTCGAGTGCACGATTTTGACTGTCCATGACCGCCACTTGGTCGCCCGACCGCAAATGGCGCGAGACATCCGGCAACAGCACGACACCGATGGCGATGCCGACGAGCGCAAGCGGCAACTCATACAAACGATCCGCATAGAACAAGTACGACACAGCCCCCGTGTGCAAAGAGGCGATCATGCTGCCAATGACGATGTTGATTTGCGTGACGCCGCCCGCGATCACGCCGGGCACGCCGAGGCGGATCAATTGACGCACACCGGGCGTCATCTTCGGGCGCGTAAAACGCGGCATCAGGCCGTTGCGTCGCGCGCCGTCGAGCAACAGCAGCAGTTGCAGTATACCGGCAACGAAAATGCCCCACGCCAGGACATATCCCGTGCGCGGATCGTTGCCGTAGCCAAGCCACCAGGCGACGAACATGGCGGCCATCAACGTCAGATTCAGCACGACGGAGACGGCGCTGCTTTCGACAAACTTGCCAACCGAGTTCAGTACGCCGGACAACAGTGCAACGAGCGACATGCAAAACAGATACGGAAACGCAATCCGGCTCATGTCGACGGCGAGATCGTATTTGGCTGGATTTGCCGAGAAGCCCGGCGCGAGGCCGTACATGATCCAGGGCATGGCGATCATGCACAGCACCGACAGGATCAACAGGATGAAGGCGAGCCCGGCCAGCGCCTCGCCCGCGAAGCGCCGCGCGGGTTCGACGCCCTCGCCCTCAAGCCGTTTGGTGAACAATGGCACGAAGGCAGCGTTGAACGCGCCTTCGCCAAACCAACGCCGGAACAGATTGGGAAATCGGAACGCGACGACAAAGGCTTCGGCAATCGGCCCAGCGCCAAGCAAGGCCGCAAAAGCGATGTCGCGCATAAACCCCATGATGCGGCTGACGAGTGTCAGCCCGCCGACGGTCGCGAACGAGCGGTAGAGTTTCATCACCGCTGCCTAGCGGAGGCCGGGACCCAGGGCAACGCAGGGCTTGTGGCTCCGCCCATGGAAACCCAAATGTCGTGGCAGAATTGTGCGGGTAAAATGGCGTAAGGCACCGCCCGTTCATGCAACACTTATTAGGCCATCTTCCAACCGAAGTTGGTTATCTATACCGTCAGAAGATCCGCTGCCCATCGGAGTTCGCCCGTGTCGAAAGCCCACTTGCAAGCCGTTTCCGTAGCCGCTGATCCCGTGCCGGCGCTCATCGCACGCGCGAAGGCCGCGATGGCGACGTATGCCGTGGAAATCGGCAAGGGTGGCCAAGCCAGGATCGATGAAGCGGTCACAGGTCTTGCGTGGTCGATTTACAAGCCTGAGCACGCGCGGCGCTTTGCGGTCCAAGCCGTCGAAGTCACGGGTATCGGCGAGGTTGAGAGCAAGGTAATCAAGAACCAGCGCAAGACCTTTGGCACGCTGCGCGATCTGCTGCGGGTGAAGTCGACCGGGATTATCGAGGAACTCCCCGAAAAGGGTCTTGTGAAGTGGGCCAAACCGGTTGGCGTTGTTGCCGCCATTACGCCGTCGACCAATCCGAACGCGACGCCGGTCAACAAAGCCATGATGGCGCTCAAAGGCGGCAACGCGATTATCATTGCCCCGCCACCGACCGCGTACAAGGCGACGGAGGCAACCGTTATTGCTATGCGCGCCGAGTTGAACAAGATCGGTCTGCCCGAGGATCTGGTGATTTTGCTG
>JANNXS010000020.1:0-7236 GCA_031409695.1 Hyphomicrobiaceae bacterium
GTCGCGGATTGCAGGCCAGACGCCCGTTGCAGATCGAGGATTTTGTCGCGCGCATTAGCAACGGTGACCTCGTAGATGGCGAGGTTGTCGCGCACAGTTGCTTGCCGCCGCTCCAATTCATCAGTGCGCAAACGATCAAGCCGGCGCTGAAGGGCCTCGATCAATGCTTGATTCTGGCGGCGCGCCATTTCTGGATCACGCGAGCGAATTTCAATGTTGATCAACGCAGTTTCATCGACGAGCTTGATGCGCGGTGCGCCCATCCTGGACATGGGAATGCCCAAAGCATTGGCCGCTTCTTCACGTACGTCCTCGCTGGCGATCATTTCCTTGTAGATGACCTTCGGTGACAGCGCGCCGGTGTTATAGGCTGACACCGGCTGAGACGACGCCTGCCCGATCTTATCGAGCGACACGTTCACCGACGTGCTGGCGCCGGGGACGATCAGGGTCGATTTGCTGACGAACTGCTTGGGCACAAAGTGTAGCCCGCTGAGTACAGCAAGCCACAACACCAGAACGGATACGACCGCCCAACGCAGATGCGGTGTGTTGGGGTCGAACGGCGAGAACGAGAGCCAACGGCGGTGCCGCAGCCACGCAACACGCGTGTCTTCCCTTGTGATTGTTGCCGAGAGACTCATAAGACTTGTGCCACTTTTAAGGCACCTTATTCTGCAGGGGTGCCTTCCTTATGACTTAAGCACCTCTATGGTTTTCAATGGCTTAAAGTATTCGCTGCAAGTTTAGTAATAAGTCTGTTGCGCGGGTGTAGACAATCACAATGCAAGGCCAATTCCGCGGCGGCGTCTTTCGCCAACTAAGCGGCCGGGCGGCGCACGATCAGAAAAAAATCTGTCATGCCGCGCGAATACCGGCCGAAAGATAGGGCTGAAAGTAGGACTTCCGCCATGCGATAGGCGCCGAGCAGCAGTCGGCTCTTGGCGGCGATGTAGCTGACTTGATCTGACTCGTAACCTTCGATGGTATCGACAACGAGGCCTTTGGCCACAAAGTTCGATGCCATGACATGGGGATCGGAACTCGGCATGAGGAACGCCTTGAACGGGGCATAGCCTGGTTGCCCAGCCGTCTTCAGGCCGAGGATGTGGCGATAGTGGGCGACATGCACCCAGTGCGGGCTGAAGCGCGTGACGAAGCCCTTCAAGCTGTAGGGTAAGGGGCCTTTGACGATCAGGCGGCCGCCAGGTTTCAGCACCGAGACGAGGCGGTCGAGCGCCGCGTCCGGGCGCTCCAGGTGCTCAAGCACGTCCCAACATACGACCAGATCGAATCGGCGGGGGCCGTAGTCGAAGGTTTCGAGGTCGCCCCGCAGTTTTTCGGTCGCATAGATGTTGCGATCGATTTGCTCCTGGCTAATGTCGACCGTCGTGATTTCGGCACCCTTGGGTAGGGGCACCCAGCTGCTGGAGCCGCCACCCGCTTCGAGCATGCGGAAGGGCACCGCTGACGAACTGCGCGGATCGTAGTGCGCCAACACGGCCGCCGCCATGTCCCTTTGACCCCAGGTTGCCGGGCCACGGCTTGAGCGGGTCAGTTTGGCCGACGATCGACGGGCGGCGGGGCCAAGGATTGCAGTCGTCATGGCGGGCTTACTCGGTACTGGCAGTTGCACTGTCGTTCAACCAAACCACAGCAAGGCTAAAAGTGGGTTACGACGACCAGTCGAGACCGACCCAGTGGCCGTTCCCGGATCTGGTCATTCGGGCCTGATCATCCAGGCGTGGTAACGGCGTGGCAATAGATATGGGTTCTGGTACGCCAGGGTCGGCAAGCTGGCATCTGGAGACAAGACGATGGCCATTCTCGAAGCTGGGGCAATTCTAGTCACGGGCGGTTGCGGCTACATCGGCAGCCACATGGTGCACGCGTTGGCCGACCTCGGCCGACAGGTGGTCGTGCTTGATAATCTGACGACCGGGTTTCGATGGGCGCTTCCTGACAGTGCTAAGGTCGTCGTCGGTGATATCGGCGACCAGCAGCTCGCACGGACAGCCATTCGCCGCTATCGCGTCACCGGCATCATTCACTTCGCGGGCTCAATTGTGGTGCCAGAGTCGGTTGCCGATCCGCTCGGTTACTACAACAATAACACCGTTAAATCGCGCGCGCTCATTGAGGCGGCGGTTTTGTCCGGTGTCGAGCATTTCATCTTTTCCTCGACAGCCGCCGTTTACGGCGACGTCAAGGAAATGCCGGTCAGAGAGACCACGCCGCTCGATCCCGTGTCACCTTACGGCTCGTCGAAGCTGATGACCGAGATCATGCTGCGTGACACCAGCCGGGCGCACAAGCTGCGCCATGTGGCGCTGCGCTATTTCAATGTCTGCGGCGCCGATCCGAAGGGACGCACGGGCCAATCGACCAAAGGCGCAACCCACCTGATCAAGGTTGCCTGCGAAACCGCCACCGGCAAGCGCACGGGCATGGAAGTGTTTGGCACCGACTACGACACCAAGGACGGCACCTGCGTGCGCGATTACATCCACGTCTCGGATCTGGCCAGCGCGCACGTGGCAGCGCTTGGCTATCTTGAAGCAGGTGGCAAGTCCGACGTGTTCAACTGTGGCTACGGCCGCGGCCACTCGGTGCTTGAAGTGCTCGATGCTGTCCGCCGTGTCTCGGGCGCACCGGTGCCAGCCACGCTGTCGCCACGCCGCCCAGGCGACCCGCCGGCCATCGTTGCCTCATCAGACAAGATCCGCAAGGCTATGGACTGGACGCCGGCCTACGCTGACCTCGATCTGGCCGTTCGACACGCGCTCGACTGGGAAACTCATCTCGCACGACGCAACGCGCAAGCGTGACTGACGACGGTTGTGGGCAGCAAAGGGGCAGGCGCGTCGAGGGAGGCTCACGGTTTGACCCCCGGTAAGCCTCCAGTCTCAGACTGAGACGCGACCGATGTCCGCTGCCCCCCGACAAGGGAGCCTGCAACCGTTCAGGCGAGGCGGCGGGCTTCGGGCCAATCTCTGCCGTCTACTACAGGGTAAAATTCTCTCTCTCCGTTCTTCACGGGAACTGGGTGACGGGCCGCAGTTTGCACTGCGCGTGACTTTACCAATGGTAAGCTGTTGAACTTTTGCCCGTTTCTCTCTGCCGACTCGAGCAAGTGACCGCCCCTCACCCCGGTCATCTCCCCTCAGAAGTGAGGAGAGAGGGAGCCGCGAGAAGTCTGCTCGCGCCCTGTTCGGCTCAGGGGCAACTTCAAGCATCAGTGTCATCGGCCTACGCCGGGCGCACAGTCCAGCCAATCTCTTTAGGCCCGCCTAGCCTCCATGAGTTTTTCGACACCGACGTAGCTATCTCTGCTCCTCCGGTTCGCAATATCTTTGAAAAACTTGCACTTTTTCCCGGAAAGTCCACCTACGCGGACGTCGGGCGCAGCAAGGGATCAAGCCGTCCGCTTTGCTCCAGCGCATAGAGATCATCGCATCCGCCAATGTGCGTATCCCCGATCCAGATCTGCGGCACGGAGGTCGAGCCGCCAGCCTTCACGCGCAACGCCTCGCGTGCAGCCGGCCGGCCGGAGACGTCGATCTCCTCGAATGGCAGGGCCTTGTGCCTCAGCAACCGCTTAGCTGCGTCGCAGTAAGGGCAAAGCGAGGTTGAGTAGATAATGATTTTGGGCATGGGCTTGTTATGAAGGCCGGGGTCGAGACTGAGACGAGACTGGGACGAGACTGGGTCGGGTGGAACGTGAGTGAACTGGGCGTGATGAGGGGCGTGCCCCTATCAAGTCGTATCATCCCCGTTCCAGTCTTTGGAATAGCCGTGTTCCACTTTTCGAGCGCCGTTAAACCTTATGTAAATGCCTTGGCGGCATGATCGACCAAACGCTGTCGTGTGTGCGGTGAAAAGGACCGTTACGCGAGAAAAAAGGGGCCAGCGCCCCCAAGAACATCGCCAAGGTGCCCTCATGTCTCTCGTACAGCCGTCTCGGCAATCGCTTCAGCCTGTGTTTGCGCGCCGCGCCGCCGGTCTGCTGTCCAAGATCGCGCCGGATCGCCGCCGCCATAAGCGCGTCGCGGTCACGTTGCTCGGCCGTTTTATGCGTGAAAATCGCCAAGAGTACCCTTGCAAGCTGGTTGATATCTCCGTTGGTGGTGCCGCGTTGATGTCGCCCGTGGACGTCCCGCTGAATGAACGCATCGTCGCCTATTTTGACCAGATCGGCGGTCTTGAAGGCACTGTGGTTCGAGAAATAAGCGGTGGCTTTGGTCTCAAGTTCCTCGCAACCCCGCACAAGCGCGAAAAGCTCGCGGCGCAGCTGACATTTCTGATCAACCGGCAGCATTTGGGCGACTTCGCCGAGCGGCGCCATGACCGTATGAAGCCCCAGAACGCAACTCAGAGTTTGACGCTTGTTGAGGGCCTGACGATCTCCTGCCAGGTGGTCGATTTCTCGCTCTCCGGCGCCTTCATTGCAACGCCTGCGCGGCCTGAAATCGGCACTGAAATCACGCTTGGAAATGTACGCTGTAAGGTTGTGCGCCATCGCGCTGAAGGCATCGCCGTTCAGTTCATCGACGTTCAACACCCCAATGCCCTGAGAAAGTATTTCGGTTGAGTGGCCATGGTTTCGAGAAACCTTCGCCGCAATGCCGTGTGAGTGTCCCCAGCGCCTGTGACGCGTCGCGTATCAGTCCAGGCCTGACCGTTATGAGTGCTCCGAGAAGGAAGCGGTCCCGTGCGCGTCGTTTTGTTGTCAGTTTTGCTGTGTCTTGGCATCGGTTCGTCTGCCGCGGCAGCCGAGCCCGCAAATCCAAGCACCTCGCAGGAACGGGGTTCGCCCTATTTGCGCGTGTTTGGTGTCACGCAGCCGCCGTATGGCTTTGTTGATTTTTGCAATCGTGAACCAACCGAGTGTCGCGAGGGCGCGCTTGAGGACGGTCGTCGTGTCGGCAACTCCTCAGAACTTGCCGAACTCTTGAAGGTGAATAAGCGCCTAAACAAAGACATCGAGCCCATCTCCGACATGGACAACTATGGCGTCCAGGAATTCTGGGTTCTGCCACGCAACGGGCGCGGAGATTGCGAGGACTACGCCCTGGCCAAGCGCCAAGCACTCATGCGTGCGGGTTGGCCGGCAAGCGCACTCTTGATGACCGTGGTGCTCGACGAGAAGAACGAAGGTCACGCCGTCTTAACAGTGCGCACGGTTTCGGGTGACTATGTGCTCGACAACAAGACCGACGATATGAAGCTTTGGCACAAGACGCCGTACCATTTCATTATGCGCCAATCGTATCTCAATCCGAAACTCTGGATGTCACTCGACCCCAAAGAAGCAATGCCGTCGGTGCCCATTGCTGGCGTGAGATCGGCTGCAAAGTGAACTTTGCGGCCTCCTTTGTACGGCCCTATGTATGCAGCTGTCTAACGTCGACCAGCCTTAAGACGCGGTATTGACGTTGATATCGGGCGCGTCTTCGTTCTTCATGCCCTGCACATGATAGCCGGCATCCACATGGTGGATCTCACCGGTTACAGCCTTGCCGAGATCTGACAGCAGGTACATCCCGGAGCTACCGACCTCTTCGATCGTCACCGTCCGACGTAGTGCGGAATTGTACTCGTTCCACTTGAGGATATAGCGGAAATCGGAAATGCCTGATGCGGCTAACGTCTTGATTGGGCCCGCCGAGATGGCGTTGACGCGAATGTTCTGGCGGCCGAGATCGGCTGCGAGATAACGCACACTTGCCTCGAGCGCCGCTTTTGCGACCCCCATGACGTTGTAGTGCGGCATGACTTTTTCAGCGCCATAGTAAGATAGGGTGAGAAGTGAGCCGCCGTTTGGCATCATCTTTTCGGCGCGTTGGGCCAAGGCTGTAAATGAGTAGCACGAGATCAGCAGCGACTTAGTGAAATTGCCCTCGGTCGTGTCAACATACCGCCCGTCAAGTTCAGCCTTGTCGGCGTAGGCGATGGCGTGGACCAAGAAGTCCAACGAGCCCCACGCGGCTTTCAATTCGGCGAAGACAGCGTCCATAGATGCCGTGTCGGTGACGTCGCAGGGCATGACGTGTTTTGACTGGACACTGGCTGCCAGTGGCCTCACGCGCTTTTCAAGCGCATCGCCCTGGAACGTGAAGGCCAGTTCGGCACCCTGGGCCGCGCAGGCTTGTGCGATGCCCCAGGCGATGGAACGATTGTTGGCGACGCCCATGATCAGGCCGCGCTTGCCTTTCATAAGGGTGCCAGTTGGAACGGCGTCGGTATCGGACATGGCGGCTTTCGGCTCACGGGCGAGTGCTGGTAGGCGCGACGTGTACCGGCTCCCGTGGCGATGGTCCAGTTTGCATCCCCGCCGGATCCCCCGCCCCTTGTCCTGACTGCAAGTGATGAGGATCGGATCTTAGAAACTGGCGCCGCGGTTATAGCTCTCGATCAGCTGATTGTAGTCACGCGTGAGTCGTGCGGGCGACCCCTCGACCATCCAAGCACCGCTGCCGGTCCTCAGAATCATCTGTTCGCCGCTGTTGTAGGGCACCTTATCTCGAACGCGCCGCATCAGATTTTTCGACGTCGTGAGAAATGATTTGGCGGCGCCGACAAAACTCGAACCAATCCGACTGCTTGCGTCGGATGCAGCGTAGGTCTCGGTGTCTTTTACGCTTGCTTCGAAAGCGGCCAGCGCCGCCGTAATCGCGTTCAGATCCGACGGGGTCGCATTTTGGGCCCGCAACACGCCTTTGGCGCGCAGCATCAAGGCTTCGATGTGATAGCGCCCCTTGCGTCCCTCTTTGGCCTCGATCTGAGCCAGGCGCGCTATCGCATTGCGGTCTTGGATCACGTCGACCGACGCACTCAACTTCGTGTCGGCCGCCGCAAACTGCTCCCACGCCGCCATGAGACGAGGATGCAAGGCTTTGCCCTTGGCCATCTTGTCGTCCTTGTAGTTCTGCTGCGTGTAGTAGTCGTCCGCATCCTTCAGCAGCGGCTCAAGCGCGGTTGCGGCCGAAACATAAGCGTTCCCTGCGGCTTCAAGGTCCGTGTCGCGCGGCTCAGCAGTTGCGACCGCTTCGACTTTTCTCTTGCAGTCGGCCGTGTCGTAGATCGTGTAGGTGCCGTAAATGATCTTTTCTTTGCCCGTTGGCCCGGCCTTGCTCACCCAGCTCAAATAGCGTGCCCTCGACTCATACGCCCGACCGGACAGCCGGTTGATACAGCCGACATAGGCGTTCAATTTGTCGGCGGCCATCTTGTCAG
>JANNXS010000021.1:0-30454 GCA_031409695.1 Hyphomicrobiaceae bacterium
ATGTAGGGCGCAATCGGAAACGGCCGGTACGACAGTTCATCGGGATGCTCATCATCGAAGGCCGTGGCTGCCGCAAAGCCGTTACCCCAACCACCGGCATCAATGAGCGATGCAATCGACGAAGTGGCGGGCGAGGCGGCAGGCGCCAGCACAGCTGCCACGCGGGCAGCCGGCTTCGGCGGCGGGGCGGCGAATACACCAGCAGTACCGGTCAGGCTGGCAACGCTGGTCAGATTGGGCTTTTGCGGCCGCGTTGCCGGCATCGGTGCCTGGACCAGGCGGAGAGCCGGTTCAGCTGCCGCGAGCTGCACCAGCGCGCTCAGCTTGGCTCGATCAGCAGTTGAGAACGAAGCTTGGGCAGGGACAGATGGCGGCGATTGAGCAGTTAACCGCGACGAGCGTTCAACCGGCGCTGGCTGCGCGATCAACTGGGGCCCTGCGGCAAACTGGGGCCCTGCGGCGGCGACGGCCACAGGCGGCTTTTGAAGTCCCGCAGGTCTTGCGCCATCAAACGGACGTAGTCCTGCAGCCGTCGCGTCGGCGAGGGCAAAAGGTGACTTTGGCTGGCGGCGAAAGTCGTGGAAAGCCGCGACCTCCTGCGCGAGCTGCTGTTTTTGTGCTTGCGCTGTCCGGGCATCGGCCGATGTGATCGGACCGCCCTCGGCCGGTTGATGTTTCGTTTGGCCATTGGGGAACAACAGGGCGAGTTCCATGCGCGGCAGCCGGGGCCAGGCCCGCACATTGCCCGTGTCCAAATGAACGAAAGGAATTGCGGACGTGGGATAGTAGCCGACGCCGCCGCGCTCGCGAACAAGCGCCGAGTAGCGCAGCCGCGCCGTCGGCACGTCAGGAAAGTGCACATCCAGGGCTTGGCCTGAAATGTGCCGGCTTTCCTTCGCCTGCCCGCCAGATGTCGTGCGCAGCATATCGTTGGTGCCGCGCGACCGGAAACCGGAGATCACGTGGATCGCCTCGCGAGAGCCAAGCTCCGTATGAATTTCCCACAGCAGGTCATAGAGTTCCGCATCCATTGCGGTCTTTTCATTCTTACGCCAGTCGCGCACGGCCCAATCGAGCTTGTCTTTGGCCCCGGCCACCCACCGGCCGTCCTTTTTAAACAGGACCGTGACGGTTTCCTTGGTGTGGATGTTGAACAGCGTCAGCGTGCGCGTGTCGCCGAAGGCCGCGACCAAACGATCAGCGCTCGCCAACGCCCAGATGGCGAGGGCGGACACAACGGCCAGCGATGTGACAGGCAAGCGACGCGTCACGTTTGCCTTCCCCCCGGTTTCCTACCCGCAACCTAGCCGGTGTTCGTTAACGCGGCGTAAGCTGTAAGTGCGCGGCAAACCCGGCGGGACTTTGGCCGAAACAAGACCTCGCGCCCGTCTTTGGTCGCGAGCCTTAACGCGCGACCGACAAAACAAGCCGCACAAACACAAACGACCGGAAACACAAAAAGGCCGGAGAGGTGATCTCCGGGCCCCGTATGTGCCAGCAAAATGCAGGCCCGTCAGCGTGTCACCTAACGTCGTGTCACCAGACATCGAAACGCAGGCCCGTGCGGATTTCGTGGTCCAGACGTGCACCGATTTCGAGCGATGAGAAGCCACCGAGCGACGGGTTCACAACCGCGACTTTGCCGCCGTGATAGGTCATGCGGTAGCCGAGATCCCAGCTCGTGCGTTCACTGAGCTTGTAAGAGGCGCCGGCCATCAGCGAGGCAGCGAAGCCCCAACCCGTCCGTTCTTCATAGCTCGAGCGAATTCTGCCCGGGGCCTCCAGGTAGGTGCCGACCGTGCCAGGATGTTGGCAGCCAAGCACGCTTGGATCGACGTCGTTGGAGCCAACAGTGCAGTCGTTAACGGTTTCTTCCGTTCTGCGCGTCACGTCGCGGCGCGATAAGCCAATGCCAGCGCCAATATAGGGTTTCAGACGCCCTTCGCGGTTCAGGTCATAGTAGGCGTTGAGCATGAACGTGTGATTTTGCGTGGTCACGTCCTCGGTGCGCGTGAGGCCATAGGTGTTGGTCTGCGTCGAGGGCACAAGCAATCCGCTTGTCGGGTCAATGACGTCCATCGGCCCCCTGACCTGGCCTCTGTAGTGGATCTCCTTGGTCGCCTTGGCGGGGCGCTGCGCCGAGCGGTAGTCGATGCCAAGTTCGGCGCGCAACGACGGCGTGATGTAGCGTCCGGCAACGATGCTGAGGACGTGCGGGCCCTGCAACTGGCTATAGGTGTCGATCCACTTCGACGGTTCGCCCGCCATCTGGTGATCCGCCGTGATGGACATGGTTCCGTTTGAGTTGAACGTCCAGCCAGCACTGCCCCCAACGTAGTACTTAAAGGTTTCTTCGTAGGGCACCGGCATCGGCACGGGCACGCCAGCGTTGCGGTGGTCTTTTAAGCCGCCCGGCATGCCCTTGGACAGATCGCCCGCGAGAGCGGACGTTGCCAGCAGCGCGAGTGCCGCAGTTGCGGTTGCAAATTTGATTGTTGTCTTCAGCGCGTATGGCATGGGCGTCGATCCCTCGAACGTAACAGTGAATTAGATGCACACGCGCGGGACACCCGGCGGTGCGTCAGCCTCGGGTCCGGTTGGGACCACAGGGTTCGAGAGTTCCGGTTCGACGCGTCCTGGGCGAAACAGATCGCCAGACTGACTGAAACTGATCAGGACAAACGGTTGCGGTTTGGCCGCAGACCGCAACGGAATGTCGACTCTTGCGCGAGGCAGCGACCAGCATTTCAAGTCCATCCGGGGCGCACGGCGGCGGCCCGGATGGAGGAGCTCACTCGAGGCTTTCGCCCCGAATTAGGTGGTTCGCGCGATCCGGCCGGCGCCCTACAGGGGTGTCGGATCGCGCAAACAAGAGCGTTATTTGATGTCCCAGCGCAGGCCGACGCGGAACTCGTGTGCATGCAGATCATGGACGATCGGATCGGGCGACGACGTCGGGCCGGTGTCACCGACAGGACGGGTAATGCGTATGTCGCCCGTGTGTGCGTTGCCGAGATATAGGAACCGGTATCCAGCATCGAGATGCAAGCGGTCATGCAAACGAGCCGAGAAGCCCGTCATGAGTGCAGCAGCAGCGTTCGTGGAGGTTGCGCCCTCGAAGTCCGCAGAGCAGGTCAGCAACTGACAACCGCTCAGAGCGACGGTCCCAGCTTTGGTGGTATTGCGGGCGAAGCCGAGACCGACGCCAATGTACGGCGTGAAGTGGCTGCGTGTGTCAAAGTCATAGTAGAGGTTGGCGAGAGCCACCATGTTGCTGATGCCGAATTGGCGCTCACCCTGAACTGTGGCCACTCCGTCATTGACTGAACCGCGAGCGGCCGCGTCACGGCGCCAATCGAGAGTGATGTCGCCACGAACGCTCTTTGAGAAATAGTGACCGATGCCGAAGCCGAAAGAGTTCGTGTTGGCGATCGAGGTCATTGTCAGGTCATAGTTCGGCGGCTCGGTCATGGAACCGAGGCCCTGCCAGGCGTGGCTGTAGTCGCCGCGCAGATACCAGCGTGCGCCAACGTTATCGACCATCTGCGGCACGTAGCCGTCCTTGATGCTGCCACCTCTCATGCCGCCGAGATCGGCCGCCTGAGCACTGGCCGAGCCGAGCAGGACCGCTGCAAGACCTGCCAAAATAAGACCACGATTGGTCATGCGAGATACCCCTTCAAAGTTACGACACAGAGTTCCAGGACTGGGTTGCAAGACTGGACCCTCTGGCCCGGCTAACCCGAGCGGCCGTTGGCCGACGCCAAACTCGCTCGTGGGGGCATGGTCGCCAAAATTGGTTGAAAGACCTTTAATGCGCGCATCTTTTTGGGACTGACGTGCTGCCCCATTCAGGGCAATCGGCCCACGAAGCAGGCAGAAAAGCTCACCCGAAATGACCTGAGTGTGACTTTGCCTCCCCTTGTGTTGTGCTACTAAAGGCGCTCGATAGAAGTTCGCTGCGGTCTGTATTGGCCCGGGCGACGCGAGACCGAGGGCTGCGTTCCATGCCGAAGTTTACACGTTTTGCCTTGGGCGCCAGTCTGGCGGCGATCGCGGGCTGCGCGGCGCTTGCCGGCCTTCGGGTTGGCGTGACCACCGCACAGCAGCCGGCTGGCGCGGCACCCGCTGCATCGACGGCGCCGGCTGTGACCACCCCTTCCGGGCCCCCGGCAAACGCTGCATCATCCAAGGGACCAACCGGCGCCGCAACCGCACCTGCCACCCCACCGCCTGCCCCGGTCGTAACAATTTCGCTGCCGGTGCAACGCAAAGTCATCGAATGGGACGAATATACAGGCCGGTTTGATGCCGTTGCCTCCGTTGATATCCGCGCCCGCGTTTCCGGGTTTCTGAATGAGGTGCACTTCCAGGACGGCCAGATCGTCAATAAGGGCGACCTACTTTACTCGATCGATCCGCGGCCATTCGAGGCGGCACTGGCCCAGGCAAAAGCCGAGTTGGCACAGGCCAACACAAAAGTCGAAAACACCTCGCTTGACGTCGAACGTGGTCGCCCCCTCGTTGACCGGAAGATTTTGTCCGAGAAGAGTTTCGATGACCGGGCGAACCTCTTGCGTGATGCCCAAGCGCTGATCAAAGTTGCCGACGCCAAGGTCAAAACCGCCGAACTCGACTTGTTTTTCACCAGGATCACGGCACCGGTCGGCGGCAGGACATCGCGGTCGGCCATGGCCGCCGGCGGTTGGGTTTCGGCCGGCGCTGCGGCCAACTCGACGCTTTTGACGTCGATTGTGACGGAAAATCCAATCCACCTCTACTTCGACATCTCAGAGAACAACTGGATCAAATATCGGCGCATGATCGAGAAGGGCCAAAAGACCGGCGCCGCCCAAGTGGGTACCGATGTCCAGTTGGCGCTGCCAGACGAGGCGGGGTTCCCGCACAAGGCCAAGGTCGATTTCATTGACAACCGCCTCGATCAGGCAACCGGCACGATGCGCGCCCGCGCCATCGTCGACAACGGCAAAGCAACATTTTCCGCCGGCATGTTTGCCCGCGTCCGCGTGCAAGGCTCTGAAGATTACGCTGCCATCCTGTTGCCGGACGAAGCCATCGGAACGGATCAGACCAACAAGTTCGTCTTCGTCGTGAGTGAAGATGGTACGGTCGGTCGCAAGCCCGTGGCGCTTGGGCCCGTGGTCGACGGTATGCGCATCATTCGCACCGGTGTTGCGGCCACGGACTGGGTGATAACCAAAGGCATCCAGCGCGCCCGCCCCGGCGGAAAAGTCACGCCGAAGAAGGAAGAAATTCGGGTCGGGGCCGCGGCCGGAAGCGCGCCTGCCGCTGCTCCACCAGTCAAGACGCAGTGACGATTAACTGCGCCGACGCGGCTTTCGCTGCGGGCTGCGCCGCGTGTTGAAGACCCCGATTGTGCGGACACGGGTGCCTACCGGATGTTCTACGAAGCGATAAATCAAGAGAAATGGCGCCCTGGTAACGACAGCTTCGTACCAGTTGCGTTCAGGGACGTAACGCGCGCCGCGCGGAGACAACTTGATGGTGCGTTCCGCCCGGCGAATCGCGGTTTTGATGGTGTCCGCCCCTTTGGGGCTCGATGCATTAGCAAGAACCTTGTCGAGTTCAATCAGCGCAATGATCGACCACTCGACCTCGATCATGTTTCGGTGCCATACTTTGCAAAAACAGCATCAACTTGCTCTTTGGTGGCAATCTGCTGCGGTTCGGCGAGGCGCCGTTCGACCTCAGCGATCTGCTCCGGACTAAGCAACGACTCCGTCTCGAACACGCCTGTCTCAACCCAATTCAGCACATCCTCGCGCTCGCCTTCGGGCAGGGCACGAATGGCGTCTGCAATGCGTTTGAAGCGTATGTCGAATGTATCCATGACGCCAACAATACCAGACGCATCGACACCATCCAAGATCCCGCGTTCAGCGAACTCCGCTTTGCGTTATCGGCCCACGCTCCCGGCTCAAGGTGCCCCATGAACATCAGCCACTTCTTTATCTACCGGCCTATCTTTGCCGCAGTGATTTCACTATTCGTCACGATCGTTGGCGGCATCGCGTACCAGGGCCTGGCGGTGAACCAGTTGCCGGAGATTATTCCGCCGACGGTTGTCGTTTCGGCGTCTTATCCGGGTGCATCCGCGCAGACCGTCGCCGACACGGTTGCAGCTCCCATCGAGCAGGAAATCAACGGTGTCGAGGGCATGATCTACATGTACTCGCAGTCGACCAATGACGGCGGCGTCCAGGTGGTTGTGACGTTCGAACTCGGCACCGACATCGACCGCGCCCAGGTGCTGGTCCAGAACCGCGCGACCGCCGCTGAACGCCGCCTGCCCGATGAAGTGCGCCGCAACGGCATTTCCGTGCGCAAGCGCAACCCGGATCAGCTCCTGAACATCCACCTGCTGTCGCCCGATAAGACCTACGATCAGGTCTATATCTCCAACTACGGCCTGCTGAACGTGCGTGACAAACTCATGCGCATGGAGGGTGTTGGCGACGTCGTCATGTTTGGCGCTCGCGAATACTCGATGCGTATCTGGCTCGACCCAGAGCGGCTTGCCATGCGCAATCTGACGGCTGAGGAAGTGCTGGTGGCACTGCGCAATCAGAACGTTCAGGTTGCAGGCGGAGCTGTGGGCGAGCCGCCATCGGAACAGCAGCGCGCTTTCCAGGTCCAGTTGCAGTTGCGCGGGCGCCTGCGCCAGCCCGAAGAATTCAACGACATTGTTGTCAAGATTGGCGCGGACAACCGCGTCGTGAAATTGAAGGACGTCGGCCGGGTTGAGCTTGGCGCGTTGAGTTATTCAGCAAACGGCTACGCAGATCGCGTGCCTGCAACAGTGCTCGTCGTGTTCCAGCAGACCGGCTCGAACGCCGTAACAGCGACCGCAAACGTCAAATCGGCCATGGCCGAACTGTCGAAGACATTCCCACCCGGTCTTGAATACCGCGTCACCTACAATCCCACCGAGTTCATCGAAGTCTCGATCAAGGAACTCTACAAATCGATCCTCGAGGCGGTTGCCTTGGTGGTCATTGTGGTGCTGCTCTTCCTCCAGACATGGCGGGCGACGATCATTCCCGTGATCGCAATCCCGATCTCGCTGATTGGCACGTTCGCCGTCATGCAGGCGTTTGGTTTTTCACTCAATATGTTGACCTTGTTCGGCCTCGTGCTCGCGGTTGGCATTGTGGTCGACGACGCCATTGTCGTGGTCGAAAACGTCGAACGAAAACTGGCCGAGGGCCTCACGCCAACGGAGGCAGCCAAAGTCTCAATGGACGAGGTCGGCACGGCGCTCATTGCCATCGCGCTCGTGCTGTCAGCCGTGTTCATTCCAACCGCGTTCGTGTCGGGCATAACCGGCCAGTTCTACCGCCAATTCGCAGTCACGGTCGCCACAGCAACCATCATTTCGATGTTCGTGTCCCTGACGCTTTCGCCCGCTCTTGCAGCGATGCTGCTACGGCCGCATGAGAAGCATCGCAAAATGAACCTGATCGGTATCTTCATGTGGCCGATCCACACGTTTTTTCGGGGCTTCAACTGGGTCTTTGCGCTGATGGAGCGCGGCTACGGCGGTCTTGTGCGCGGCTTGGCAAAAGTCTGGCCGCTGGTGCTGCTCGCCTACGGCGGATTGATCTACTTTGCCTACGTGTTCATTCCCCAGATCCCGACGGGCTTTATCCCGAACATGGACCGCGGCATCGCCATCGTGTCGATGCAGCTGCCGTCAGGCGCTTCGCTTGCCCGCACGGATGAGGTGATCAAACGCGCCAATGAAATCATCCTCGCGACACCTGGCATAAAATACACCAACGGTTTCTCCGGCCGCAACGGCGCAACGTTCACCAACTCATCGTATTTCGGCTCGTTCTTTGTCATCTTGAAGGATTTCAACGAGCGCAAAGGCCCCGGCATGGATGTGCAATCCATCGCCCAGTCTCTGCGCCAGCGCCTCGGCGCCATCCAGGAAGCGACGGCACAGGTGTTTGTGCCACCGCCCGTTCGCGGCCTCGGCTCGTCCGCGGGCTTCTCGATGCGCCTGCAGGATTCCCTTGGCATTCCAGCCAACGAACTCGCCGGCATCGCTCAGGACTTGATCCAAGCCACGCAGCGCCACCCGCAAATGCAAAACGCTTTCACGACCTTTGCGGCCGGCACGCCGCAGACCTTTGTCGACGTCGACCGCGACAAGGCGCAAATGCTGAAGGTGCCCATCGACCGCATCTTCGAGGCGCTGCGCGTCTACATGGGATCCGCTTACGTCAACGACTTCAATATGTTTGGCCGCACCTACCGCGTTACAGCCCAGGCCGATGGCGAATTCCGGATGGATGGCGAAAACATCAACAAAATCCGGGTGCGTAATATCGACGGTGCCATGGTGCCCCTTGGCTCCGTCGTGCGCTTTCGCGAAACGGCCGGACCGGATCGCGTGCCGCGCTACAACCTGTTCCCGACGGTCGAAATCAATGGCTCAGCCAAGCCGGGCGTGTCGTCGGGCGACGCCTTGCGCATCATGGAAGAGATCGCAGCTCAGGTGCTGCCGCAGGGCATCTCCTATGAGTGGACGGACCTGTCGTTTCAGGAAAAGAAGGCTGGCAGCACGGGCTATCTGATTTTCCTGCTGTCAGTGCTGTTTGTCTTCCTCGCGCTCGCCGCACAATATGAGAGCTGGACCTTGCCCCTCGCGATCATGCTGATTGTGCCCATGTGTTTGCTGTCAGCAGCGTTCGGCGTCTGGCTGCACGGCCGCGACATCAATATTCTAACCCAGATCGGCTTCGTGGTGTTGATTGGCTTGGCGGCGAAAAACGCCATTCTCATCGTTGAGTTCGCCAAGCAAAAGGAGGAGGAGGGCCGCAGCATCGTTGATGCCGCCGTTGAAGCATCTTCCCAACGCCTGCGGCCAATCCTGATGACGTCGCTTGCCTTCACGCTCGGTGTCATCCCGCTATACATCGCGACAGGTGCCGGCGCGGAACTTCGCATAGCGCTCGGCACGGCGGTGTTCTGGGGTATGATCGGGGTCACGGTATTCGGTCTACTGTTCACGCCCGTTTTCTACGTCGTGGTGCGCAAGCTGGCCTTGTTCCTGGGCAAACTGTCTGGGGGAAAAAAGGCGACGCCACCTGCAGTCAGCACGGGCATCGTACCTGCGGAGTGAGCAGGGAGCCAGCGAATAGGACTCCTAGGCGTCTCGATCCGAACGAAGCCTTGAGACCGGCCGTGAGGAATGGCCGTGAGGAATGGCCGGTGTCAGGCTTTTGAACGCGCACCTTTGGCAAGCGTCTCGAGCGCGTCGGCGAGCAACCCGCTGAGGAGCTCGAGCTTGTAGCCGGTCATGGGCAACGGCTTTGCGCCAACCACTGCCTGTCGCCGCGCGTCCGCAATTGGCAGGGCTGACATTGAGGCACCCGTCAGCACGGCCTCCGCCGCCGTGAGACGGATGGGGATCGGCGCAATGCCACCCGCGGCGATGCGGGCCTGCCGAACCAAGCCGCCCTCGATCCACAGACAGGTGACCAGTTCTACCAGTGGCCACTCGGCTTCGGCGCGTCCGATAGCGCGCTTGTAATGCCCTTGCTCTCCAGCAAGCGGCGACGGCAGCGTGATCTCGATAATGAGTTCATCGGGTGTCAGCTGATGATCGCGCCGGCCGTCAGTGCCATCACCGAGGATGTCGGCGAGCGTCGCGCGCGTGCGCGTGGTCGTCGTTACACCGGCATTATAGGCGAGCAACGCTGTGGCCAACGTTGACGGGTGGGGCGCAACACATGGGCCGAGATCAAAAGCGACGCCGTAGAGGTGATTACCGGCGCGGGCTGGACAGGTGGTGCCGCCCTTCTTCAGGCAGGCAATATCGGGGCTCCGATAATACCAGCAGCGTGAGCGCTGCGCGATGTTGCCGCCAAGCGTCGCAACGTGACGGATTTCAGGTGTCGCCAGCCCCGCTGCGGCTTGACCGAGACCAGGGTATGCAACCGCGATGCGAGGGTCGGCGGCCAGGGCGGCAACTGTAACGCCAGCACCAATCGTCGCGCCGCCATCCGCGCGCCAAGCTATCGCACCGACGCGTGCGTCTTGCGGGAGGACCTTCACCACCCCACGCGACAGGCCCGTGCGGCGGCGTTCCATGAGGTCCGTGCCGCCGGCAAGCCATTCAGGTGTCATGTCGGACTGCAGCGTCATGGTTTATGCCCTCCGCGTCGATGCGAGACCGGTCGCGTTGTGCCGCGCAAGGCCCGCCAGCAACCGATCAGGTCGGATCGGCGCTTCATAGGACCGCACGCCGGTGGCATTAAAAATTGCGTTCGCGATGGCGGCGGCAACCGGCAACGTCGCGATTTCACCGATACCGACGGCACCACCCGGCACGTGTTCGAACCCCTTCTCGTCGAAGTGAATGTGCATCTCCGGCGTGTCGCCAATGCCGGGAATGCGATAATCGTCGAGACCTGAAGAGAGCACGTTGCCGTTGACAGGATCGTATTCGCGCGCCTCGTAAAGTGCGTACCCGATACCCTGGATGATAGATCCTTCAGCTTGATTTTCGGCTAAGCGGCGCGCCCGCGGCTTGCCAACCGTCAAGCCCGAATAGAAATTGCGCACGCGCGTTTTGCCGAGCCATGTGTCGACCTCGACATCGGCAATCTGCACCGCACCGGCGACCCCGCGGCCGGTGTCGATATGAGCGAAATTACGCAGCATCCAATCAAACGCCGTACCAATAAAGCCGACGGCCTTGAGCGGATTTGGCACCTCGGGGTTGATCACCGTGCTGTCTGGGGGGCGCCCCGTTTTGATGCGCAAGTCACCAGAGGCCGCGATCAGGTCTGGCCACGGAACGTTGTCGCCGACCGTGCCACGCGGGCCGGGACGCAGGCGTGACTTCAGCATTTCGGATGCGGCGAGCGCAGCCGGTACGATTGACGCGGTTGAGCGGCTGCCAGCAGCCATAGGTCCTTGCGGCAGGTCCGAGCGGCCCATATCAACCTCCACGGATGAGGCGGGGACTGAGAAGGCTTCAGCCACGGTGCCAGCAAGGATCGTACGAGCACCTTGACCGATGTCCTGCGCCGCGCAGGCAATAAACAGTTTGCCGCCGCGGATACCGATTTCAACTTCCGTATTGCCCTGGACGAAGTAGAGCCAATTGCCGGCGGCAACGCCAATGCCACGCCGGTAACGGCCGCTCTCGCGCCCCGCGTCGCCGCGCTGGCGCCAGACGTCGAGCCCCTTGGCCCAGGTGTAGAGACGTTGCCGGTTGACGTCTTCGTCCCATTTCTGGCGCAGCGCGATCGGATCGGTTGCGAGCTTCACAGCCGCCTCATCGATTGCCTGTTCCAGCGCAAAGCAGAGTGGCGGCCCACCGGGCGCACGGAACGGCGAACCGGGCGGCGTGTTGGTCACAACATCCCAGTCCATAAGTTCCTTGGATCCGGCCGTGTAAACAAGGCGCGCGAGGCCCGAAACGGTTGAGTTGACCGCCACGCCAGCATTCGAATGTGTGCGCACGGAAAGGGCATCGAGTTTGCAGTCTTTGGTTGCGAGCAGTTTGATTTCGATCTCGGTTTCGGGGCGGTGACCGGCAACCGACAATTCTTCGGCACGATCGTAGGCGATGCGAACTGGCTTGCCCGCGGCCTTCGACAGCGCGAGTGCGACCTGCCCCTCAATGCCGAAGCTGACTTTGGAGCCAAAGCCGCCACCGACATGCTCTGCGTACCCGGTTACGTCCTTGACGCCCGCCTTTTTGGCAATCTGGCCAGCGGCGAATTGGATGGCCTGCGAGGACAGATGCGCGACAATCTTATGGCCCTGGTGATCGATCACGGCCGCATGTGGTTCAAGGCATGTGTGGCTCTGGCCCGCGTTGATAAAGATGCCTGTCACAAGCAGCGGATCGCCACGTGTGGCCGCTGCGGCAAGATCTTTTTTCGCTCGACTTTGAGCGAGCGAGAAGGCAGCCGCTGGGCCGCGCATGTTGCCGCTCCACGGCAGGGGCAAAACCGGCCCTTCAGCGCTATTAGCCGCATTTTTAATGAAACCGGAATAGAGGCGTGGGCTGTCCTTGCTGCGTGCCGCGCGTGCTGACGTCACAACCGGTTTGGTTTTGTAGGCCACGCGGATGGCAGCAATGCCTTTCTCGGCTGCTGCCCGGTCGACCGCTGCGACGGCCGCCACAGCTTGGCCCACGTGCCGGACCGTCTTGTCATTGCCGAGCATCGAGACGGCAGCCTTGACGCCAGCCACAGCAAGCGCCGGACTAACATCGATTGACGTCACGTCGGCATGCCCATGGGGCGACCGGAGAACGAGGCCGTAAAGCTGCCCTTCCTGAAATTTATCGACGGTAAATTTTGCCGCGCCCGTAACCTTATCGCGCGCCTCATAGCGTGGCGATTCGTGCGGTGCGCCGTCATGTCGGCCCTCGCAGGCCGCGGCAACAGCGCGGTAAATGCCCGGGTACGCGCCGCAGCGACAGAGATGCCCGGACAGGGCCGCTGCTATGTCGGCCTCGCTCGGCGTCGCGGTTCCGTGTTCGGCTCGCCACCCATCATGAAAGGCTGAAGCTGCAACCACAAAGCCCGGCGTGCAGAAACCGCATTGCAACGCATCATGCGCCATGAAGGCCTTCTGCACTGGATGCAGGTCGTCCCGGGCAAAGGCGCCTCTCCCCAGTCCCTCAACGGTCACGACGGTTTTGCCATCGACGTGAGCCACCGGCATCAGACAGCTGACGACCGCGTGGCCATCGACCTGCACGGTACACGCGCCGCAGACCCCGCTGCCGCACGCTTGTTTTGTGCCCGTCATTTTGGCGTGGTCGCGGATAATGTCGATCAGCGGCGTATCAATGGCGACATCGGCTGTGAACTTCGCGCCGTTGAGCGTGAACGTGACCATGCGGTAGTTGTCCTTATGGTGCGCTTCAAGTGAGCAACTTCTCGAATTGAACGTCTTCTGGCGCATTGGTTGATCAAAATCAACCAATAAGAGTCGACTGGCGGGCGCCATCCCACAGAAGGTTAATCAGCCTCCGGATCGCAAGCCTCGACCTCGGCCACAAATCGCGTCAGCAAGCCGAGCGCGCTGTCGATTGTCAGTTTGTAGAAATTTTCGGTCCCAACGCGCCGTGCCGTCACCAACTCCGCCTCGCGCAGCACTTTCAAATGATGCGAGATGGAGGGACGCGAGAGGTCCATCCGTCCGGCGATTTCAGACACATTGAGCTCTTCCGTTTCGGCTAACATGACAATAATTTTCTGGCGCGCCGGTTCTCCCATGGCCTGGAATAGAGGCGCACAGTGAGCAAAGGTCTCAGCAACCTGCTGGATAGCAATTCCGGATTTTGTCGGCGATGGCATGTCTTGATGCTCAAATCAGCGAACCAGGAATGGAGCGCGAAAAACCTCGAAACTCGGCAATAATGGCGCCATCATCGCTACGAACGGTGACATCATAGATGCCAGATCGCTCTGCTTTTTGGCGCTCCTGTGCATCGGCCACGAGGCGCACCCCGAGTTTACCCGGCGCGATAAACGCGATGTTGCACTGTTGTGCGACGTTACGCTGGCCATAACTGTTGCACGCGTAGGCAAACGCACTGTCGGCAAGCGTAAAGATGTAGCCGCCGTGGCAGACCCCATGACCATTGGTCATGACGTCGGTCACTACCATTGACAGCGTCGCAGTACCGGCGGCGATTTGCTCGACGCGCATATTCAGATGCTGGCAGGCGCGGTCCTCGGCCCACATGGCATCAGCCGAGCGCTGCGCAACATCCTGCGATGCTGCGGTCAAGATGGGGGCATTCATTACGGATTTGCTCATGATGGGCGCCCGGTGAATTTCGGCACACGCTTCTCAAGGAATGCCAACGTGCCCTCACGGTTGTCAGGTTCGGCGGCGAGGCGCACCTGCAGATCGCGCTCGAGTTCAAGTTGCTTTTGCAGCGAGTTATCCTCGGCGGCGAACAGGGCCTGCTTGATGGCTCCATAGGCCCGCGTGGGCCCGTTTGCGAGACGCAGGGTCAGCGCCTTGGCTTCGTCGAGCAGTTTGTCATCGTCGACCACTTGCCAGATCAGACCGAACTGCTGGGCCTGCTCAGCCGTGATCGTCTCGGCCAGCAGGGCAAGCGCGCGGGCCCGGGCCGGCCCGACAAGACGGGGCAGAAACCATGTCCCGCCCGCATCCGGCACGAGCGCGATCTTGGAGAAAGGCTGCAGAAACTTCGCCGAGCGGCCAGCCAACACGATATCGCAACCGAGTGCCATATTCAGGCCCGCGCCTGCAGCGATACCGTTCACGGCGCAGATTACGGGCATACGGAACGTCGCGATACGCATGATAATTGGATTGTACAACTGATCGAGCGTATCCTTGGTGTTGCCACCGCCGCCGGCCTTGGCCGCCGACAAATCCTGTCCGGCCGTGAAGGCGCGGCCGTTAGCTGAGATCAGCATCGCGCGGCACGCTGGATCGGCATCGGCCAAATCGAGGGCCGCTTGAATGTCCAGGTTCATACGCTCCGTAAACGCATTCAGCTTTTCAGGTCGATTAAGCGTCAAATGCAAATAGCCATCGGCCTTGGTTACGAGGATCGGCTGGTCCATGGCGCAGGTCTCCGCGGTTTTCTACCAAAGTCTGTACAGCCCGAAGCCATGGAATTGCAAAAGCAAAAGGGCACCGGGCCCAATCGGCCCCGGCACCCTGTATTTCGCGTGAAGGCTACTGCGACGGCTGTTAGTTCGCCTGACCACCGGCTGACGCCTTTTCCGCCGCGCCTTCAGAATAGCTGTTCTTCTTCTGCGAGTGCTGCAATGTGCGCTCAAAGAACACGTCGCTGTCACCTGGCATGAGCGTTGGGTTGCACTGCGGCACGCAGTTATAGCTCCAGCGATCGGTTGCCTTATAAACGTTGACGACGCGGACTTCGTCGCGGCGCACGATAATGCGCTGGTCCTGAATCACTTTGCGGTCGGCATCGAGGGCGATGATGTTCGTGATGCCAAAGGACTTACCCGTGACGACGAGCAGGTTACCGGCTTGGATTGCGACGTCGGCGATGGACGGGTTGCCGATGATCACTTCGGCGGCCGGGCGAGGCAACTGAAGCAGCTGCGATTGGTCAAATTTGACCACGAGATCTTCGGCGGCCACCTGCTGTGTGGTGAGTGCAACGGCAGCAGCCAGCGTAAATCCAGCGACGCGAGCGGCGAGTCGCAGAATTAGCGAGAGCGGACGGAGCATGGTAAACCTCGTAACCAACGTGAATGACCTGAAGTGATCTTGCAGCAAACCTATTAAAAAAGCAGAAATCCTTGTCTCGAATATTGCCAAAGCGATTCGACGCGTGGCGTCCGGCCGCTCGTCGAGATCGTGCCAGACAAAACCAATAAAGGGGGCTCGATGGTCGTGCCGATCTTACCGGCGACTGACGCCAATGGGCCAAGGCCAGACGCACAACAGCCAGAACCGCTGGTGCCGAAAATCGTCTCTGTTCTACGCGAGGGCTACGACACAGAACGCCTGCGCCGCGACGCCGTGGCAGGTCTGACCGTTGCAATCGTTGCTTTGCCATTGTCGATGGCGATCGCCATTGCTTCAGGTCTTGGGCCGGAGCGTGGGTTGTATACGGCGATTGTCGGCGGCTTTCTGATCTCACTGCTCGGCGGCAGTCGCTTTCAGATCGGTGGACCGGCTGGGGCGTTCATCGTTTTGGTGGCGGCGGTTGTTGAGCGACACGGCTACGATGGCCTTTTGCTCGCAACACTGATGTCCGGCTGCATCATGCTGCTGCTCGGCCTCCTGCGGCTTGGCACTTACATCCGCCTTGTGCCGCATCCCGTGATCGTCAGCTTCACGGCTGGCATTGCGATCATCATCTTTGCTAGCCAGTTGCGCGAACTGCTGGGATTGACGCTCACCAAGGAGCCGGCCGCCTTGCTACCGAAACTCGGCGCGCTCTGGTCGGCGCTTGGCACGATCAAACCGGGCGCCGTCCTGCTTTCGGTGGCAACAATTGTTTGTATTCTTGGCCTGCGCCGGTTCCGGCCAACGTGGCCCGGCTTGTTGATCGCGGTCTCCCTCGCGGCACTGGCAACCTCTGTTGTCGATCTCGGTGTTGCGACCATCGGCTCGCGCTATGGCGGCGTGCCGTCCGCCCTGCCAGCGCCCGTGATCCCGGACATCACGCTCGCGCGGATGCTGAGCGTCCTGCCCGACGCCGTTGCAATTGCTCTGTTGGGCTCAATTGAATCGCTACTGTCCGCTGTGGTGGCAGACGGCATGAGCGGGCGGCGGCATAGATCGAACATAGAACTCGTTGCGCAGGGCATGGCCAATATCGGCGTTTCCATGTTTGGCGGTATGCCAGCAACGGGTACGATTGCGCGCACGGCAACCAACATCCGCGCCGGCGGAACCAGTCCGGTGGCCGGTATGCTGCATGCGGTCTATCTGCTGGCGTTCATGGTTTTGGCAGCCCCCCTCGCGACGAACATTCCACTTGCGGCGCTCGCAGGCGTGCTTGCGGTGGTGTCATGGAACATGGCCGAGAAGGATGAAGTGGTGCGGCTGATCAAACAGTCGTGGCCGCTCGCTCTCGTGGTGATCGCAACACTGCTTGCGACAATCTTATATGACCTCGTGGCCGGCATCGTGTTGGGACTGGCTTTGCACGTCGCGACGAAGCGCTGGAGATGAACCGATGCATGTCAACGTCAACGGCATCCGCATATACTTCGACGTCGAAAACTCCGGTCTTGTCCCGCTCGGACCGCGCATGCGCGAGAAGCCCACGCTATTGCTGCTGCACGGTGGGCCCGGGTTCGACCACACCATCTTCAAATCGGATGCAACAGACATTTCGGGTAGGACAGAATTGGGCTGGCGCGCACTGACCGACATCGCCCAGATCGTCTACATCGACCATCGCGGCAACGGCCGCAGCGACGACGGCGATCCGAGCACGTGGAATCTCGCCCAGTGGGGCGACGACGTGAAAGCCTTCTGCGATGCGCTTGGTATCGTGAAGCCGATCGTCTCAGGCACATCTTTTGGTGGCTTCGTCGCGCAGTCTTACGCCACGCGACATCCCGAGCATCCGAGCAAGTTGGTGCTGATCAGCACAGCGGCAAAGTTCGAGCTCACGGCCATCTTCGACGCCTTCGAACGCGTCGGCGGCCCCGAAATCCGCCGGATCGCGGAGGACCGATGGCTGCGGCCAACGCCCGAGTCGCGCGCAATCTATGTCAAACGCTGCTTTCCCTTTTATCGCACGCGCGGCAGCGATGCGAGTTTCGTCGGCCGCGCCATCTCAAAAGACCCCGTGGCGATGCATTTCTCAGGCCCCGGCAACGAAGCTGGCAAATTAGATTTCCGCACCGCGCTGGCCCGCGTACAATGTCCGACCCTCGTCATGGCGGGCGCGCAGGACCCAATCACGCCGATGGCCTTCAGCGAGGTGATCGCCGCATCGTTGCCCCAACACCTCGTCCGCTTTGAACGCTTCGACGACTGCGGCCACGGCGTCGTCCAGGACCAACCCGACGCCGGCTTCGCTGCGCTGCGGGATTTTATCGGCGGAGGTTGAATGGCTGGGATGAAAACGCAGCTGTCATAAGGCCGACGCTCACAAAAAATTATATGGATCGACATCCACGCGCACTTGAATATCCGTCGGCATTTTCGGCAGCGCCGCCATCCAGCTGCGCAAGAATGCTTGGATATCCTGCTCTTTCGGCGCTTTGACCAGCAAGCGCCAGCGGTAGCGACCGCGGATAAGCGCAACCGGTGCCTCGGCGGGCCCAAGTACTTGGATGTGCGTTGACGACGGCGCGCGGTGGGCGACGTCGCGGGCGACCAGTTCGGCCATCTCCTTGTCGCGGGCGGACACGACGATCGCAGCCAACCGGCCATAGGGCGGCAGCAGTGCGGATTGGCGCGCGTGTATCTCGCGGTCAAGGAAAGCGTCGCGATCGCCCGTGATGATCGCCTCCATGACAGGGTGATCTGGCATGTGCGTTTGCACGAGGCCCCGCCCCTGAATGGCCATGCGACCAGCGCGACCGGTCACCTGGTGAAGCAGCTGAAACGTCCGCTCACTCGCGCGCGGATCGGCGCCATGCGCGAGGCCGAGATCACCGTCGACAATGCCGACCAAGGTCAGGTCGGGAAAGTTGTGGCCTTTGGCAACAATCTGTGTACCAATGATAATCTGCGCCTCGCCCTGCTCGATGCGCTTGATGACGGCGCGCATTTCTTCAAGGCCGGGAATGAGATCCGACGATAGGATCGCCTGGGTAGCGTTAGGCCAGCGCTCCTTCACTTCTTCAGCGATCCGCTCGACGCCCGGCCCGCACGCCGACAAGCTATCGGGCTCGCTGCAGCTCGGGCACAGTTTCGGCAGGGGCACGGAGAAGCCGCAATGGTGGCAGTTGAGCCGGTTGCGAAAGCGATGCTCGACCAACCAAGCCGTACACTGTGGGCATTCAAAGCGGTGGCCGCATTTACGGCAAAGCGTCAGCGGCGCATACCCGCGACGGTTCAAAAACAGCAGGGATTGCTGGCCTTTCGCCAGCGTCTCCGTGACGGCATCAACGAGGGGCGGCGACAGCCAGCGCCCCTTGTCAGGCTGATCGCGGCGCATGTCGATCGGCTTCACGTCGGGCATCTCGACGCCCGAGAAGCGACCGGGCAGAACGATGTGCCTGTACCGGCCGCTGCGCGCATTGACGTGGCTTTCAATCGACGGCGTCGCCGAGGCAAGCACAACGGGAAACTTACCAAGCGACGCACGCACCACGGCCATATCGCGGCCCTGGTAATGTACGCGGTCATCTTGCTTAAAGCCCTGGTCGTGCTCTTCGTCGACGACGATCAGGCCCAATTCCTTGTACGGCAAGAACAGCGCCGACCGTGCACCGACGACCACGCGCGCCTCGCCCGTCGCGCAGGCCCGCCATACACGCGCGCGCTCAATCGGTGACAACGCCGAATGCCACTCGGCCGGCGCACAGCCAAAGCGGCGCTTGAAGCGGTCCATGAACTGCGACGTCAACGCGATTTCCGGCAGCAGCAACACGACCTGCCCACCGGCTTCAAGCGCACTTGCGACGGCCTCGAAATACACCTCGGTCTTGCCAGAGCCGGTGACGCCGTCGATCAGGCTGGCGGAGAAATTCCGCCCCGCGACGGCGGATCGCAGCGTCTCGACGGCGCGTGTCTGCGCCTCGCTGAAGGCGACATCGACAGCGCGTGGATTGGGTTTCGGATAGACCTTCTCAGGGATCGCGACTTCAACAAGGCAGCCAGCTTTAACGAGGCCATCGATGACACCGCTGGTGCAGCCAGCCGCTTCCCCTAAAGCACTTTTCCCGCGGATCATGCCGTCAGCGGCGATCTCGAGTGCTTTCAGCCGGGCAGGTGTCATACGCGGGGGATGGTTTGCGCCGACGACAAATTTTACGCCCATGCGTGGCCGCAGCGGCTCAAACACCGCCGATGCGCCAATCATCATCTTGGCGACCATGCCGAGTTCAGCCAGTGTGTATTTGGCAATCCACTCAGTGAAGCGCAGGCCAATCAAAGGCAGCGGCGGCACCTCGTGCAGGATCTCGGCGATGGCCTTCATCTTTTTGGGATCGACAACTTTGGCGTCGTCCTGGTTGACCGTGCGGTCCCAGACAATACCGGTGCGAAATTGCGGCCCAAACGGCACCAGCACGAATTGTCCGGGCTTTGGCTCCAGGCCCTCGGGCAGCAGGTAGTCATAGGTCTGATCGAGCGCGACCGGCATCAAAATCGGCACGCGCACGCCCGTCACCGCGCGTACGGGCGGCGCAGGCAGATCAAAAATGTCGAACAGGGACGACAGAGGTTTCTCACGGATGGTTCTCGGTACGCCCGACCTGCCCGAGGCGGGCAAAGAGGGCAAGCGCTACCGATACGGCTGTGATTCGGGCAACAATAGGTGTGCCGCCGTTTTGGCGCAGCGCCTGCGCGCGTGGACGTACGACCACGTCATCTTAATTCAAATTGGCACATATTAAACGACGATATTAACTCTGCCGCAAAGTTACTCAACTCTATAAACCCTTTTTGATTTTCATTGGACTATGTTCAGTAGCCAACAAGGCGGGTAGTAAACCTGCCAAGATCACTTAAGCTCTGATTGGAGATGTTCATGCGTTCCGCCCTTGCCACTGCAGCCCTACTGTCGACGCTTGGCGCACTTCCAGCCGCCGCCGGATGCTATTCGAATTGCGCAGCCGTTGAACCGGCCGCGACAACGTACGTGCGGCCTGCGCACACGACGCTTGTCCGTGAGCCAGCCGTCATGGGCACGCGCGTCCAACGCATTGAGACACAGCCTGGCTATTGGACGGCGACGCGTCATCCAGCGCAAGTCGGCGTGATGCACAAGAGCGTGGTCGCGCAGCCAGCACGGGTGCACTACCAAACCGTCGCCGCCAAGTATGAGACCGTGCACGAGACCGTCGTCGTGCGCGCGGCATCTGTGCGTTACGAAATGCGTCCGGATTGCTGTGGCCGGATGGTCAAGTGCGCCGTCCATGTTCCGGCAGTGACCAAAACTATGGCGCGTCAGGTGATGGTATCGCCGGCCCATTCGGTGGCCCACACCACGCCCGCCGTCTACAAAACGGTTGCAATGCCCGTGCATCTCGCAGCGGCCAAAACCACCTATGAATACACAGCAGCCAAGGTGGACTACGTCGCCCACGCCGTAACGATCAAGGGCCCATCGTTCCGCGCCGTGCACACGCCGGCCGAAGTTGTGCGCGTTGAACATCGGGCGCGCGCGCATCGCTGGCATTAAACTGACAGATGGATTAGCAGCGTTGCACACGTGGGGTGGCCTTGGCCGCCCCATTTGCATTCGTACGCCCGCCCCTTATCCCGCTGCGCTGTCTTCGGCCTTGCGTTTGGGCAACGGCTTGACGCTGGTGATCTTCATGGTCGGGAATTCACGCATCACTTCCGCGACGGCTGGGTGTGCCAGCAACTGTTCAAGTTCGCGGGCCGCCTGCTCGCGCTGGATGGAGCCGATGGTCGGTTCACCCATGCGCGGGGCAATGGCCACCATCCATTTACGATCAGTCCAGGCATTCAGTTTTTCGCGTAACTCATTGGCCAACTCTTTCGGCGCATTCGGCAACAAATGAATGTCGATCAAACCTTGATTGGCATCGAAACGCACAAGACTGACATTCTCTTCGAGGTTCACTTTCAAACGTGGATCGCGCCGGACGCTCGCAAGTTCCACAGCTTCGGCAAAAGACCGGACGGTTGCTGCAACGGGTGGCATCGGACGCGACGACGGACCGATGTCCGCCTCCAACTCGGCCTGATCATCCTCTTCCGCGGGAATGTAAGGGGTCGCGTCATCAATGCCGGAAAGTCCGTAGTCGTCGAACGATGTCACCGGCGGCGGGTCATTGGCGTAGGTTGGTGCAGCGCTCGCCTCCCACGGTGGACGCTGGCCACCACCCGGTGCGGTTTGTGCACTGCCGGGCGTGTTGCCGTGTCCGGCGGCCCCTTGGTTGACGGCTCCACGCGACGGGCTATCTCGCGACGTTGGAGCAGGCCCAGCACCAGGACGTAATGGCGCGCCGCCCAGCGCGCGAATGATCTCATCGGGCGAGGGCAGATCAGCTGTGTAGGCGAGGCGGATGAGCACCATTTCGGTCGCCGCTAACGGCTGGCCGGACTTTCCAGCCTCCTCGATACCTTTGATCAACATCTGCCAGGCGCGCGTCAAAAGCGGCACCGACAGCTGGGCCGCAAGCGCCGTCGCACGCGTGCGCTCGACGGGCGAAAGCCCCGCGCCGGCCGCATCTGCGCCCGCGACTTTGATGCGCGTCGCCAGATGCACGGCTTCGGCAATGTCGGCGAGCACGCGCAACGGTTCGGCCCCATCGAGGTGCAACTTGCCGAGCGCATCAATGGCCGCGCCGGGTTTGCCGGCAAACACATGCTCCAAAAGGTCGAAGATGCGGGTCTTGTCGGCAAGCCCAAGCATGGCGCGTACGTCGTCGGGCTGCACGGTGCCAGAGCCCATGGCAATGGCTTGATCGAGGATCGACAGGCCATCGCGCACACTGCCCTCGGCGGCCCGCGCGATCAACCTAAGTGCATCGGGGTCGGCGCTTGCCCCTTCTTCCGTCAGGATCTTTTGGAAATGCTGGACCAGGGTCGCCGCCTCGATGCGGCGCAGATCAAAGCGCTGGCAGCGTGAGAGAACCGTCACCGGAACCCGATTGATCTCAGTGGTCGCGAAGATGAACTTCACATGCTCCGGCGGCTCTTCGAGTGTTTTCAAGAGCGCGTTGAAGGCGCCCTTCGAGAGCATGTGGACTTCGTCGATAATAAAGACTTTGTAGCGCGCCGACGTCGGCTTGTAGCGCGCATTATCGATGATCTCGCGCACGCTATCGACGCCTGTGTTTGAGGCGGCGTCCATCTCGACGATGTCGGGGTGGCGGCTATCGATGATCTCGGCGCAGTTTCGGCCGAGCACGGGCATGTCAACCGTCGGTTTGTCGATCGTATCGGTCTGATAATTGAGCGCGCGCGCCAGAATGCGGGCCGTGGTGGTTTTGCCGATGCCGCGCACGCCCGTCAGCATGTAACCTTGCGCGATACGGCCAGAGGCAAAGGCATTGCGCAGTGTCTTAACCAGCGCATCCTGCCCGATCATGTCGTCAAAAGTGCGCGGGCGGTATTTGCGCGCGAGCACCACGTAGGGCTTAGCCGGCGAGGCGGCCGATGCAGCAACGTCATGACTGGGTATCACGTCTTTAGGAGTTTTCGCCACAAAGGACCTCGGCGAATGAGCCGCTGAGGCCGGCCGAAGGCCCAGGCCGCGACCGCGGCCCGGCGCCAATCCGGATGAGGGGTGGGCGCCGCCCCCGCGGAAGACGCCCGACCGAAGGCCGGAACAGCGTCAACGAGCGAGATATAGAGAGACTGGCTCGACCCGCACTATCCCCGTTGGGGCTGCTTCTTTCGACCTGACCCGGTTGGCGAGGGTTACGCCCGGGCCAGCCTCCCATCGGTTTCTCTATAGGGGTTGTGCGGGGTGTGCAACGGGCTCATCAATCGCCTCTTCAAGCGGGCACTTGACGGGCGCCGCGCGGTCAAGGAAGTCGGGGTCATGGCTGACCCAAAAGACAAACCGGAGACCACTGTGCAGAGTCCGCAGGGGCGCTGTCCCATTTGCCGTGCGCCAACACAGCAGGCGGCAAGGCCGTTCTGTTCGCGCGCCTGCGCCGATGTAGACTTGTCGCGCTGGCTGCGCGGGGCTTATGTGATCGAGGGCGCGAGCGCCGACGATGATGAGGACGGGGACAACGCCGACGCCCCGCTTCAAGCAGAGCCGCCGGAGCCAGAGCCGCCGGAACCATCTGCCAAAACGCCGCGCAAGTCGCCTCGGAGGCACTGAATGTTCTACGACACACTCGAAAACAAGCACGGCTTGAAGCACGATCCGTTTAAGGCGCTCGCCGTGCCGCGGCCGATCGGCTGGATTTCAAGCCAGAGCCGAGACGGCATCGTCAATCTCGCCCCGTACTCGTTTTTCAATGCCGTAGGTGATCGCCCGCACTATGTCGTGTTCGGCTCAGCCGGCATGAAGGACACGTTGCGCAACGTGACCGACAGCGGGGAGTTCGTCTGCAATCTCGCCACCTATGACCTGCGCCATCACATGAATATGACGAGCGCCTCCGTTCCCTATGGGGTCAGCGAGTTTGCCATTGGCGGGCTGACGGCTGCACCGTGCGAAATGGTCAAGGTACCGCGCATCAAAGAGGCGGCGGCGGCCTTTGAATGTCGCCTCCACCAGACGCTCGACCTGCCGGGTGCCGGCAAATATAAAGGCACCTACACTCTCGTCATCGGCCTCGTGGTCGGCATTCACATCGATGATCAGTACATCAAGGACGGTCTCATCGACACCGGCGCGATGAAGCCAATCGCCCGGCTCGGATATATGGACTATGCCGTCGTCACGCCGGAGACGATGTTCACCATCAACCGTCCAGAGGTCGACGCCGATGGCAAGGTGATTCCGCCGACGGATGATTGGGACGGCAAGTATCGGTGACATGATGAGCACCGCGAACCCGGATACCGCGCGCTGCCCGTGCCGCAAGAAGTCCGAGACGATCTCATATGCGGCCTGTTGCGAGCGCTATCATGCAGGCGCGCCCGCACCGACGGCCGAGGCGCTGATGCGGTCGCGCTACACGGCATTTACGCGCCTGAATGCTCCATATGTGCTAGGAAGCTGGCACCCATCGACGCGACCGGCCGCGTTTGAATTCGAACAGGGTCGTGACTGGTACATGTTAAAAGTTCTTACCGCCCATGAGCAGGGCGACATTGCCACGGTTTCATTCGTTGCGCGCTCGCGCATGGGCGGACGCACTTGGGCACTCGAAGAAATCTCGCGCTTTGTCCGCGAGGACGGCCGCTGGTTCTACGTGGCTGGCATTGTGACGGCCTAGCCCGATGTTAAGCCCGGTTGGCAGAGCACTTCGCTAGCGATGCCGGTGCCCGCTTCCAAGTGTAGGTTTGGCCGAGAAACTTCACGCCGAGATACCCGGTCACGGTTGCCACATTTGGCGAGATCAGTTTGACCTCAACTTTGTAACTCTTGCCGTCGTCGGGGTTGTAGATCCAGCCACCATCATAGGTGCTGGTATCGACCGGCCGTGCTTCCCCGATGATGGGCAAGCCACAAATGCTGCGTTGTCGCAGACTGGGGTCTGGGTTGTTGCCGTCTGTAAATGGCCGACCTTGTTCGTTGTTCGGTTTTTCAAGCCACACAAGATGGCCGCATATGGCCGCGCCACAGCGCGTGAATTCAACGGCCCCGCGGCCCGTATGGTCGACCCAGATGCCAGTGATGTCTGGCTTTTGCGCCGACACAAGAGATGGCACGCCACCCGAGGCTGCGACAAAAAAGGCAGCAGAACAAAGAGATACGCTGAGCTTGTGGGTCATAATTGAAGGCTTTCGCAATAAAAGTTGGACACAATGTGGCCACAGCCGGACAGCACTTGGTCCCTCGCCGGGTGGGCACAAGCTGCTGATCAGGTTAAATCGCGTTTACTGTAATATTCCACTCTGCTGAGTGATTGCGCCCGTTCCTATATAGCAAGGGTCAGCACCGACTTTACGCAGCGCGGCCAAGTCCCGATGTTCGCATTCGTCCCGTTGGGGCACATGCACGTCACCTACTATGAGTATCGCCGACACCATGATGTTCACATTGGCCTTTCGGAACCTGTTCCACGATCGCGTCCAGCTGGTTGTGACGCTTGTTGGCATTTTGTTCTCAGTCGTGCTCATGGCTGTCCAGCTCGGCCTGTATCTTGGTGCGAGCAAAATGATTGTTGCCCCCATCGACAAGGCCGATGCGGATGTCTGGATCATGGCCTACGGCACCAAGAACTTCGAGGAGGCGCAACCGATCGACGCGCGCCTGCGCGTGCTCGCGCTTGCAACACCTGGTGTAACGCGCGCCATTCCGATGGTCTCGGCGTTCACGGAATGGAAAAAGCCGGGCGGCGGTTCAAACCTGTCGGTTGTGGTCGGCACCGATCTCGAAGACGGTGGTCTGTCGCCCTGGAACATCGTCGAAGGCACGCTCTCAGGGATCGGCGCCCGCGATGCTGTGTTTGTCGACCGCACCTATCTCAAAGAACTTGGCATCACCGGCGTGGGTGATACCGGCCAGATCAACGGCAATCGCGTCAAGGTCGCAGGCCTGACGGAGGGCATCCGCTCTTTCACCACGTCACCCTTCGTTTTTACCACCCTCAATCGCGCCAAAGCGCTGCTGACCATGCCGGCCGATAAAATCACCTATGTCTTGGTAAAAGTCGCGCCAGGCGTCGAGCACACCCTGGTGCGCGATGCCCTGCGCGCCAACATTCCAGACGGCGAGGTACTCACCAAAGCTGAATTCCGCGCCCGTAGCTTGAAGCACTGGATGTTTGCGACCGGCGCCGGCATCGCTCTTATCGGCGGCGCGGTGTTGGGCCTGATCGTTGGCACTGTCATCGTCGCGCAAACGCTGTACGCATCGACCAAGGACCATATCACCGAATTTGCAACGTTGCGGGCGCTCGGGTCGTCCTCAGGCTTCATCCACAAAGTCATCCTCACCCAGGCAGGCCTGTCGGCCGTGCTCGGCTATGCGTTTGGCATGGCCATTGCGCTCGCCGTGACCCATGCGACGCACAACACAGCCTTGCCCATGGCTATGACCTGGGGGTTGGCTGGCTCGCTGTTCGCACTCACAATCGTCATGTGCGCTGTGTCCGCCATCGCGGCCATTAACAAGGTAACGAAGATCGATCCGGTGATGGTGTTCAACAAATGAGCGCGACAGTTGTCATAGACAAGCCTGGGCAGGCTCCAGCGCTGGAAAGGGGACCACCAGTTCTGGTTGCCAGCGGCATCGTCAAGGAACTCGGACGCGGCGCCGCCCTGGTCAAAGCGGTGAAGGGCGTCAGCCTGGAGCTTTATCCCGGTGAACTGACCTTGTTGATGGGCCCTTCTGGGTCTGGCAAGACAACGCTGCTATCGATCCTCGGTTGCATTCTTGCGCCAACATCCGGCAAGCTCGCCATCGCAGGCCAGGCAACCGAAGGCCTTGGCCCCGAAGCGTTGGCTGAACTACGCCGACGCCACGTTGGTTTCATCTTCCAGGGCTACAATCTGTTTCCAACGCTGAACGCTGAAGAAAACGTCAAGCTCGCCTTGGACGTACGTGGCACCAAAGGCCCCGATCAAGTGATGAAGGCCCAGCGTGCCTTGCATCAAGTTGGCTTGGCACATCGCATGCGTGCCTTCCCTGGGACGCTGTCGGGCGGCGAGAAACAGCGCGTTGCCGTAGCCCGTGCCATTGCAAGCCAACCCTCGTTGATTTTGGCCGATGAACCGACCGCCGCTCTCGATAGCGAGAACGGTCAACAGGTCATGGCGCTGCTGGCCAACATCGCTCACGCCAGCACGCACGCGGTTCTCGCGGTCACGCACGATCCGCGCACCATTCCCTACGCCGATCGTATTTTACGCATCGAAGATGGCTTGATTGTTGGTGAGGATCGCCCTCCAGCCGACGGCGACAACACGGTGCGCAAACTCTCCCCAGGTTCACACGTTCGAGACAAGAAACGGAAACAGTAATGGCTCATCCGGCCCGTAACGAAAATGCCATCAACGTGCTGTTGCTCGCAGCCGCAGCTGCTGTCGCAATCGCCTACGTTGTGCCCCGCTATGCGGGTACTGCAAACTCAGCCCTCACGGGCTTAACCTCGGGCATAACCGCGGCCCAGGCCTCACCCGCCCAGGCGTCGATTATTCTGGCGCAAGCGACCACGGCCGCCTCTGCCCCGCAGTCGAAGGCACCCGCCCCCGTCCTGCCCGCGCCCACATGGGCGGCCGCTGGCCAAGGCCGTGTCGAACCCTATGGCGGTGAGGTCCGGATTACGGCCCAAGCGCAAGGCCGTATCGTCGAAGTTCTGGCCGCAATGAACGATAAAGTGCAAGCAGGTGACCTGCTGGTCCGTCTCGATGATTCTGATCCTGAAGCACGCGTGGCCGCCGCCGAAGCCGAAGCCAGCGTGCGTCGTCGCGAACGCAATGCTGAAACGGTGACCGGGGTTGCCCGCGAACGCCGCATCGCCGAGGACGCGATTGCCGCAGCGGAACGGCTCGTAACAGCCAGCCGCGCCGAGTTTGACCGTCAGGTGCGCCTGCGCCGCGCCGGCAAGGGAGTTGCAGCTGACCTGACCAAAACCCGCGACGCCGTGACAGCCGCGCGCGACCAACTCGACACCAACCGAGCAAATTTACGCCGCATCATGAGCGGCTCAAACGTGCCGGAACACACCCGCTTTGAAGCCTCCATCGCCAGTGCCCGCTCCGACATTTCGCTTGCTGAGGCAGCACTTGAACGCACCAGAATTCGCGCACCGAAGGACGGAACCATCCTACAGGTAATCGCCACGATGGGGGAAACGGCGGTGCCGAGCCCGGATCAAGTGATGATCGTCCTCGGCGACATGTCCAAGTTGCGCGTGCGGGCGGAACTCGAAGAACGCGACAGCGCAAAAGTGCGTCTTGGCCAAGCCGTAGTCGTGCGTTCTGATGCGTTTCCAGGCAAGGACTTTGAAGGCAAAGTCGCCCAGATCGCGCAAGCGCTCGCACCCAGCAGAATTGGCCTCAAGGGACCACGCCGTGGCCTCGAAGTGGACGTGCTGGAAGTGCTCGTCGACCTCGACGGATTACCAGCGCTGCTGCCCGGCATGCGCGTCGACGTTCTGCTCAAACCAGACGCGACGGCTGAAGTGGCAAAGGACGCGCCGAAGCAGAATTGACCGACTGAATGCCGCTGACCGCACGAGCTAAAACGCAGCCAAGAACACATGTGCGGGCTCGGCTCTACGACGGACGCCTCTCTCGATTGTACAGCGTCTGCTCTCCGGGGTGCGACTTTACGGGGCGCGACTGTCTAGGCTGGTCTGACCGGGAGTTTCGTGACTGAAGGGCAAACACTTTCACTTGCTCTTTCAGCCGACTTCGCCACATCTGCGCGGCATAGAACGCCGGGGTGGCGTTGGGCGAGGGGATGCGGTCGCATGGCTGTGATGGACACGTTGAAATCGGCCCAAGGCGGCGCAGCACTTGCCGAACTTGGCAAGGTCTTTGGCCTTAATGCACAACAGGCAACCGCGGTAGTCGCGGCCATCGTGCCGGAGCTGACCCGCAAAGTCGAACGCAACACACTTTCGCGCGGCGGCCTTGCCGATATCGTGCAGGCGCTTGGCCAGGGCCATCACCGCGAGTATCTGCGCAATCCTGCGCTCTACCGGCATCCCGGCGCGATTGCGGACGGCAATGGCATTCTCGACCATTTGGTCGGGGGCAAAGATGGTAGCCGCGGCATCGCCGATCGGGCCGCACGCGCGACGGGCGTCGACGCCGCCGTGATCCGAAAGATGTTACCGGTCGTCGCCGGTATGACCATGGGCGGCCTGTCACAAGAGGTGCAGGGCGCGTTTGGCGATATTCTAAGCCGCATGGGGCTGCCGATGCCGTCCGATCGGGACGTCGGTGGCCGGGAAATGGGTGGAGCGGGGCGGCTGGGCATCCCCGATGTTTCTCAGTTGCCAGGCGGCGATGCCGGCGCGGGTCTGCCGATGGGCCAAGATCCGCCACCACCACGGCAACGGGCCGATGGTGGACAGACAGGCGGCTTTGGCCAGGGGAACCGCACGCCGGGATATGATCAGGGCACCCCTGGCGACGTCTGGGGCCAGCGCTCCGGCGGCAACCAGCGCGGTTCAACCGGCGGTTACCCAGGTGGCGGCGTCCGCACCAACCCAGGCGGTGGGCTCGAAATGCCGGACCTCGGCCCCCAGGGTGGCGACCCAGGTTATGGTCGTGGCGCCCCAACAGACCCAGGCGAATCGCCCTTCCCGTTCCCCCAGGGCGGCGGCGGCAACAACCCCTACGGCGACCTCGCCGACATTCTCCGCAAGGGCTTGGGTTTGCCCGGCGCCAGCGACGGACCGGTTGCGCGCGGGCCAAGTCGCCGCCAAGAGGGTGGTGGCCAAGGTAGCGGGCAGGGCTCCGGGTTTCCGTTTCCCATGCCGGGCGGCCAAGGCTCAGGCCAGGGCTCAGGCCAGGGTCCAGGATTACCGTTTCCTATGCCGGGCGGCGCCGTAGGTGGCGGCTTGTTGTGGCAAATCATTCGCTCGGTGCTCGGTGGCGCCGCCGGCGGCTTCCAGAGCAAGGGCATCGTCGGTTGGATCATCAAGGCCGTGGTGATGCGCTACGGCTGGACTATCCTTCGCACCATCCTCGGCCGCGGCTTGGGGCGGTGAGTGCGCCCGGCGACCCCGGCGCGATACCCAGTTGGCTTTAGTAAGGCCTTGTCGCACACTGGCGGCACTGCACTTGGAAACCCGCCATGACCGCCTTCATTCTCCGTCGCCTGATGCAGAGTGCGGGCGTGGTTGTTGTCATGTCGATGATCGTTTTCTTCGGCGTGCATGTCGTTGGCGATCCCATCTACCTGCTGATCAATCCGCAGGCGGATCAAAAAGATATCGAGGCGGCCATCAAGGCGCTCGGTCTCGACCGGCCCATCTGGGAGCAATACGGACACTTCGTTTTGGGCGCGTTGAAAGGCGACCTCGGCAAAAGCTTCATCTTCGGCGAAAGCGCCCTGAAGGTCATCGTCCAGCGCATGCCGGCCACGCTCGAACTCGCCCTTGCAGCCGTCGTCATGTCGATCGCGCTTGGCATACCGCTCGGCCTCTACGCCGGCCTCTATCCCGAGCGCTTTGGCTCCAAGGCCATCATGGCCGGCTCGATCTTCGGCAACGAAAAGCCGAAGATC
>JANNXS010000022.1:0-2539 GCA_031409695.1 Hyphomicrobiaceae bacterium
CGGAGGCGCGCAAACCATCCTATAAACTCGAGATTGATTTCGGACCTGACATCGGCATCAAGAAAAGCGCGGCGCAGATCACCAAGTACTACACACCTGAAACGCTCGTCGGCCGGCAGGTCGCCTGTGTGATCAACTTTCCGCCGCGCCAGATCGGTCGGTTTATGTCGGAAGTTTTGACGCTTGGGTTTCCGTCCGAGGACGGTGAAGTCGTCCTCGTCAGCCCGGCGCGCGGCGTGCCGAACGGCGGGCGGCTCTATTGAACACCATGGTGCTCCCAGCCAATGCGCCCGCGTGGGCCACGACCGGTTCAAAGCGCACGGCCTTTGTGCGTGGTCTTGCCGTCGCGGCGTCGGCGCCAGCGTTGGTTTTGTTTACGACTGCCACCGGGTTCGGGGCGCTGGCTCGCGATCTCGGATTTACGCTCGGGCACGCGCTCTTCATGTCGGGCGTGATCTATGCGCTGCCGGCGCAGGTGATGCTGATCGACCAGATCGCGCGCGGGGCGGCGTTCGCTGCCGTGGCCTTCGCCGTGACACTGACGGCCGTGCGATTGCTGCCCATGAGCATCACGTTGTTCGCGCTCATTCGCGACGGCCAGCGTATTCGCCCGATCCATATTCTGGCGGCGCACTTGATGGCGATCACCGTCTGGCTAGAAGGCTCGCGCCGTCTGCCGCTGCTGCCCCCGCATCTGCGCCTGCCGCACTTCTTCGGCATCGGCTTTGGCATGTATTGCGCGACCGCTGCCGGTTCAGCGCTCGGCTATCTCATTGCGGGCGCGCTGCCGCCGTCGGTCGCCGCCGCGCTGTTGTTCATGACGCCGGTGTATTTCCTGTTGTCGTTGCTCGTTGGCGCGGCCAAGCGGATGGATTGGCTCGCAATCGGCGCCGGCCTGCTGCTCGGACCCCCGCTGTTTTTGTGGCTGCCAGGACCTGATTTGATGCTGACGGGGCTGGTCGGTGGAACGGCCGCTTATCTGCTGGCGAAGCGTCGGTAGGCAGATGGGGATCGTTTAGAAATGCCAACCGATGCTAATCTTGACACGACCGGCCAAGACCGCCCTCAGTGACGGCCACGGTTTGAAATAAAAAGGCCCATAACGCATGTCCGACTGGATGAGCCTGCTCCCTTTCATCGCCGTGGTGTTTGTCGTCGCATTGAGCGGGGCGCTCTTCATGCCCGGAGACTGGTATCGATCACTGAACAAGCCCACCTGGACGCCGCCCGACTGGCTGTTTGGGCCGGCGTGGACGATTCTGTACCTGTTGATTGCCGTGGCGGGATGGCTGGTCTGGAAATCTGCTGGATTTGGGCCAGCACTGGCGGTTTGGACATTGAACCTCGCGTTCAATGCCGCGTGGTCGTGGCTGATGTTCGGCCGACGTCAAATCACCGCAGCACTCGTCGACGCACTCGGCATGTTGGTGACAATTGTCGCGTTCATGATCTTGGCTTGGCCATCGAGCGAGACGGCCACTTGGCTCTTTGCGCCGTACCTTGCGTGGGTCATGTTCGCGGCGACGCTGAATACGTCCATTATGCTGAGAAATCCCACCGTTGCGCAGAAGGCTTGACGAGGTGGTGGGGCAGCCCTTGGCTGAACAGAACCAGGGGCCCGCTCCAAGGAAAACAACCAGAATGGCTTGCGCCACGCCCGAAACCGACCGGTTGATAAACAGATGGTGGCCGTCGGCGGGTGATCGGACAAGGACGGACGGACCAGCAGATGTCCTGGCTTGAGGCCTTCGGGCCAGCTGCGACCGTCGCGAGACACGGATGATCAGACGGCGTGTGCTTTTTGAGTCCTGCATCCGCAAGATCGCGTAAACTTTGCCGCACAGCAAACATACCGAGGCGTATTCGGCATAAACACAGCCAGCCGCCCGTGAGTGTTCGCCTGGGGTGTGGCAGGGTGTGGCAGAGCGCCCTTGGTCAATCTTTAGGTTGTGGGATATCACACCAGAATTATCTATCCGAAGAGGTGCCGAAGTCGCTCGCCGCCAACTCAGCTGCCCCGCCTCTTGCATTGTAATCCATTCAACGTATCATGAGCAGACGAGGAGAGCAGCAGTGGGTTACCAGTCACCTCGCTGTCGCTGGCTGGATTGCAGCGGGTCATACCTAAGAGCTCGCAACAGGCGATTCTGTTCTCAGCTCTGCTTTTTCAAGGTCCGACTATTCGTTTCATAAGAGGTCTATAGCATGCGAATATCAATTGCGATGTACTTGCTTTCCCTTGCCGGTATGAGCGCCACGGCTCATGCGCAGTTCTGCGATGCCGTGCTTACCCAAAAGGCATATAATACATACAGCAAAAAAGAACAATCCGTAGTTTATAATTCAATTCGAACTGCTATGTGTAAAGAAAAGTGGTCTAATCAACAAGAATTTAATGCAGCAGCGAATGCAGCAGGCGCTAACGTTGGCTACGCCGCCTTTACCTTTGGCGTTTCAAGCAGCAACTCTAATAGTTCATCCAGCCTAAAGCAGGCTTATGACAAGTACTGCGCAATGAACGATGCTGAATACTACTCGC
>JANNXS010000023.1:0-9372 GCA_031409695.1 Hyphomicrobiaceae bacterium
TGGGGCCGCCCCGCGTTTCTGCACGGGTTTTCATATCAGTGGGCGTTTCATGTCGGCGGGGGTGGTCGAAACTCACACACTTGAAATTCATAACCAATTCGGGCAGTCCCGTGTCGGTAGTCCTGGAGCGCCCAACCTTAAGTGTTCCGCTGCGTTAAGCCGAGGAGCCGTGACAGACCGCAAGGGACACGACATGGCAGCGCACGACATGGCAACTCAAGACATGGCAACCCGGGTGCTTCGCCTGGCGGACCGGGACGAGCTGGCGCAAAGCCTATTTGACCAATGCACCACTGATCCAAACCTCGTTGAGCCAAGCCCGGTGACGCCAAGCCCGGTGACGTCTGCCCCGGACAATCGCCGGGCGGCGCCTGTGGCGAAAGCAAAGGGCGGCGGCACCAAACCTGAGCATCCCAAAGCCAGCATCACACCGGCCGGTGACGTGTCGCATTTGCCGTCGGCGGACCGGCACGAAAAATTGCGCATTCTTGAAGCCCTCCTGTTTGCCGCGTCCGAGCCGATCGACGAGGCGACGCTGGCCCAGCATTTGAAGTCCAGGGACGACATCAAAGGGCTGATGGCAGAGCTTCAGGGGATGTATTCTGGCCGCGGCGTCAACCTTGTGCGCGTGGCGGGCAAATGGGCATTCCGAACCGCCGAGGATTTGTCTTATTTGCTGGAACGCCATGCCAAAGAGGAGCGCAAGCTGTCGAAGGCCGCCATGGAGACCATGGCGATCATTGCCTACCACCAGCCGGTCACCCGTGCCGAAATAGAGGAGATCCGCGGCGTCGCGACGTCCGCTGGAACGCTCGATGTGCTCATGGAAACCGGCTGGATACGGCCACGAGGACGCCGCCGCGCGCCAGGCCGGCCGATCACCTACGGCACCACCGGGCAGTTCCTTGAGCATTTCGGCATGGATGCCATCAAGGATTTGCCGGGCCTTGCCGAGCTCAAAGGCGCGGGTCTGCTCGACAACACACTGCCGTCAGACTTCAAGGTGCCCGAACCAAATGACGTCGCAGCCCTCATGCCCGACGAGGTCCCACTCGATGTCCTCGAGGAGGCACATCAGGCGAGCCTACCTCTGGATGAGCCGGACGACGACGACGACGACCTTACCGATGATACACACCGTTAAGCGGGCACCGCACTCTGGCCTTCGACGTGCTGCCGTTGTGTGCTGTCGTTGTTGACCTGCAACAGCTAAGCCCCTATAGCCGCCCATGCCATTTGCCGCCTGGGCCTTGCCAGGGTGACCAGCGGCTTTCTATCGATCTGACTATCCATAACAACCGACCACTCATCCAAACCGGCAGATTTCGGCATTTGCGGCGTCAGCGCCCCATCCGAGAGCGCCGCCCGCGACCGTTCGAGGAGACTTTATCGCATGGCCAATACGTCCTCGGCCAAAAAGGCCGCCCGCCAAATGGTGAGCCGCACTGAGGTTAACAAGTCACGCCGTTCGCGCTACAAATCGACTGTGAGCAAGGTAGAGACGGCACTTGCATCGGGTGATGCAGCGAACGCTGCGATCGTGCTCCAAGCCGCTGAATCAAAAATTATGCGCGCGGCCAACCAGGGCACTGTGCACAAAAAGGCGGCGGCCCGAAAGGTTTCGCGTCTCAATGCGCGCCTGAAGAAAATGTCGGCAAGCGCCTAAGACTCGATCGACCGCTGTTTATATTTGGGCCGTCTCCGACTTGTGTCGGGGACGGTCTTTTTTCGTTCTGATCGCTGCGGCAGAGGGTGATTGATCTCATTCAGCCCGCTTGTGTTCAGCCCGTTTGTGTTCAGCCCGCTTGTGTTCAGCCCGCTTGTGTTCGGCCCGCTTGCGTTCGGCCTGGATATGAGGAACGGACACAAGGACATGTGCCCGCTTCGCCACGGTATCCATCATGGACAAGCCATCCGCCGACAAATTGGCAGCCCTTCGCGCCAAGTATGGCAGTGCCAACGGCGGCGACGTTTACGACCCCGCGTTTAAACGCGTTGCTGACATGCTGTTCAACGGCGGCCAGCGCAAGAAGCCGTACGAGGGCGTCGCAACTCTCCTCGACGCCCCTTTGCGCCTGGATGCGTCGGATCTGACAGATTTCGGCGGTCTCGACGTTGCACTGATCGGCGTGCCCATGGATCTGGGTGTCACTAACAGGGCCGGTACACGATTGGGGCCCCGCGCTGTCCGTCAGATTGAGCGCATCGGCCCCTATCATCATACGCTAAAAATGGTTCCGTCGAGCATGGTCAAGATGGCCGATGTGGGCGACGTCTCGTTCCGGTCGCGATACTCGCTCGAGGAAAGCCATGAGGACATCGCGGCTTACTTCGGCAAGGTTGTGCGGGCTGGCGTTGCACCGGTGAGCGTCGGCGGAGATCACTCGATCACGCTTCCGATCCTCAAGGCCATCGGTGCCAAAGCGCCCGTCGGTATGATCCATATCGATGCCCATTGTGATACGTCGGGCCCTTTCGAAGGCTCGAAATTCCACCACGGCGGTCCGTTTCGTCAGGCCGTGCTGGACGGCGTCCTCGACCCGGCGCGGACCATCCAGATCGGCATTCGCGGTAACTCGGAATTCCTCTGGGAGTTCTCCTATGAGAGCGGCATGACTGTCATCCACGCCGAAGAACTCGACACGCTCGGAGTTGACAAAGTCGCCGCGAAAATCCGCGATGTCGTTGGCGCCGGCCAGACCTACGTCTCATTCGACATCGACAGCCTCGACCCCGCTTTCGCACCGGGCACAGGCACGCCCGAGATCGGCGGTCTCTCGACGCGCGAAGCCCTGGCGCTGCTACGCTCGTGCGCTGGGCTCAACATCATTGGCGGCGATGTGGTCGAAGTCGCTCCGCAATACGACGCCTCGTCCAACACGGCACACGCCGGCGCGCAGATGTTGTTTGAAATCGCAGCGCTGGTGGCGATTGCCCGCAAGGGATGAGACGACTTGAAACGTCCTACCCAGCGGCCAAAGCCTGATCAATGTCGGCTAAAATATCGGCTACGTCCTCGATCCCAATCGACAGCCGTACAACGTCGCCGCCCGCGCCCGCGATTTTACGTTGCTCGTCCGTTAGCTGACGGTGCGTGGTCGACGCTGGGTGGATGACCAGTGAGCGCGTGTCGCCGATGTTGGCCAAGTGCGAGAGCAGGTTACAGCTCGAGACGAACTTGACGCCAGCCTCGTAGCCGCCTTTGACGCCGAACGTGAACACGGCGCCCGCGCCCTTGGGCGTGATCCGTTTGGCAACCGCATGGTTGGCGCTCGTTTCGAGGCCGGCATAATTCACCCAGGCGACCTTGGCGTGCTTTTCGAGGTGTTTTGCGACCGCCAATGCATTCGAACAGTGCCGCTCCATGCGCAGCGGCAAGGTCTCGATGCCGGTCAAAATCTGGAACGCATTGAACGGCGAGATCGCCGGTCCGAGATCGCGCAGCCCCATCACGCGGCAAGAAATGGCAAAGGCGAAATTGCCAAAGGTCTCGCCGAGTTTCATGCCGTTGTAGCTGGGGTTTGGATCTTGCAGGATCGGATACTTGCGCTTCGAGGCAAGCCAATCGAACGTGCCGCAATCGACAATCACGCCACCAATGGAATTGCCATGGCCGCACATGAACTTGGTCAGCGAGTGCAGAACGATATCGGCGCCGTGGTCTTTTGGTCGGCACAGGTAGGGCGAGGCCATCGTGTTGTCGACGATCAGCGGCAGGCCATGTTTCTTTGCGATCTTTGAGATGGCATCGATGTCGATGACGATGCCGCCAGGATTGGCAACGCTTTCGATGATGATCGCCTTGGTCTTCAGCGTGATGGCTGAGTCAAACGACGATGGGTCCATGCCGTCGGCCCATCGGACGTGCCAGCCGAAATTCTTGAAGGCGTGGTTGAATTGGTTGATCGAGCCGCCATAGAGCTGGCGTCCAGCGACAAACTCGTCGCCAGGCTGCATCAGCGAATGGAACGTTAACAATTGTGCGGCGTGCCCCGAGGCGACTGCCAGCGCCGCCGTACCCCCTTCAAGTGCTGCGACGCGTTGTTCGAGCACGCCCTGCGTCGGATTTCCAATGCGTGTATAGATGTTGCCGAACGCCTCGAGCCCGAACAACGAAGCAGCATGATCGGCATTGTTGAAGACATAAGCCGCCGTCTGATAAATCGGTGTGATACGTGCGCCCGTTGTCGGGTCAGGTGCTGCTCCCGCATGCACCGCGAGGGTTGCAAAGCCAGGGGTTGTCGAAGCATCGGCCATGAACGAATCCTCAATGTTGAGATGCCGTGATCGCGAGACCATACCATCGGTCTCCACGTTTAGAGTACGTTCCGATCCTTTGGAATCGGAACGTACTCTATGTCGTTGATTGGTCGCATTTTCTACGACGAACCGGGAAGCCAATTCGTCAGAAAATGCTCCAACCGCAGCGATTATCCCCGCCGCAACTTATCCGCGCTCGCAAGCAGGGCGCCGCCGACGATCAAACCTGCCGCGATCCACAGGGTCGCGGTGGCTTTGCCCAAACCAAGGACGGCCAGAAGGACGGTCGATACCAACGGCGTCAAGTACGAGGCAACACCGAGCAGGCGGATATCGCCCCGCTTCATGCCCTCATCCCAGATGTAGAAGGCGATACCGACTGGGCCGAGGCCAAGCGCCACGATGGCGAGCCAACCGGTCAGTCCGGCCGGCATCACCGTCGTCTCAAGAGCCAGATGCAGGAGCGCGGCACCGACAGCCGTCGCCGCACATGAGGCCACCACCGCACTCGACGGAACGCCTGCATAGAGTCGCGAGGCAACTGAATAGGTCGCCCAGATGACGGCCGCCAGAAAGGCCATGAGGGCGCCCGAAGTGGCGCTGGCGAAGACTGGCCCGGCGTCAGTGCCGCCAAGCAGAATGAGCGCGGTGCCGGCAAATCCGATGCCAGCGCCCGTCATGTGCCACCAGCGCAACGCGCTGCCATCGCGGCCAGGCAGTAGACCCGTAAACAAGACAATCAGCAGGGGCCAAAGGTACACGATCAGCGACACCTCGAGAGGTGGTGCGTTCTGAAGCGCGAAGAAATAGCAGGTGTGAAAACCCAGCAACCCATAAACGCCAAGCGCATAAGCGCCGAGCGGGACGGTTTTGAGCATGAGGAGCGACTGGCCGGTTACGCCCATAAAAACCAGGCCGACACATGTACCGATGACAAAGGTCATGGCGGTCAACTGGAAGGGCGGGATTTTACCTGCAAAGACGGTAAAGGCCGCGAGCGTCGACCACATCAAAACGGCGCCAAATCCAAGCAGCGTGGCGCGACGATTAGACTCCGCCATGAGGTGTCCCCGGTTGCGTCAATTCTTTCCCAGGGGCCATGCCATGAAATTGAACCGGCGCGGAAGGGGAACCGCGCCGGTCTCGTCAGTAGACGCCTACGGAAGGCGGAGAGGCTGTCTCAGGTTACGTTGGGGTTTCAAAGATCGCCTGGGCTACGATCGCCATATTGCTCGTCGTGGGGCTGACCGAAATCGGGGCTCAGACCATGCCGAACACCACAGCTGCGAGAAACGCGAAAGAAGATAGGGCTGCGAGCAGAGCCAAATCGACCTTTATCAGTTCCATCGGTGTCTCCTTTGTTGGAGCTACGTCCTCACTTCGAATGCTACCGGGCGCTCCCTTGGGGGGGTGCCCGGCAGCCGGTGGTGCGTGGACCCGGGGGGAATGGACCGGCACCACCGAGTGGGTTGCACCGAACGAGCAGTGCATGACCTGGAAAGTAGGTGGGGCGTTCGCGGACGGCAAGAGAGTTTCGATGCTGCAGCGCAGCGAAAATTAAGTCTTTTCAGTGCGTTGTCGATGCTTTGGCGGAGCCTATGTGTTCGGTAAACCACATTCTGGTGGCGAGGTTATCTATAAGACCGAGGTGGAGAACGGCACGTTCTGGCTTGCAGCTACCCGGCATTACAACAAGCCACAAAGCACGCAATGACATAGAGTTAATCGGTTTGACCGAAGTCGTCTGACAAGTGGTGGTTACAAGTCAGGGAACGGGGTAATTATTGAACGCGGCTTAATAGCAACATTCACTTGAACGCCGGTCAATTCCGGAAAGATTTTTAATTGAACGCTGGGTAGCGCAAGCAAAAGTGAACTCGAAACACGCTTCTTGGGCAATTCAACCCGCAATTTGTGGGTTCTGCAGCTTACCAAACCACAGGCAAAACTTTGGCCAAGGCGCTAACTGGCCAAGGTGCTAAAGGGTCAGCGGAGGTAGGCTGATAAAACCCGTGATTGCTTCTATTCCAGCTGCGCTGTGAGATGCTGCGCTCCAAACGACTCTCACGTCCAAGTTAGCCCTTCGTGCAAAACGGGGCCGGGAATATCTTCGAAGCCGTCCATTAACTGCATTAGTTTGTTGCGGTTGATCGTGCGACAGGGCGCAAAACCGACGCCGCCGGACGGCTGTCCCAAATCGCTTGGCCGTCCTAGTGCATGTGGATGTCGACAAAACCGGGCGTAACGATATGGCCTCTGGCGTCGATCACTTTCCGCCCCGTGTCGCCAATCTTGCCGACAGCAGCAATTTTGCCACCGACAATCTTGACGTCCGCTGAGTGGGGCGGCTGCCCCGTGCCGTCGATAACGGTTCCGTTGCGGACTAAGAGATCGAACTATATCGTCATGGCTGCTCTCCAGCGGGGGATCATGCTGCGATCCGGCACGTGCTAACGGGCTCGTCACTCGTCTCTCGCCACGCAAGGCGACGTCAGGTCTGGCCTACGTCAGGTCTGGCCAACCCTGCAAATATCCGATCAGTCGCCGACGCCCTTGTCGCAGGAGGAGGAAACCGAATGACTCTCAAACGCATGGTGCTGCAGATCGGCATGGGGACCGATATACGCGGCTCTGATGACACGAAGGCGGCCGTCCGTGCCGTGAGCGATGCGCTCTGGCACAATACCCTGAACATTGCGACCGCGCTCAAGCAGCCCCTGGAGGCCATGCACGTGGACATCATAATCGGTACGCCAAATCCCGCCACGGTCGATAAGGCCGCCGTGCTTGCAATCCTGCCCTACGGCAAGGGCACAGTCACAGCGGTCGAAGGTGGCCTGCGGATAGAGAACGACGCTGGCACCGACGCAACGCTGATCGCCCATGCGGCGGTCATCGTCCGCCTCGACGTGGCATGAGGACAAGCCCAATGGCTATCCAACGGATTATTCTCGAACTCGGCACTGGCAACGATCTGCACGGCGGCAACTACACTAAGGCCGCGCTCAGGGCGGTGCAGGACTGTCTGCACCACAGTTCGCTGTCGTTCCTGCGTGCGCTGAACATCAAGCCGTCAGACATGCTGGTCGAAGTGACGATCGGCGTGCAGCGGCCTGACCAGGTCGACGCAGCCGCCGTCAAGGCATCGTTGCCGCACGGCCAAGTCAGTGTGAAGGTGGTGAAGGGCGGCCTCGATGTCCCGGACGAGACCGGCAACGACTTAGCGGTCATTGCAAGTGCGGCGGTTGCTGTGCGCGTGGACATCGCGTGACGTCGACCCAATCGCGACGAGCGAACGCCGCAAAAGATGAGAGACGATCATGTGCGCGACAAAACATGCTGCATCGGCAATGCGCCCCATCAAGAGCATGAAGATGCTCATAGATGGTGCCTGGACCGCTGCCGCGGATAAGCGCAAACTCTCGTTCACGGGCTCGATCGAGGTTGGCAAAATCATCATGCGCGCGGCCGGGGAGCGCATCGTGCCGGTCAGTCTCGAACTTGGCGGCAAGAGCCCTGCCATCGTCTAACTGGATGCCAACGAAGACTGGGTGGCAGACGGCATCATCGCCGGCATGCGCTTCACGCGCCAAAGCCAATCCTGCACGGTCGGCTCGCGCCTGTTCCTGCACGCCGACATCTTTGACAGCTTTTTGCAGAAGTTGGCAGAAAAGACCGCGAAGCTAAGGATCGGTGACCCGCTCGATGAGACAACAGACGTCGGTGCCATCACTAACAAGAAGCAATTCGACAAAGTGTGTGGTTACGACGAGGAAGGCTTGAGCACGCCTGGTTCGAAACTGCTGTTCGGTGGCCTGCCGCCAAAAACCGGCCCACTGTCGAAAGGCTACTTCGCCATTCCGACAGTTTTCGCGAACGCGGCCAACGACTGGCGCCTCGCACGCAAAGAGATCTTCGGGCCCATCCTGATTGCCATTCGCTGGACCGACGAGGCCGAGGTAATCCGTATTGCGAACGACTCGCGCTACGGTCTAGCCGCCGACGTGTGGACCAAGGACGTCGGACGCGCATTGAGAACGGCACATGCCGTCGAAGCGGGGTGGGTGCAGGTCAATCAGGGCCTAGGCCAATCGCCGGGCCATCCCTACCGCGGCGTCAAGCAGTCCGGCATCGGTCGCGAGCATTCGCTCGAGGGGGTGCTGGATAGCTTCACGCAGCGCAAAAGCGTCACGGTGAACCTGGGGACGCCATAGGAGTGCGATCATGGGTTCGACGACGGAGAAGCGGATGGACGGATAGCGTAACAGTTGCAACAGGGTCGCATCGTCGAAGTTGCTATCGCAATGCTGAGTTTGCAGACATAGACGCACCCGTCCAGGCGCAACTTCGCCCCGCGCCCAGTGGCTCGGCAGTGCCCCGACGAGATCTCACATCAACGGCCACCGTTGCGCCCGGCCACAATTGCCATAGCGCCCGCTACACCCGCGCATCCAAATGTCCCGCGACTTCGTGCCTTGGCGCTGCTCCGACGCTTGCCCGAGCTCAGTCTTTCGCACGGCATTGTCGGCGTCCGAGAAACCAGCACACGAACAGACAACGAGTGCGCCTGAACCAGCGACGAATTGCTCGCTGCCGACAACGTTTGCTCGCGTGAGTATAGCGTCGAGAAGTCGTAAATCGATCCCTTTTTGCGACCTCGTCGGTGAACTCGTCACCATTCACAGTGCCCATAGTTTGACGGATGATTTCTGCGACCTGCGTCTTGAAAGTAATGCGGGGCTTTAGCACTTCACTGGTGACCTCACATGTCTGCCAAAACGTTGTGCATAGTCTGTCGGGTTGCCCAAAGTTTCGCCAGCGCACAAATGCGCCACCAATCTCATATCTCAAAATAACATTTAAAATCAATAGGTTGAATTAATTTTAAAAGCTGGCACGTCACTTGCTGTGTTAACTAAACGGTAACCAGTGGAGCCATCGATGCAGTTAAATCGCCGCACAGCACTCAGCCTAGCCGCCGGGGCAATAGCGCTCGCTTCGAGCGGGCCGGTGTTTGCTCAAGACACGATCAAAGTCGGCGTCTTGCATTCGCTCTCGGGCACCATGGCAATCAGCGAAACGACGTTGAAAGACGTGATGTTGATGTTGATC
>JANNXS010000024.1:0-19249 GCA_031409695.1 Hyphomicrobiaceae bacterium
ATCGGCCGCTGCGATGATGCTTATCTGGCCAAGCATGGCTGTCCCAAGGGTGGCATGAGCCTCGTCGATGAAGCGCGCATCGAAGCGTTGTATGTCGGCATGGGACCGGGGCTCGAAATGTCTGGCGGTTCGGCGGCCAACACCGTCGTCGGCGTTGCGTCTTTCGGCGGCAAGGCGGCGTTTATCGGCAAAATTGCCGCCGATGATTTCGGTCGAATTTTCGCGCATGATATCAAGGCGTCGGGCGTTGCCTTTGACAACGCTGCTGTCGCCAAAGGGGCCGGTGTTCCAGGCACATCGCGCTCTCTCATCCTGGTCACGCCCGATGGCGAGCGGACGATGAACACGCTGCTTGGCATCTCCACGCACTTCACCGAAGCTGACCTCGACAAAGCCAAGATTCAATCCGCGAAAGTCACATATCTTGAGGGCTATCTGTTCGACACCGACGCCGGCAAAGCTGCTTTCCGTGGGGCGGCCGCCATCGCTCGCGCCGCGGGGCGCGAAGTTGCGTTGACACTGTCCGATAGTTTTTGTGTCGGCCGCCATCGTGCCGACTTTCGCGCCTTCATCAAATCAGACGTCGACATTCTGTTTGCGAACGAGACCGAGATCCTGTCACTGTACGAAACCCAGTCGTTCGACGATGCCGTGGCCCACGTTAAGGGGGATGCGAAAGTTGCGGCCTTAACGCGCTCGTCAAAAGGCTCCGTAGTAGTTTCGTCCGGGGGAGTAGTTACAGTTCCGGTCGAACCGGTGGCGACGGTGGTCGACACCACGGGCGCTGGCGATCTCTATGCGGCGGGGTTCCTTTTTGGCCACACGCAGGGCAAGTCGCACGAGGTTTGCGGTCGCTACGGGTCTCTTGCTGCGGCTGAGGTTATTTCGCACGTCGGTGCGCGGCCTGGAACCCGGCTTGCCGACCTTGCCAAGGTTGCGGGGTCAATCTGAGGGGGCCAAAGTGAAGGGTTGCTAGAGTTCACTCGTTCGCGTAAACGATGCTAACTCCCACTGAACCGGGATTGCCCATCCGGGCCGCATGAGCGGCGCCGCGGAATGCGACTGTAAAGCGCGAAGACCCGTGACCTTGTCATAACTTCGTTGCCGCACCGCAATCCTGCCGTGCGTCACGTTCCTCTGCAATCAATGACGTCCGTAGCAAGGATGACGACGCGTGAACCTTATTCAGCAAATTGAAGCGGAGCAGATCGCCAAGATCACTTCGCAACGCCGGATCCCTGAATTTCAGCCGGGTGACACGCTAAAAGTCATGGTTCGTGTCCAGGAAGTGGGCGACGCCGATCCAAAGGATAAAAAGAAGGCGAAAAAGGACGGGCCCAAGGCCGCGACCTATCGCTTGCAGGCCTATGAAGGCGTTTGTATTTCTCGCTCCGGCGCCGGCTTCAATGAGAGCTTTACGGTCCGTAAGATTTCCTACGGCGAAGGCGTGGAACGCGTGTTCCCGATCTACTCGCCCATGGTCGGCGAGATAGAGGTTGTCCGCCGTGGTAAGGTCCGCCGCGCCAAGTTGTACTATCTGCGCGGCCGTCGTGGCAAAGCTGCCCGTATCTTCGAACGCACAGACATTCGTGCGAAAAAGCTCAACGCCGCCTTCAAAGGCTTCAAGAGGCCAAAAGGTCTCGCGGACGATCTCACAAAGATCATTGGTATTTCGCCCGTGTTGGCTGGCAAACTCTCAGCCATCAACTGCATCCAGTATGCTCAGATCGCAAATTTCTCAGATGTTGATCTCGCCAACGTGGACGAGTTGCTCGACCTGAAGGGCGCCATCGAAAAGGATGGCTGGATCAACAAGGCGCGCACGCTGATCACCGAAGCGGAAGCGGCGGCCGAGCCAGCGCAGGCCTGAACTCAGCTTTCTCTGCATCTAAAACCCGGCTCCGCGGCAATCGCGGGGCCGGGCTTGTTTCAGCGTATGTCTTCCGGAAAGTATCTTAGCACGCTCTTAATCGGGTTCGGGGCTGCTTGGCCGAGACCGCAGATGGAGGCGTCGGCCATCACCTGGGCGAGATCCGCCAGGACCTCCGGGTCCCAAGTGCCGGACGCCATGAGTCTCACCGCTTTTTCCGTGCCATTGCGGCACGGTGTGCATTGACCGCAGCTTTCGTCTTCGAAAAACCTCAGCAGGTTCAACGCGACCAACTTCATGTCGTCCCTGTGGGACAGGATGACGACGGCGTGGCTACCGACGAACGAGCCGTGCTTTTCGAGTTGGCCGAAGTCCAAGGGAATATCGCTTAGGTAGGCGGGTAGAATGCCACCGGACGCGCCGCCGGGCAGATAGCCTTTGAAGGCGTGGCCGTCGGCCATGCCGCCACATAGATCGATCAGTTCACGCGCCGTAGTGCCAGCGGCCGTAAGAACCACGTGGGGGTTCTTGACGCGGCCGGAGACGGAATAAGTCCGCAAACCTTTGGCGCCGTTCTTTCCCTGTTTGGCAAACCATGCGCCACCGTTGGCGAGTATTTCTGGAATCCAGTAGAGGGTCTCGATATTGTTGACGAGCGTTGGGCGGCCGAACAGGCCCACTTGTGCGACGTAGGGCGGACGATGACGTGGCAGTCCCCGTTTGCCCTCGATGCTCTCGATCATCGCGCTCTCCTCGCCGCAAATGTACGCTCCTGCGCCGCGGCGGATATGTACTTTTGTGTGCTTGGTCAGTCCGGCTGTTTCAAGCGCCGCAACCTCCGCCGCGAGAATGCGCAGCACAGCTGGATACTCGTCGCGCATATAGATATAGGCGTCGGCCGCCTCGACAACCCAGGCGGCGATCAGCATGCCCTCGAGGAACGCGTGCGGGTTGTGCTCCAAGTAGTGACGGTCTTTGAAGGTGCCGGGCTCGCCTTCGTCGCCGTTGACGGCCATGAGGCGCGGGCCCTTTTCCGCGCGCACCAGCGACCACTTGCGGCCCGTCGGGAAACCAGCGCCGCCAAGGCCACGCAAGCCGCCGTCTGACAGGGCTGCAATGACGGTATCTGGCGTCCGGCGACCGGCCAGACAGTCGGCAAGGACGCCATAGCCACCTTTGGTCTTGTAGGCAGCCAGATCGATATATGCTGGAATATCAGCATGCGTATGATGCGCGTCCGCAAGCGTCTGTAGTTTGGCGACCGTGGCGTGGTCGACGTGATGGTGCCCAACTTCGGCGGCCGGTGCCGTATTGCACGAGCCGAGACACGGCGCGCGCACCACACGCACGTTTTCGGTCGCCTCGCTCTGCATGGCCAAGAGCAGCGCGTCGGAGCCGGCAAGCATGCACGACAGGCTATCGCAGATGCGGATCGTCACTTCGGCTGGTCGTGTTGCACCGTCCGGCACGACGTCAAAATGGGCATAGAAGGTCGCTACTTCGTAAACCTCGGCCATGGCGAGCTGCATCAACTCAGCGAGCCCGTGCAGGTGGCTTACGGGAAGGCACTTCTCAGCGTCCTGGATCTTGTGCAGGTATTCGATCAGGAGGGCGCGCTCAAAGGGGCCGGGACCGATCAGTTTGGCGACTGCTTCGACCTCGGCTTGGCGCAAGACGCGGCCCTTTGGAAACAGCGGGGCGGACCGCCGTCCAGCGCCTGGATGGATACGCTTTTGCTGTTTAGTCTGCTCAGTCTGACCCGCTGCCGACATGATGCGATCTGCCCCGAAAGTGCCTGATCTGGAGCATTTTCCGACGAAGTGGCTTCCCGGTTCGTCGTAGAAAATGCGACCAATTGGAGACATAGAGTCTGGAGCATTCTCCGACGAAGTAGCTTCCCGGCTCGTCGTAGAAAATGCGACCAATCAAAGACATAGAGCACGTTCCGTTTTTGAAAAATCGGAACGTGCGCGCGATGGTCTGGCATACCATATGCCAGGGCGAGAGCGGTGTCGAGTAAAGGGCGCCGCTGCTGCACACGCGTTAGACCCCTTGGGGTTGGCCAACTCCGCTGGGTTGGCCAGCGCGTGCCACATCGATTTAGGGGCCGGGGCGACCGGACTGCCTTGAATCTACAGCAATCGCAACATGCTCATTTTATTGGAATTATTCTAATTCTGACTCCAGAACTCAGCTATTGACGAAGTTGCTTTGCGGTGGTTGTTAGCGGCGTCGGCCACCACCGCTGGCGTACCGATGTCGGGGCCTTGAACCCCAATGATTGGAGCTTGATTGATGTCTCGTCTTCGGCGCCTCAGCGCGCGTTCTTCTTTATTTGCCGCTGTCATAGCAGCGTCTGCTTTCCCGGCCACAGCGCAGGAAAAAGTCAACATCTACTCCTATCGGGAGCCCGGTTTGATCGACCCGCTGCTGAAGGCATTCACGGCGGCGACGGGTATCCAGACCAACGTGGTGTTTGCCAGTGCCGGACTGAATGAGCGTATGTCGGCCGAGGGTCTGCTGAGCCCAGCGGATCTGTTGTTCACGGTCGATGCGGGTCGTCTTTCAGAAGCCAAGGATGCTGGTTTGACCCAAGCTGCATCGTTGCCAGCGCTTTTGGCCGCGGTTCCCGTTGCCTACCGCGACGGTGACGGGCACTGGTTCGGACTTACACTGCGCGCCCGCGTCATTTACGCGTCGAAGGAGCGCGTCAAACAGGATGCCATCACCTACGAAGAACTCGCGGATCCGAAATGGAAAGGCAAACTCTGCACACGCGCTGGTCAGCACGTCTACAACACGTCTCTGGCGGCGACGGTGATCGCCCACAAGGGGGAAGCTGGCGCTGAAGCATGGTTGAAGGGGATGAAGGCCAACCTCGCCCGCAAGCCCGCTGGCGGCGACCGCGAGGCGGTTCGTGACGTTCATTCGGGGCAGTGCGACATCGCCATTGCGAACACCTACTACATGGCAGCGATGTTGAAAAACCCGGAGCAGAGGGCTTGGGCGGAGAGTGTGAAAATCTTGTTTCCAAACGCTGCTGATCGCGGATCGCACGTCAACATTTCGGGCATGGCACTGGCCAAATATGCGCCGAACAAGGCCAATGCGCTCAAGTTGATGGAGTTCCTGGTGTCCGATCAGGGACAGAAAATCTACGCGGACGTGAACAACGAGTACCCCATCAGCGCGAGTGTCGCACCATCGGATGTCGTGAAAAGCTGGGGCACGCTGAAGCCCGATGCCCTGCCACTTGAGAACATAGCCAAGTACCGCCGGAAGGCGTCCGAACTGATGGACAAAGTGCAGTTCGATCAAGGGCCCGGCACCTGATTGCCTTTTGTTGCAACACCTCGCAACGATGCGCGCGGCTTTGCGTCGCGCGCATCGCACGGGGCGTCTTGAAAGGCATCGCCATGCGAAAAGTGTCGCGGACCAGAATAACAACGTCGGGCGCCTCGTCGCGATCGGGTCCTGAAGTTGTCTATGTGCCATCTCACGCCGAGGGGCCCGAAAGGCTTGTTGGTCTCGGCTTTCGCTATTGGATGCATGGGCGGAAGACCGGAAATATCGCGTGTTGGGAGCGTGCGTGGGAGCTCTACTCAGGCGCTTTTGGTCTGCTTGGGGGGAGAGTAGCTGTCACGCAACTGTCGACTTGGGTTGGCGCCTTTGGTGCCAGTTCATGTCGTAAAATAGAGATCGCCGACGGAACACGTCCCGACTTCTGCCGCGACGAATGCATCGCGATCTCTTTAATTGCTGCATGCCAACATCGAACATGTCCTGCGTTGCGCGCTTGTGCGTTCGCGCTCCTTGAAACGTCTCAAATCGATGGGGTTATAAACGAGGCGCAGGACTTCGCCGATACGCTGGCGTCGCTGGAGCAGGTACTGTCCCCGGCGTCGATCATGCGGGCGCCCGTCGATTTCAATTCGCCTGGTGCGGTCGCCCACTAACTGCCGGTTTTGTCAGTTTTGCTTCACGGCGTCGATCAATCGTCCGCCCACATACGGATCAGGTTGGCCAGCGTTTTGGCCAACATGTCCACGTCAGGTGAGGGGTTGGGTCCAGTGCTCAAACGTCGAAGCACCGTATCCAGGTCAAAAAGCAACTCGCGCTGTTCGGGTTGGCGCACCAGACTTCGAACCCAACCCACGGCCGCAAGGCGCTCCCCGCGCAGAATGGTATCGACCCGATGCAACGTCGTCGCCGGATAGAAATAAGCACTGCCGGCCTTGAGTTTGATGGCGTTCTCACCGTCTGTGCCATCGATGATAAGCGCACCACCGTCGTAGCTCGCAGGGTCAGACAGAAAGACTGTGAATGCGATATCGGTGCGCTGTCCATCCATAATGGGTTCATCGACATGCGTTCCGTAGGCGTCCCCTTTGAGGTAACGCGAGAAGGTCGGACCGATGATAGACTTGGGTCGCGTGGCCATCGTGATCATCGCGTTTGCCAACAGGGCGTCCCGCAGAAACTCGGCGAGCGGCGCGATGGCTTGCCCCTTCGCCTGCACATTTTTCTTCATCCGCGCGGCACGTGTGCCAGCCGTCGTGCGGCCATCGACAAACGTCGCATGTTTCAGACCTGCGACAAGCATTGCGGTTTGAGCCGGTGTCAACACGTCGGCAATTGCGATGTGCATAGGTGGCTTCTCCCTGTTGACCTCGAAAGGCTGAACCCTGCCATACCATCCAGCCGACACATTAAATCGTTGTTTGCGACCGGCATCGAAGCGAGACCGCTATGATAGTTGCGCGAAAGATCTGGATCGGGGTCGGGGTTGCAGCAGTTGGGCCGGCGCTTGGCGCGGCAGCCAAAATGCCGGCCACATTGCCCAACCCGGATGTCGCCGTGTTGGCTCAGCTTGTCGGCAAGGATCACAGTCAAGCGAAAAACGGCGCTGTCGGTGGTGAGACGTATTTGCGTGATGGCGGTGTCAGTGACACGCGGACGCGGTTTTCCCGTGACGTTATCCTTCTGCATGGCCACGCGCTCATTGCCGATGAGGCGATTGAGGCCGGTGATTGGTCGACGGCCCTCGCTCACTTGACGACCTCCAGCGAAGAACTGCGAACCAAGATCGAGCCATACATGCGCGGACAGGGTGTGGCATCGTTTGAACCGATCGTTGCCGCGCTGACCAAGGCAATCGCGACGCGGGACAAACGAGGATATTTGGCGGCGCGCCGCACCTACGATGAGCATGCAAAGCGGGCGTCGTTGGCGATCAAGAAGTTTCAGACGCCCTATCTTCGGTTTCAGATGCGCGCCGTTGTCGAGGCATTGAAGGCTGCATCTGGCGCCTATGATGCATCCGTGGCGGGCCAGGTTGTTTCAGACGCATCCGAATATCGAGACAGTCGCGGTTTTCTGCTGGCAGCCGAATTCGCACTCCAGGCCATCGAGCCGGACCTCTTCAAAACTGAGCCGCTTCACCTGCGCGACATTAAGAAAGCCCTCGCCGAACTGAAAACGGCTTGGCCCGCGTACACGCCACCCAAAGCCATTGTCATGAATGCCGAGGGGGTCGCGTTGCTTGTGTCGCAGATCGAGAGCGACGCAGTCATCTACTGGCAATAGTTCATCATAGAGGACGGGACGACCCATGCGCACACTATGGACAGCGGTCATCGCAATCGTTGCCGCGACTTTGACAAGTGGGCCAACGGCGGCCCAAGAGTTGAAGGGTAAGGCGCTGCTTGCGGCCCTTAAAACAGGCGGGCATGTGATTTACTTTCGTCACTTCGAGACCGGGGCGGACTTTGCAGATCAAGTCACAGCTGACATTGAAAACTGCTGGTCGCAACGTAACGTCAATGCTCAGGGCCTGCGCGATGCGCAACGTATTGGCCGGTTCCTGTATGATCAAAAGGTGCCGATCGGGCGCGTTTTGGCGAGCCCGTTTTGCCGCACGCGCCACTCGGCCGATCTTGCTTTTGGACGATACGAGCGCATTGATGGGCTGAAGATCCTACCCTCGAAGGATTACACACCTGAACAGAATGCGGCCATGAAAGCCGCAATGATGCCATTCGTCGTCCCACCGGCGGATGGCAAAAATACAGTCATTATGGCGCATGATGACAATCTGGTCGCAGCTGGCGGCCCATTGTTGGATGTGCAGGGCGAAGCGGCCGTGCTTAAGCCCGACGGCAAAGGTGGGTTCACCGTTGTCGGGCGCTTAAAGCCGGACCAGTGGCGATTGCTCACGTCAAAATGAAAGTGAACCAACCCAGTGTGGCGCAGGTTCGTGCAGCGTGCGCGTCTACGTCACCCACATTCTCCGCCGCGCGTCAATAAAGCACGTGTGCGGATCAACCAAACACCTTGTCGCCTTGCTGGTCGATGATCTGGCGCGCTTTCACGAGCGTGAACTGGACGGCGTCTTCCGTGGACGAGAAGCGGTCGGCGCGGACGAATTTATGCTCTCGAACGGTGCCGTCGACGGCCTTCGGGATCGTGCCGGCCAGTTGATACTGCCCGCTTTCAAGGTAGGGGGCAGGTGAAATGGTGAAGCCCTTATAGTCCTCCGTGGGCGCCGCCACGGGTTTAGCGGACGCGCCACCGCCGAACAGAGATTTCCAGAACGACATTGTTGGCCGCCTTGTGCGAGTGACGTTGGCTGTATCCATAGCTTGGTTTTAACGCGACTTAGAAGCCCATGTCTTCGGTTGTCTTTGAGACTGGCCTTGAAGGAAAGGCAGCGATGCCGCCAAAAGTTCAGCCGGCGCTTCCTCAGGAATGAAGTGCCCGCAGTCGATCGCCCGTCCTGAAATCTCCCGTCCTGAAATCTCCCGTCCTGAAATGGCCTGGCACCAGGGACGCCAGAGCGCGAGCGGATCTGCAATGTCGACGAGATTGCCACGCGTACCCCAGAGCAATTGCGTTGGCGCTATTATGGTGCGGCCCGTCGCCTGGTCGGCGAGATCGTGCTCGACGTCGATGGTAGCGCCGGCGCGATAGTCATCACAGGTGGCACGCCTGCGGGCGGGTTGGTCGAATGCGGCCGCGTAGTCCGCTAGGACGCGAGGATCGAGCCAGGCTGGTAACGTGGTCGTGCCGCGGCGAAAACGGCCTTCGAGATAGTCGCGTGGATCGGCCGCTAACAGCTGTTCTGGCAGCGGTGATGTTTGTGCCAGAAACATCCAGTGGTACATGCGCAAGGCGTTGCGTCGGTCAAGGGTCGCCCAGACATCAGCCGTCGTCAGAATGTCGAGTAGGACAAGGCGCGTTATTGCGTCGGGGTGGTCGAGGGCTAAGCGGTAGGACACGCGTGCCCCCCGGTCATGTCCCATGACGGCAAAGCGATCGAACCCGAGTTGCTGCATAGCGACGACCATGTCGGCTGCCATGGCGCGCTTGGCATAAGTGCGGTGGTCCGCGGCGCTGGGCGCGACGAATGAGCGGCCATAGCCGCGCAAGTCGGCGGCAACGACAGTGAAATGTGCGGCGAAGGTTGGTGCCACTGCGTGCCACATGGCGTGGGTCTCGGGATAGCCGTGTAAGAGCAAGAGCGGCGGCCCGCTGCCACCAATCCTGGCGAATATGTTGCCCTCCGGCGTGTCGATGTCGAGAGTGCGGAAGCCTGGGAACAAGTCGGTCAGAGACATTTGTCAGGCCTGCTTTGTGCTCGTCTCGATTGTGGCGTCAGGCAAGGTCGAGGCAGATACTGAGGTTCTGCCGACCTTCACCTTTTCCTCGGCTTTGGTATAGAGCGAGAAAATTGAAGCCCTGCACCGTCGGTCTATCGAGGCGCGCTTGTCCCTGACGCGTGAACGCATCGACGGTCTGGCGTCTGATTAAGCGTCGCTTTCGGCTGCTCTGAAGCTTGCCAAATCCGCATTCTGGCTGGTGCTGTCGGTCAATGCCGACACAACGGTGATGCAATACTTTCATTCGTTGTGAGTGCGCGAACGGATACGTTTTTTCGAGCATACACGATTAGCAAGCATGCCTTATGCCGACGATCAAAAGACCTGAATGAAGGTTTAAGCGCTTTCTGCTGGCCTGCGGCCGCTTGCCAACCCTGCGCGGATGTACCGTCGGTCAATGCATACGATCACTGGCAACAAAGACCTTCGCATAGGCGTCGTCCTAGATCCTCATAATCGCCGCCCAACTATCGCCATATCGGAACAGTACCACCAAAGTCGCATGAGGCGCATTTGCTACGGCAGGAAACATGCTAAGAGGTTGAATTGTGGGAGTGTGGCAGTGGCTGCATTTTCAGTTTTCGAAATAACGGGTACAGTGCTGAGTACGTGGGGCGAAGCGCACACGTGACACTTGGAGGGAGATCGGACGCACATGTCAGCTGTCGTACCTCCAGTGCCGCTGACACCAGCACCTCAGGCCGAGTGGTTCCTCGCTCGTGATGGCGAGCAGTTTGGGCCCCTGAGTGATACGGAATTGCGAAAGCTGGTTGAGCTTAACCATCTTAAACCGTCGGATCTGCTGTGGCGAGAAGGTTTCCCTGAGTGGCGGTCTGCGCGCATTCTAATCCTGGAAACTGCCGGTGCACCGAGGCTCCAGCCTGTACCTGGACCACCTGCTTCGGGAGCAACTGGGCCATCGCCAACTTTGCAACCGAACTCGTACATGCCGTCTTCGGAACCCCCAACGACCGGACCCGCAGCCTCTCCTCAGATGCATCCGGCGTCGGCCAATAGCACGAATGCTCCGGCAAACCTTATGCCAGAAGCACCGATCTCAAGACCCGCCTACACCCCCGCTATGGCCGCACCATCCCAGGGCGGAGCTGTGCAATCTGCGCCTGTCGAGCCTTCCCGGGTGTCGTCAAGTGCGGCATCGGCATCTTCGTTTCCACCGATTGCCTCGCCAGCGATGGCTCAATCATTGACCGAACGTGCGGCTTTTGCGGCACAGGCGGTCGTCGGTCAGGCGACCGCGAGTCTGTCATCTTCGGCGCCGGTCGCCGCGGCACCGGCGGTCAATCCAGCTTCGGCACCGACACAAGTCCCGTTTCGTCAGCCATCTCAGCCCCAGCCAGTTGGGGCCGTACCGTATGGCCGGGCACCCGAGCCAATCCCGACCAGAGCGGCCCAGCCTGCATACTTGCCGCAACAAGCGCCGCAACCCGCCTTGGGTCCGGCGGCCATGCAGCCCCAGCACCCTCAACGGCAACCGATAGCTCAGGGCTATGGGGCCTCAAGTGCCCCCGTTGCAGACGCTCGCGGACAGGAAGCAGCACGTGCAGCACCTCGGCTTGGCCCACAGGTTGCTCCAAAACGCGGCCGGCCTGCAGCCCCAGTTGCCGGTCCTGATTTCGAGGATGACGAAACCGAGGTTTCGCGGGCCGGCATCGGTCGGTGGATTGCGCGGGTGGCAATTCTCTTGTTCTTCATGGCCACTCTGTCAGCGGCCGCGTTGTATGCTTATCCGCACCGTGACAGTATCGTGGCGTTCGCGAAGGCACTTGTCCCGCCATCGATGACGTCACCGCCTGCCAAATCGCCGTTGATTGGTTTCGCGCCTGCCCCCGAAATGACGGACGCAGCCTTGCAAACCGCACCGCTTTGGCAAACACTCAAACGCGAGTTTCCAGAGTGGTATGGTGATCGCGTTAAGGAAGCCTCGGCCCTGGCACGTGTACAGAAAGGTGAGGCACAGATCGCTGAACAGATGATGCTTCAGGTGATGGCGCTGCGCCGCAAACATGCCGGTGATGCGTTGTCAGCAACGTCTGCCAAATTGAAGAGTATAGCCGCATCGTTCGCCGAGAACCTCGTTCGGTTGAGGAAGAACAGCGTCGAGGCTTGCCACGGGTTTATCACGGCTGGCGAAACGCATCCGGCATACCTTAAGGTGCTCGGCGATCCATCGCACACGGGTGCGCTGCAGGCCCAATTGATTGCCGTATTCGAGGCAGTGGCCGAGGGCCGCAAAGTGCCCCGCGTTTATCCCCAGCCCAAGCAGGCGGATTACAATACCGTTGTGGGGCTGCTTGAAAAGCGCGGCTGGTCTAACGCCGACATGCGCTTGTTCTCCGACAGCGGCACGTTCGCCAAGGCTGAACCAGAAAAGATGTGCAAAATGGTGATCGACTGGTTCGAAGCGCAACTTGAAATTACCGATAGTGAATCGCAGATCCGCTTGATAGCGGACGCGTTGAAGCCTGTCATCGCCGGCTGAGGTTCACTTTGTTGCCAGTGGATGTCGCGCTAGGACAACCGGGCGCGTCTGCATCTGGTCGGGCGGGACGTGGTCAGGCTTGATGGACAATGCCCATTCCGTTTCGGTGAGCGCAGATGTGATCAGTGCCATTGATAGGGCCGCCGCGAGTTCCCCGTCGCGCGCTGCGATCGCCTCATAAATTCGCCGATGGTCGGCAATCGAACGCACAAACGCCCCGTTGTCTGCCTCGCGCTTGATGCCCAACGACCAGAGTACTGTGGTTGAGACCACGCTCTTGAGGCAGGACAACGCGCGATTGCCACTCGCTTCGAAAATGTGCTCGTGAAAGGCGATGTCGGCCGCGATCGACGCATTCGTGAGTGGGGTACGCGCCTCCAATCGCTCGACTTCGATGCGGATCGCCTTGAGATCGGCATCGCTTCGACGAAGGGCTGCCAACCGAGTTACGTCCGGCTCGACGCACCGTCGCAACTCAAACAGATCCCGTACGAAGGCGACCGTCACGCCGCCCCTGAGTGACCATCGTAAAATATCGGGATCAAGTAGGTTCCAATCACTTTGCGGGCGCACACGTGTGCCGCTTTTGGGCTTTGCTTCGATCAGCCCCTTGGCTGTCAGAAACTTCACCGCTTCCCGATAGGCTGTCCGCGAAACAGCCACGTCCGTGCCAAGTGAGGTCTCGTTGGGCAGCAATGAGCCGCTTGGATAGCGGCCTGAGACGATACCTACAGCGAGCCGGTCAAGTGCCAGATCAAAAGGGCGCGCGGATGACGGATTGTGCGTCGTCGAGGGCTCGCCGAGCTGTGCGATGACTTTTGAACGCGGCGCAGGACGCAAGGAAGTTGATGGTTTGGGCGCAGGCATCGAAGGGCCTCGGGCAAAAGCCGACAAAGATTCTGATCAAACAGTGCTTGACAACTGCCACTATAAAGTATGATTTTTTACTGGCAAGAATGTCGCAAGTAAGTGCTTGAACGGGCCACCAAGAGTCCGCGCGCATGTCACGGCAGGTGACGGGCCGACAGTAAAGAGACTGCATTGGCGTCAACAGGACCTTCAGGGAGGATCCGCATGACCAAACTGACCAAACTCAATCGGCGTAACGTACTCAAGACCACGGGCGGCATTGCCGCGATTCTGGCCACCGGCCGGATGCCCGCCATCGCCCAGACGACGGAAGTGCACTGGCTGCGGTGGAACGACTTTATCCCAGCCTGCGACGCACTGTTGCGCACCAAGCTCATCCCGGAAGCTGAGAAAGCACTTGGCATCAAGGTGAAGTATGAGACGGTGAACGGCAACGATCTTCAGCCGCGCATCACCTCAGGCATTCAGTCAGGCGCTGGACCTGATTTGATCATGTTATTCAATAACAACCCGCATCTCTATCAAGCGAGCCTTGTCGATCTGTCGGACGTCGCAGACGAAGTCGGCAAAGCGCAGGGCGGATACTACAAAGTTTCGACCGCCAACACGAGTTCGAAGGGCAAGACCTTCTCGATGCCCGCCGCCATCATCGGCGCGATGACCGTCTATCGTAAGTCAATGTTCCCGAACGGTGCCCCCAAGACGTGGGAAGAATACTTTAAGGCTGGCAAAGAAAACAAGGCCAAGGGCTTCCCGATTGGCCAATCCTTTGGTCAGTCGTTCGGCGACCCGCCAACCTTCGCCTATCCGCTGCTATGGTCGTTCGGTGGCGCCGAAGTTGATGCAGCCGGTAAAGTCGCGATCAACTCGAAAGAGACCATCGACGCCGTCAAGTTCATGGCTGCGGGATGGAAGGAGTCGTTCGACGAAGGCGGTCTCGCCTGGGACGATGCTGGAAACAACCGCGCCTTCCTGGCCGGTACCATCTGCTCGACGCTGAACGGCGCCTCGATTTACATCGAAACGACGCGCAAACCAGACCAGTACAAGGACGCTGCCGGCAAGCCGTTAAAAGATGACTGCTTCCACGGTCCGCTTCCCGCTGGCCCGAAAGGTCAGTTCGGCATGCACACTTTTACCTCGCATGCCCTGCCGTCCTACTCGAAGAACCAGAAGGCCGCGAAAGATCTGCTGCGCTTCTTCCATACCAAAGAGAACTACGATCAATGGTTCTCGACGGCATCGGGTTTCTACACACCGGCAACGACCGGTTGGGAAAGCCATTCCGTCTGGACCAAGGATCCCGTTATGGCGCCGTTCGCCGTGGCTGGTAAACTTGGCGCAACACCGGGAAATCCCGGCGAGCCAAATGCCAAAGCGGCAGAAGTGCTGACCAAGTATTTGATCGGCAATATGTTCGCCGATGCCATCAAGGGCAAGAAAGCCGAAGATGTCGTCGCGGCTTGCGAAGGCCAGCTGAAGGCGATCTACGGCGCATAATGTGCGTCAGCCCCTGCCGCATATGGTGGCGGGGGCAATTTTCCCAACAGTGTCGCACTGCCCGCGCGTTTTCAACTGAGCGTTCCGAATTGGGCGCCCCGTTCCGAGCGTGCAGGCTACGAGCGTCTAGGCACCGGCGTGTCTGCACCTGGATTATCCCATGGCCTCCACTGCAACTCCTGGCGCCGAGACCGGTATCGTCATCGGACGGCCCACGAAATGGCGACCGCTTGAGAGCGAGGGTAACCTTGCGGCGCTTTTGCTGTTGCCAACGATGACACTGCTTCTGCTGTTCATCGCCTACCCGTTCATGAAGGGCATCCTGCTCGCGGTGACCAACACGCGCGTTGGGGTTCCTGGAGAGTTTGTCGGGCTCGATAACTTTGTCCGTCTTTTTAAAGACCCGATCTTTCATTCTGTTGTCTACAACACGTTCTTGTACACGTTTGTGACTACGATCTTTAAGCTCATCCTTGGCCTTTGGCTGGCGATCCTTTTGAACCGCGAGTTCAAGTTCAAGCGCTTCGTTCGCGCCTTTATCCTGCTGCCGTTCATCGTGCCGACGGTGCTCGCCTGCTTCGCCTGGAAGTGGATGTTCGACCCGACCTTCGCCGTCTTGAACTGGATGCTTTACAAGGTTGGTCTGGTGGCAGCTGGTGCCGGTGTGAACTGGCTCGGCGACGGCGATCTCGCGATGCTGTCGATCATGATCGTCAATATCTGGCGCGGTGTGCCATTCTTCGCCATCTCCCTGATGGCTGGCCTGCAAACGATCAGTCCCGATCTCGGCGAAGCTGCAGCGATCGATGGCGCCAAACCGCTGCAACGCTTCTGGTACATCACTTGGCCGCTGCTGCTACCGGTCACGATGGTGGTCGTTCTGTTCTCGGTTATTCAGACCTTCGCCGATTTCCAGATCGTCTACGTCATGACGGGCGGTGGACCCGCGAATGCGACCCATTTGTTTGCGACTTACGCCTATCAACTCGGCATTGGCACGGGCCTGTTGAGCCAAGGCGCGGCTGTTTCGCTCGCGATGTTTCCGCTGCTGTTTGCCATTGTGATTTTCCAGCTGCTCTACATTCGCCGCGTGGAGACCAGATGATGTCTCGTCTTGTCATACTGAACGCATCGTCGGTCATGGAGTGCGCGCAATGATCGAAGGTGCAATCTGGCGCCGTTGGGTGTTCTTCCGCTTGCCTATCGGGATCTTCTTAGTTTTTCTTTTGTTCCCGTTCTACTGGATGATCATCACGACCGTCCGGCCGGACAACGAGCTCTATATCCCGTGGTATCGGGCGAACTACAAACCGTTCTGGACTTGGGATCCGACGCTGGTTCACATCAAGTATCTCAACAGTGAAACCACGTTCTGGCTGTGGATGTGGAACACGACGTTCATCGCGACCGTGTCGACGGCGATCTCGCTCGTCTGCGGCGTGCTCGCGGGTTACGCGCTGTCGCGGCTGAACTTCAAGGGCGCGGCTCTGCTCGGCACCGGCATTTTCGTCACGTACCTCGTCCCGCAGACGCTCTTGTTCATTCCGTTGGCGGATATCATCCGTGCCTACAATCTTGGTGATACGCCGTGGTCGCTGATCCTGACGTATCCCACTTTCCTCATTCCCTTCGTGACATGGCTGATGATGGGCTACTTCAAGGCCATTCCGAAGGAGCTTGAGGAATGCGCCCGGATCGACGGCGCCACGCGTTGGCGGGCCATGCTGTACATCATCATCCCGGTCGCCGTGCCCGGTATCCTGTCGGCGATGATCTTTGCGTTTACCTTGAGTTGGAATGAGTTCATTTACGCGCTCGTGTTCCTCTCAAGCCCCGAACAGAAGACTGTGCCCGTCGGCGTGATATCGGAGCTGGTGCGCGGCGACGTGTTCTTCTGGGGGCCGCTCATGGCCGGCGCTTTGCTTGGCTCGATACCAGTCGCGATCGCTTATTCGTTCTTTGTCGAGCAGTATGTTTCGGGGCTGACGGGCAGTGTGAAGGGATGAGTTCTTAGTGCTTGGTACATAGTGCTTAGGGGTGCGATGATGGGCGCCGGACAGGGAGTGCAGAGCTATCGCGATCTGATGGTATGGCAGAAGGGGATGGATCTTTGTGCGCTCGCGTATCGAGTGACCAAGCGCCTGCCGAAAGAAGAGATGTTCGGCCTCGTCGCTCAAACACGGCGCTCGGCTGTGTCCGTGCCCTCGAATATCGCTGAGGGCTTTGGTCGGGACCAGACAGGATACTTCGTGCACTTTTTGAGAATTGCCCAGGGGTCGCTGAAGGAACTTGAGACCCAATTGCTTGTCTGTCAGCGCGTCGAACTTCTAATGGAAGACGAAATCAAACCACTGCTTGCCCTCGCTGACGAGATTGGTCGGATGCTGCGGGCTTTGATCCGTAGCCAAAAAACCGACTAAGCACTAACCACAAAGTACTAACGTACTCGGGACCTACCATGTCAAACGTCACTATTCGCCAGATACATAAGCGCTATGACGACTTCCACGCGGTGAAGGGCGTCAGCCTCGAAATCAAAGATAAGGAGTTTGTCGTTCTGGTCGGACCGTCCGGCTGCGGCAAGACCACGACGTTGCGCATGGTGGCGGGCTTGGAGACCATCTCTGAGGGCGACATTCTCATTGGCAACAAGGTCGTCAACGACCTGCCGCCCATGGATCGTGACATCGCCATGGTGTTCCAAAACTACGCGCTCTATCCGCATATGTCTGTATACGACAACATGGCCTTCGGCCTGAAAATGCGCAAGTTCTCCAAGGACGAGATCCAAAAGCGCGTCATGAATGCTGCCAACATTCTTGGCATCGTCGATCACCTCCAACGTAAGCCACGGATGCTCTCGGGCGGGCAACGGCAACGCGTTGCCCTCGGCCGTGCCATCGTCCGCGATCCGCAGGTGTTCCTGTTCGATGAGCCGCTGTCGAACCTGGACGCCAAGCTGCGTGTGCAGATGCGCATCGAGATCAAAAAACTGCACCAGCGCCTCGCCACGACATCGATCTACGTCACCCACGATCAGATCGAGGCGATGACCTTGGGTGATCGCGTGGTGGTGATGAACCACGGCCTGATCCAGCAGGTCGGCGAGCCCTTGGAGCTGTATAACAACCCAGCCAACAAGTACGTCGCCGGCTTCATCGGATCGCCGCCGATGAACTTCTCCAATGTGCACATCACGGATGAAGGCGGTACGCTCTATGCCACAAATCCCGCCATGAAAATCCGCATTCCTGACGTTCTGAAGGCACGCATGGCGGCTCATGCAGGCAAGCCATCGATCCTTGGCATCCGCCCGGAAAATCTGCGCATGGCATCTGGCGCCGATAGCGCAGAAACGACACTCGCAGTAACCGTCGAAGTCTCCGAACAGCTCGGCTCCGAGGTTATTCTTGACGTCAAATGCGATGGCGCTGGCATGGTCGCAAGCGTCGAGCCATCGGTGCGGGTGAAAGCAGGTGAGCAGATCAAACTGGCGCTTGATCCCGCAGGCTTGCGTTTCTTCGATGCCAAGACAGAACTGGCGATTTAAGGGGGCGATCGATCCATGGCCAAGACTGAGAAGTTCTGGTCCTGGTTCTCAGCCAACCGGGCGTCATACGAACAGTTGATTGCCGGGATGGAGGCTGCGGGCGGCGCTGGTGCGGCACCATCAACGGCCGTCTTGAAGGGTATAGAGCGCCTGTACGCAGCGCTCGCGAAGTACGATTCTCGGTTGCGTTTTGAGTTCGGCCGCGATGCGCTTAAACGCTTTGATCTCGTCATCACTGCCGAGGGTAATCCGGCCGCTTTTGATAGCGTGTTCAAACTTGTGGCGGCGGCACCAGACATGCCTGGCTGGATTGTGACGCCGTTGAAGCCGCGCCGCCCAGACGCGCTCCCTGCTGCCGAGGTGGGGGGGGAAATGGTGTCCAGCGATAAATTCCGTTTTCATGCAGCGGTTGACCCCGACACGCCGGGTAAAAGTCTCGTTTTAGTGCTCGTTGATGCGCCAGATCTCGATGATCGCGCCGAACTCTACGAACGCTTAGCCGTTCTCAGCGTCGATGCCCAGTTGGGTGAATTGGACAGTGAGCGTCTCATCTCCGGCGTGATGGTCATTCCGCTGGCAGTGTTCCGCGCCGAGAGCGGCCACGATGGTGCCTTGATCACAGAGCTGGGCGATGCCTTTCCTGGCGCAAGGGCGAACTAGAGCACGTTCCGATCCTTCGGATTCGGCACGTGCTCTATGTCTTTGATTGGTGGCATTTTCTAAGACGAACCGGGACGCCACTGCGTCGAAAAATGCTCTTGGGGGACGAATGGAGTGGGCTGACCGCTACCGGCTGCCGTGGGCGCTGGACGCGAATGCGGCTCGGTCACCGGCGCATTCCCGCTGCAGCCAAACGCAAAACGCACGCGCCCGCCGGTTCGTTGCGCGCGCTGATCGAGCCGCGTAACAATAGCTGCTCGGCCGGAAACCGAAGGGCGCGAGTAAGCGGCCCGCTTTGATATCGTCTGCGACGAGGTGGAGCGGTACGACCGTCGACCCGAGGCCAGACAGAACGGCCTCAATGACGAACGTGTAGTGCTCGAATTGCCGCGTTGGTTTCAGTCGCATTGCGGCTTGATCCGAAAGCAAAAGCCACATGCTCCAGGCATTGGTGCGCGTTCGTGTGCCCAGTCGGGGCAAACGCGCAAGGTCTTCTATCCGCCAATCCTCATTCGCTCCGAGGAGGGCCGGAGATACCACGACCCCGAGCTGCTCTTGGAAGAGAATCGCGTCGTTAGCATGCATGTCTTTCGTACCATTGAATACTGCGATCACGACGTCGGCTGTGTTGCGCGGACCCG
>JANNXS010000025.1:0-1588 GCA_031409695.1 Hyphomicrobiaceae bacterium
AAAAAAGCACGATTTATTGGCTTTTATTTCGTTGTAAACCAACGTGTTACGCTTAGGTTGACGCCAATGGGGCCTTCACCCCGACTTTCGCCTCGCCGATGGAGACGCTCCTGTCGTCGTAATGGAACATTTCTGCAAGATCCAGGGCGGTCTCGAGATCGCGTCGCGACGAACGCTGGTGATGCGCAGCGTGTCGGATTGCGATCTTACCAACACGGCGGCGGCCGAGGGCGGGAAACTGTTCTTTGAAGACTTCGTGACCCATGATCTAAAGCTCCGCAAGCAACGCGTTTGGGCGCGCCAACTCAACATCGAGAACCAGGGCACGCACCTCGTGAACGACGCCGGCGACCTGTGGATTCTCGGCTACAAGACCGAACGTGGCGGCACGCTCCTGGAGACTAACGGCGGCGGTCGCAGCGAAGTCCTCGGCGGCTTCAGCTACACCACCACGGCCGGGAAGCTGGCTCCAATGTTCGTGAATGACAATTCCTCCGTCTTCGCATTCTTCGCCGAAGTTTGCTTCAGCGGTGACCCGTTTGCGATACTTATTAAAGAGACACGCGGAGCTGAAACGAAAACCATCGGTAAGGCTGAGGGCAAAACGTTGCCCTACTCTGGCTATATCGAAAGGCCAAGATAGAGCTCCACCACCGCCCTGTCGACAAGTATATGAAATCACCTTACCTCCCCTCCATCGCTTGTTGGCTTCTGCTGACAGCCGCTGCTTTCTCGCAGACTCCGTCGTATTATCTGTCACCTTCGACCACCTTTGTGCGCGGGCTAGTCGCCGTGGAACCGACGGCCCTCACCGATCCAACGTGGCAGGCGTTTGCAGCTCGCACATCGATGCTGCTCGCTGTTCTGACGGAACCTCAAAGCAAGCTGGCGACGCTAGCCACGGCCACAGGCATGCCGGAGGTGAACGTGGCTCCGTATGTTCCAATGGGGGTTTCCAGCGGCGGTGTGGAGGCACTGCGGAACGCGATGACTAACCCGACGCGCTGCCTCGCGGTGATCCCGATTCATCCAGGGCGGCTTTTTTTCACGGGAAATGATGCGTTCAATTTCAGCCATCTCGATGGCTCGGTGGCGGCAACGCGACTCTTCGATTTCTCGGGCGCGTTTCCCGTGCCGGCGATCTTCCTGGCGGGCGAGCGGGACAGCCTGAGCGGCATCGTGATGCCGACGGAGAACTTTGAAATTGGGCGGCGCATGGCCAATGCGCCGTGGGCCATGATTACCGAGCCGATTGTGCAGCACACCGGCACGCCAATCCCTCCGACGCTCGTCACCACGATTCTCGAAGGCATCATTGCACGTCGGTTACCAGTGGCGAACTGGCCTGCAAATCAAGCGCCCGTGCTACAAACCTTGGATGTGACCACGGGTTGGCTGGGAGATCTTGTGACAAAGGAAGTCGCGCCCTACGCAACCTTTACCGGCGACCGCACGCGCGCGGCGTGGTTGCCTGATGATGCAAGTGCGAATGCGTGGGCGGCGTATGTGATCGCGCAGCCATTTCGCAGACCGACGCAGACGATCGTGCTGCCGACGTCCGTGTCGAATCTGCAAATCTTCGATCCGG
>JANNXS010000026.1:0-2711 GCA_031409695.1 Hyphomicrobiaceae bacterium
GATGATCGGCTCGCTGCCCGCGTTAGGCAGTTGTGTCGGAGAGACCCAGTGGCGGCATCAGGGCGGGGGGAGCAGATGACGACACCACAGGTCGTGAAGACGGCCGATGCACTGCGTCGTCTTGCGCGAGAACATCCGACACTCGAAGCTGCGCGTGATGCCTACATCGCGGAAATGGAAGTGATCCTTGGCGATACACTCAGCGCAGCGCAGTATGCGAACCTTCAAACTGCCTTCGATCTTGTACTGCGCGAGAAGAGTGAAGGCGTCGAAGTGCTGCGCTCGCGCTCGATGTATGTCGAGCGGCCCTCCTGGTACGAGGGACCGAGGCTGACAGACCGCCACTGGCCAGCGGTCGAGAAATACCTGATTAACGCCAAAGGCTGGAGCGAAAAGACTGTCACGAAGACCATCGGCGACGCGTCGACCGAGATCGTGTCGCTGCTGGATGACCCCTCGCGGGCAAAATTTCGAAGCCGCGGGCTGGTCATTGGCTACGTGCAGTCGGGCAAGACAGCGAACATGATAGCCGTGATCGCCAAGGCGATGGATGCGGGCTACAATTATGTGATCATCCTTGCCGGTCTTACGAACAAGCTTCGCCAGCAGACCCAGCGCCGCATCGAACAGGATGTCGCGGAACGCTATCGTGAGTACTGGCAGCTTCTGACCAATGCCGAGGACAAGGGCGATTTTCAGGGGCTGCCGAACGGCCGATTCTTCGTTCCCAGCGCGCCATCGGTGGCGCTTGCGGTGGTGAAGAAGAATGTCGCGCCACTTCGCCGTCTGATCGAGGCGGTTGGAAAGACGCCGCCGGCGGAACTCAGGCGGATGAAGGTCCTGATCATCGACGACGAGGCCGACCAGGCGAGCGTGAACTCGGCATCGAACGAGATGAACATGACGCGGATCAATGAGCAGATTCGCACGCTGCTGGCGGCGCTGCCTGCCGTTTCTTACGTCGGGTACACCGCCACGCCCTTCGCGAATGTCTTCATAAATCCGCGCGGTAAGAATGGCGATCTCGATGATCTCTATCCGCGTGATTTCATAACCGCGCTTCAGGAGCCCGAAGGTTATTTCGGGACGAAACAACTGTTCGGCGTTGACCCGGCCGATCCTGCAAACCCCCTTCCCGAGGAAGAGGGACTCGACGTCATCCGCACGATTTCCGGCGAAGACGCGGCGCTAATCCAGCCAAAGCGGCGCAAAGACAAGGATGGTTTTCAGCCCGAGCTGCCGGACTCGCTGCGTACCGCTCTTCTCTATTATCTGGCGGCCTGCGCCGCCCGCCGTGCGCGTGGACACGCGGCCGAGCACATGACAATGCTGGTGCACACGTCGAGCTTCGTCGCGATGCACGAAAAGCTGGCTGGGTTGATCGAGGGCTGGCTTCACGTCAGCAAAAGCGATATCCTCAGGTCCGGAAGCGCCTTGAACGACGATCTGCGAACAGCTTGGGATGGCGAACTCGACGTCCTTCCAGATGGAACGACCACGGAGCCCCGCATCGAATTCGGCGACCTGGCACGTCATCTGCAGGCGGTTTTCGACGCGATGGAAGTTCGCGTCGAAAATGGTACCAGTACCGACCGCATCAATTACGAAGACGGGCCGAAAACATATATTGTCGTAGGCGGATCGGTTCTAGCCCGCGGCCTCACCCTTGAGGGTCTCATGGTGAGCTTCTTCCTGCGCACGTCAAATCAGTATGACACGCTGCTCCAGATGGGGCGATGGTTCGGCTACCGGAAAGGCTATGAGGACCTGCCGCGCATCTGGATGTCCGAGGATCTTGAAGCTTCGTTCCGGGCGCTCGCCGCCATCGAGCGCGAAATTCGCGAAGATGTGTCGCAATACGCGGAACGGAAGTTGTCACCGATGGAGTTTGCGGTACGCGTGCGTTCGATTCCGGGCATGGCCATCACCGCTGCCGCCAAGATGCGCGCGGCGATCGAGTGCGACATCAGCTATTCGGGTGCCCACGTCCAGACGATCCAGTTCGATCATCTGAGTGAGGCCGTGGCACAGAAGAACTGGAATGCAGCTGTCACCCTGGTCTCGGCTTCGCAGACGCTGGGGTGTCGGACGGCCGATGACGATCGGATCCTCTTTGGAGGCGTTCCCCGCAATCTTGTCATCCAGTTTCTTCGTAACCTGCACATCGAAACAACGCGGAATGATCTGCGGACCGAATTCCTGCGCGGATACATCAACGCACAAGCGGACCTCGGTGAATGGAATGTTGGCGTTGTCACGACCGTCAAAGGCGCAACTTCTATATTGCCGCTCGGGGGGCTCGGGCCGGTCCGCACTGTTCAGCGTTCCCGCATGGCCAAGCCAGCATGGCCGGCGAACATCAAGGCCTTGATGTCGCGGCAGGATGTCATGTTCGATTGTCCCGGCGTACCTTTCGATCGCACAAGCAAATGGACAGAGCTGAAAGAACTTCGCCGTTCCGAGTTGGGCGACGTTCCGCTGCTACTGATCTACCCGATCGATCGCATTTCGCCTCCAATGTCTGAAGGCAAGCGAATTGCGCTCGACGCCTGCGCCGACCAGATCGGCATCGGGATCGTCTTCCCTGGCTCCGTTGCTGGTGCTGGCGGCTATTACCATGTCGATCTTGATCCACCTTCGAGCGAGGAACTCGACGACATGGATGCCGAAATCAACGAGATGGAAGCTGCGGGCCTTGACTGATATCGCGG
>JANNXS010000027.1:0-5046 GCA_031409695.1 Hyphomicrobiaceae bacterium
ATATGGTTGACCAGGCGCGGTTTCGCGTAAAACGCTGCATCGTCGCCCCGGTCTGATTTGGTGAAGGCATCCGGTGGAAACCGAAATTCCGTAACTGGCATGATCCACGCCTCGTTTGTTTAGGCCAAGCGCACCAGCGCCCACACGACGGCAGCCAGTTGAACCATGTTGAGAGCAACCGACAGCCCGTGCAGCCGGTCGAATCGGCTCTTCGCGCCGCTGTCACGGGCCGCGTTGATGGCAGGCATCAGCATTTGCCGCGCAATCAGCGCAACCGCCGCCGTCCCAATCATGAGTACCGCGGCAAACATATCGAACGTGGCAAGGGTCGCGGCGGCACCCACAGCGGTGACCAGAACAAACAGATAGTAGTGCGGAAAGGCTTTGCGCAAAAGTCCGCCGGCAACGTCTGCCTTGAGCGCCGAAAACACCATCGGTGCAAAGCCGAACGAGTACAGCGTCATGCCGCCAAACAACAATGCGGTAAAGAGTATGGCGGCGATTTTCATGGGCGCGTCTCCGAGACGTCGATGTCGGATTTCAACGTCACAGCGCGCGGCACGACATACGGCGTACGCGCGCGATAGGCAGCAAACCGCGCGCCATAGAGCCGCGCAAAGCGGCGCTCTTTCAACAGCGGCGCCAACAGGCAGTAGGCCGTAAAGCTGAGGGCCAGCGCCAACTGATCCGGTGTCCAAACCGGTACGGTCCACAGTGTCAGGGCAAACCCCACGTAGATGGGCTGGCGGATAAAGCGGAACAGCCCCGTGGTCGGCATATCGGGGAACACGGGGCGGATGTTCTGCAGCAGAGACAACCAACCCAAGGCGCCGGATTGCACTTCGGCCCCGGCATCGAAACTGGCCTTTGCGAGCACGGCCCAGGACGCAACGTACGCCATACAGATCAGCACAAACGCCGTGCCCTCGGCCTGCCACCAGACAATTCCGGACGGCGTCCACAAGGCGAACAACGCCAGCAACTGCAGCGATGCGAAGGTGGCGTAAGTCGTCGTTGCCAGTGTCTGACCATGTGCGCCTGGGACCAACCGCGCCAAACAGCGATTGCCAAGACGGGTCAGGAAGAACGAATGCGCCAACGGAAACTGCGCAAGCAGCGCGGCGTTTGCCAGCCAGGCCCAAGGCCATGGAACGGTGCCAAAGCTTGCACTCATGCCAAAGAACATCGCCGTGACCATGGCCAACCCAGCAAGCCCGAAGATGGCATGGCAGGCGGCGCCCATCACCAGAGCGAGCCCAATCCGACCGCGCCCAGGCGGTGGCGACAGGGCGCCACCGACAAGCCGGACCAGGCGGGGGATGTGATCAGGCGGACCGGGAGACGTCATAGCAACCTAAGAAGCAGTGGATGCGTTGCTTACGGCTGCACTCTGCCAATCAGACCACGTCAGCATGCCGCACCAACGTGCGTGCTTAAGGCGCGAGCCAATCGCCGGTGATGCGACCGTCGCTGGTGCGCTCAAATAGTGCGCGGCGATGACCTGTGGCGGCCAGATGCAACCAATCCATCGACGTTGCTTGGATCACAATAACGGCAAAGTTGATGCGGGCCTGAGCATCGTGTTGACCAGCCGTCAGCGGTAACGTCGGGCCAGTCTTTAGCCCAATCTGAAGCCTCTCGCCTGGCGGCTGGACTTGCGCATAGCCAGCGCGGCTGTTCGGCCGTGTCGCAGCCCAGGCGTCGTCTGCGATCCGGTCATCGTGGTGCACCGATGCGATGCCAAAAATCCTCACCTGGAGCCGAGCACGTGGATCGAAGACATGAACCGCGACATGTGGCGACGCCAAAAGCTGCTCAATTTTCCCACTGCGCCGATCAGTGTGGACCAACATAGTCCATCCTGACCGGGACGCCGCGCGCAGCACCACGGTCCTCACATCGGGTCGACCCGTGTTGTGCTGCGTGGCGAGGGTCGGCCAGTGCCAAACCGAGCGCCGATCCGCGACGCCCCGCTCGGCCAACGCCCACAGTTGCTCGGCTTGCGCCCGAGCTTCGGCCTCGGGCCAGCGCGAATCCGGCCCAAACTGTTGAGTGGCAGAGGTCATGGTTACAGATAGTAGGTGATTTCAGCTGTGTTGGATCGACATTATGCAATGCCATGCGCATATCGAGGGTGGCCTCGCCCCGACCTCACCTGAGCATCTGTTTCCCCAAGCCTACGAAAATGCTGGCTCTGATACCCTTGCCCCCGCGCCTGTCCGTCTGGCATCACTGCAGCGGGAATGATGTGGAGCCACCGAGATGCTGCCTGGCGTGATGATGAACCGGCCACTGCTGGTGTCGAGCGTGATCGACTACGCGGCGGAGGTGCACCCAGACAGTCAGATTGTGTCATCGACGGTTGAAGGCGGGCTGCACCGCTATGGCTATGCACAGGCGCGCGCGCGCATTGTGAAGCTCGCCAATGCCTTGCTCGCAGGCGGCATCAAGCCGGGAGATCGCGTGGCGACGCTGGCCTGGAACGGCTATCGCCACTTTGAACTCTACTACGCCATCTCGGGCATTGGGGCAGTCTGCCACACACTTAACCCACGCCTGTCAAACGAGCAGTTCCAGTACATCGTCAACCACGCTGACGATCAACTGTTGTTCTTTGACACCAGCTTCGCGCCCATCATTGAAAAAATGGCCCCGGGCTGGAAGTCATTGAAACACTATGTGGCCATGACCGACGCGGAGAACGTGCCGAAGATCGCAGGCGTTGAAAGCGTACACGCTTACGAAACGTTGCTCGCATCCGGCGCTGACGACATCGTCTGGCCAGAGTTCGACGAGAACGCGGCGGCGGCACTGTGCTACACATCCGGCACGACAGGCGACCCGAAGGGCGCTCTCTATTCTCACCGATCGACAGTGCTGCACGCGCTATTCGCCATCTCCGGCTTCGGCAAAGGCCTGGGCCTCGGCAAGTCGGTGCTGCCCGTCGTGCCTATGTTCCACGTCAACGCCTGGGGTTTGAATTACTCAGCCCCGCTGACCGGCACCGGTCTGGTGCTACCCGGCCCAAAACTTGACGGCGCCAACCTGTTTGACCTGATGGACTTGGAGCACCCCTATTCCAGCTGGGGCGTACCAACGGTCTGGCTTGGCCTGCTCGCTGAAATGAAAAAGCGGGGCCGCAAACCCGTAGGCCTCACCGAGGCGATCATCGGTGGCTCCGCTGCGCCAAGGGCTATGATCGAGACGCTTGAAAAGGACTACGACATCGACGTCGTGCACGCCTGGGGCATGACTGAAATGAGCCCTATCGGCTCCATCGGCCGCCTGACCGTCGAGGAAGAAAACCGCACACTTCCTGAGCGCGTCGAGTTGAAGACCACCCAAGGCCACCGCATGTTCGGCGTCGATTTCAAGATCGTCTCCGAGGAGGGCAAGCGCCAGCCCCATGACGGCGTGGCACAGGGCGAACTGTTCGTGCGCGGGAATTCAATCGTGTCGGGCTATTTCAACAACCCATCGGCAAGCGCGCGGGCGCTCGACAAGGACGGCTGGTTCGGCACCGGCGACGTCGCCAGGATTTCGCCCCGCGGCGTGCTAACGATTGTCGACCGGACCAAGGATTTGGTGAAATCCGGCGGTGAATGGATCTCGTCAATCGATGTCGAAAACGCAGCATTAGCGCATCCCGGCCTCGCCAACTGCGCCGTCATAGGCGTGCCGCATCCGAAATGGCACGAACGGCCGATGCTGGTTGCCATCAAGGCGGCCGGTGCGAACCCGACGAAGGACGAGATCTTGGCGCTGCTCGAACAGAAGCTCGCCAAATGGCAGTTGCCCGACGATGTCGTGTTCGTCGATGCCCTGCCCCTCGGCCCGACCGGCAAAGTCTCAAAGCGTGACCTACGCGCGAAATTCGCGGATCATAAGCTGCCGGGTTGATGTAGTGCCGACAGCGATCACCAGGCGGCGCTAACGTCCTAGGCTTTCAGGCGACGCGGTCAATGGAAGTGCAGAGCGGATAAGGCTGGCCCTGACATGCTGTAATCTGGGTAGCGCCAATCCAGACGGAACAGCGCTGGTGTTACAAAGAAGAAGCGGACCAGCTTGGACAAAAACAAGTGTGCCGAACCTGACGGCGGACCTACCGCCGCTGAATTGACTAGCCCGGATCATGCATCAGGCATGAGCAACACTGGTCTGGCTGTGGCGCGAAGCGCTGAGATCGCGTAACAAATCGGTATCGAGACGACGTGCTGCGTTCCACCACAGAACGCCACAGCCATGACCGACGCTACGCTGCTTCCTTTCGAGCTGCCAGCCGTGGGCCGCAAGAAACTCACAGTCGATTTCGACGGCGGCAACCAGTCGTCCAACGCGGGCGCGCTGGTGCTGCGCATGGCCGACATGAAGACCGGCATCTGTGCACGACTTGCTGCAGCGCTGCCCGACCGGCGTGACCCGACGCGCATCCGCCATCGCCTCGCCGAGATCATCCGAGCGCGCGTGTTCGGCATCTGCTGTGGCTATGAAGACGGCATTGATCACGATGCACTGCGCCATGATCCCGCGATGAAGATGGCGGTCGGCCGTTGCCCGGAGAGCGGCGCTCCGCTCGCGTCGCAGTCGACCATCAGTCGATTCGAGAACGCGCCGACGAAGAAGGATGCGGTCAAACTCGCTCGCGTTGTTGCCGATCACTTCGCGGCGCGGAATGCGCCGTCACATCGAGATATCTTCGACATCGACGATACCTTCAACGCCGCCTATGGCGGGCAACAACTGACGTTCTGGAACGGCCACCATGACGAGCGCGGATTTGCGCCGATGCACGTCTATCACGCAGGCACTGGCCTGCCTGTCGCGACGATCCTGCGGCCCGCGAAGACACCCGGCGGCGAAGAAGTCCGCACCGTGATCAAGCACCTGACGAAGCGTATTCTCAAGACGTGGAAGAAGGCCAACATCGTCTGGCGCGGCGACAGTCATTACGGCCGCTCCGAGGCGCTCGACTGGTGCGATGACAACGGCGTCGGCTACATCTTCGGTCGCGCGGGCAACAGTGCACTCGACAAAGAAGTGGCCGAA
>JANNXS010000028.1:0-9545 GCA_031409695.1 Hyphomicrobiaceae bacterium
GCAGCGATGGCCCTGGCGATGAGTTCGGGTCGGTCGAGAACGCCGGCACGGTAAGTGCGTTGGAAGGCTGCAACGTAGCTCGGATCCTGCGACAGCCAGAGGGCTGCGGCCTGCAGAGTGCCATCCATCTCGCCTTCGCGCTCGACGGCGTCTTTCACCTGAGCTTCAAGATCTCCGGCGCGAGCATCCCAGTAGAAGCGCTTTTGCCAGGCCAGGTTCCAAAGTGGTGGGGTGTTGCGCGCCAGCGGCTGTCCCTTGTCACCGCGCGCAGTCACACGCCCGTCGGAGAATGCGCGCTCTGGCTCATGGCAGGTGGCGCAGCTCATCTTGTGGTCGGACGAGAGTTTCGTCTCGAAAAACAGACGTTCGCCGAGTGCAATTTCTTCAGCGCTGCCGAGGCCGGGCGGCGGTGCAGCGGGACGGCGAAACACAGGGCGTAACGTCGCGAGCTGCACGATATCGAAGGGCGTGGCTGTGGTGCTTGCGTCGCCAACAACGGGTGCTGGTCCAGGTGGCGTGCCCGGGGTGGAATTGCCGTGGCGTGGTTCGTTTGAGTTGGGGCGTGCGGATGGCTGAGACGCTATTGCGCGACGCTGGGCTTTGTGTGGTGCTCTGTGTTGGTTCTGTGCGCTGCTCTGATGTTTTGTCCCGGGCGACCTTGAGTTTATGCGGGTTTTTATTTTGACAGCGGGGTGCTGTAGGTCTGTCTGCGTTTTTGGCCTAGATGCTGGCCGGAATATTTTCGTGTCTACGTGTTGACCGTCAGCCACCACAGCAGCCGTATTGGTCGCCAAGCCGAGCAGCAGTGCGATGGCTCCCAAAGCCGGCTGTGCGAAGCGGACCACGTCCTTCTAACTCTCAAGGTGAAGCGACACTTTAAACCAGTGGTGATAGTTGACAGACGGTGTCTGCACTGTCCGGTCGGCCGCGTCGAACCAAATTGCCGATACCGTCGGTCAACAAGCATGGTCGTTGATGGCAGAGCATATCACGGTGGACGACGCGCCTGCACCTGTCGAAATGCCAACCGTCGCAACACAGTTAACCAGCCATCGGGGCGCCTAGGACCCGCGGTAGGTTGAATAGGTCCAGGGCGTCACCAGCAGCGGCACGTGATAGTGCCCCTCGGGTTCAGCAATGGCAAAGCGCAGCGGTATCACGTCGAGGAAGGGCGGCTCGGCGAGCGGCACGCCAAGGCCGTGGAAATAGTCAGCGACATGAAATGTCAGCTCGTACGTGCCTATGCGCAGCGGTATGCCACTCATCAGGGGCTGATCCGTGCGGCCGTCACTGTTGGTAGTTGTTTGGGTCAGCAGACCTCGCGCGCTTGCGCCGATCTCAGTGAGGTCAATTCGCACGCCAGCCGCGGGCTTTCCGCGGTGCGTGTCGAGGACATGCGTCGAGAGGTGGCCGGTGGTTTTAGGCACGCCAGCGCCATCGACTTTGGCAACCAGGCGCAGCTGGGTGATGTGTGCGATCTCGGCGAGAGCTATTTCGCGTTCCGCGTCGTGGCCATTTGCCAGCCGCTTTTCGAAACGGCTGAGAATTGAATCGCGGGTATGTCGACGCACGCAGACGATGAAAGGAAACCCGTATTTTTCGCGATAGGCTGCGTTAAGCCGATGAAAACGGTTGAATTCAGCCTCCGAAAGCCGATCCAGTCCGAGCGATCCCTGCTCGGCCTGGCTGTCGGCTGTAATATCGGCCCGCTGCACTTTCGAGCCAAGTTCAGGGTGCGCCTTGATAAACGCGAGTTGGGTTTCGGGCGGCGCTGCATGGACGGCCGCCATCATCGCGTCATGCAACGCCTTGACCGTCGCAAATGGCCGCTTGGCCGCAGTCTGCTCGGCGACCCAGGGCGCATGTTCGAAGACATCGCCGAGCGCCGCGACGACGTCGACCAAAGGCAATTCGTTCAATACATCCAGCGTCAGCATCAACCCGCAGTCCCCTTACGGATCGGTTCGACGTATTTCAGGTCCAAATCCCAGGGGAAATAGATCCAGGTGTCCTGCGAAACCTCAGTGATGAAGGTGTGGATGAGCGGCGCCCCCTTCGGCTTGGCGTAGACCGCGGCGTAGTGGGCGTTCGGCAGAATTTCGCGCACCATGCGCACCGTCGCACCGGTATCCGTGAGGTCGTCGATGACAAGAATGCCCTGCCCCTTGCCATCACCAATGGCTTGGACGGCTGGCGCTATGGGCTTGAGGACCTGCAGGTCGCCTTGGCTTTTGTAGTCATGGTAGCTCGCGATGCACACACTTTCGATCACGCGTGTGCCAAGTTCCCGGGCCACGATGGCGGCCGGCACCAAACCGCCGCGCGTGATGCACACGATGGCCTCGAACGGTTTACCCTCGGGGCCCTTGTCGCTCAGTCGCCAGGCTAAAGCGCGGCAATCCCGATGGAACTGGTCCCAGGAGACGGGAAAGGCTTTCGGGTTCGACATGGGCCGTCTCATGCGCAAGGGATTTCTCACTGGTGCCTATCGCGCAGACGCAGTTGGTGCAACAGGACTGGATAACATCATGCCACCCCTTGCTCGGGCGCTGCGGAGACCGTACCTCGACACCGTCTTGTCTTATTGCCGCGCCAACACGGCGCTGGGCTGGTGGTCGGTGCAGGGGGTGATCATGGGCGGGACCATGACCAAAACCAGGCGCGCGGCGCGACAACTTGGGAGCAGGCCGACATGCGGGCACGTGCGGTGAAAGCGATGCGGGTTTTAGCCGGTATTGGCGCAGGACTGATGTTTGCGGGGGGCTCGGTTGCTCAAACCACTCCACCAGCGCCGCCGTCGACACCAGCCGCCGGTCAGTGGAACTCGCAAGTCAAGCCCGAGCCGCAAGTGGCTGGGGTCACACTCGATGAAAAGCAGGTGACGGCCCTTCGGCTGGTATCGAAGTATTTCACCGACATGAAGGTTTTGAAGGGCTCGTTCTCGCAAACAGCGCCAGACGGCAAGCGCCAAAGGGGCAAGTTTTCGCTCAAACAGCCCGGAAAATTCCGCTTTGACTATGGTTTCGGCTCCAAGCTGATTGTCATGTCCGATGGCAAGAACCTCGCCATCCAGGACCCTGACGTGAACAGCGACACGCGCTATCAGGTGGATGACACACCGTTTCGCATTCTGTTGCGTAAGGACGTGGACCTGATGCGTGATGCCCGCGTGTTTGAGGTGCAGGAAGTTGACGACCTCGTCATCGTCGCTGTTGGCGACAAGAGCCCCGACATTTCCGGCAAGATCAAACTGTTCTTTACCAAAAAACCGACGTTGGAACTCAAGGAATGGGTGACGACTGACCAGCAGGGTAACGACACCCGGCTCGAGATCACCGAACTCGTAAAAACCGAAGACGTCGACGACGCCCAATACAAAATCCAATCGGTTGCAATGCCGAAGTGACGTGCTAACCCCTGGCCTTGTGCGCTGAAATTCTGTGGGGCAGGCCGGCACAGCCGCGGCCCGGTATTCTCGACCGTTGTCGCGGGCACGGCATGCGTGGCGCCGCCTCGGAACGTGCCAGGGTTGACATGAAATTGCTGGCAATTGACGCGCCGGTGACGGGCCCCTATCCAGACGGGCCCCTATCCAAAGGGATGCGCGGACGTGGCGAAAGGGTAGACGCAAGGGACTTAAAATCCCTCGCTGGCAACAGTGTGCGGGTTCAAGTCCCGCCGTCCGCACCATAAGAACATAACGCGTTGATGTTGCTGAAAGCCGTGGAGAATCGATAGTCGGTGGTCGTGCTGCAGGCGTGCAGCATGCGATGGTAGTCGCCTGAGCACGATTGGTTGCCGCCGTCCGGATGACGGATCAGCCCGGGTTGTGGTTCCTGCAACTTGATCGCGCGCTGCAGGGCATCAAACGCGTCACGAGGATGTGCGCGGTTCGTACGACACCATTGTCTTGCAACTCGGCATGCGTGCGCGGTGAGCCGTACGTCTCATTCGAGGTCAAGAATTCTGCCCGGATGTGCGCCAGCATCACCATTTCGTCGGTCTGCCGGTCGCTGGCCGACCACGACTTCCAGGCATAAAAACCACTGACGCTGACATCCAACGCAGCACACGCCGTTTCGACGGAAACTCAGCCCTCTTCGCATCGATCAACGCAAAACTCCCACGCCTTGTTGCCTCCGCGGCAAGCCACGATGGCAATGAGTTGTGTCACGCTGTCGGAGACGGCTCCGCCTTCGGGGCTAAGTAAGCGGTTGCTTTCTGTTAATTGAACTCTTTCGAAATGCAGAGGTTCGTTTTCGCGGCGAATCCGTGCTAGTTCCTCCTGCGCATCTTCGGGTAGCCCGGCCATCAGTTCGGCACGATCCAATGTGCGTTTCCACTTGCCAAGTGACGGCGTGCCAACGCCCAAGTCATCGCCAAACGCCTTGATCGTCCGGCTGCTGGTCTTCGAAAATCGTACTGTGGATTTCGGGAACGCATCGTCGACTATGCGTGCCTCTTGTTCGTCTTATCCTTACCCATATTGTCCTTTCACATACTTGCCTCCTAGTTCGGAAATTCTATAGGAAATCCACGATTTTTTTAGGTGAAGTCGACGTCGTGTGCATTGCCGGATTCACGCTGTCGTCACCCAATTAAGTCTGTTACCACGTGGCCGGTTGATGATCGGCGCGCATCTCGACGGGGCTGGCAATCGCTCTTTTGGCTAGACAGGGAAATGAGCATATGAGTTCGGCAGGCCATAGCGTTGATCTCGATCCGAATCAGGGTGCTGTTTGGGCGTACCGCCTGTTCGCGTCTCGCGATCCGTCCGATGGCGAAGTCGCCGAGTGTCTGCGCTCCGGCTCCACCCCGAACGCGCTCAAATCCTATGTCGTGACACATTGTGGCGTCGCCGCTATTCCCGATCCGGAAATGCCCATTCGCATATCGTCTGAGCGGCCGATCGATATGCGTCAGGGAGTGGTCTGGACCTTCCGGTTCCTCCTGAACCGTGATTTGACGGACCAACATGCGATCGAGTTGCTTTCGGCCATGCACACCACACCGCAGGCGCTGCGGAAAGCCATCCTGGCGAGCGAAGAATTCCATCTGCAACAGCCGGTTTCGAGCGCGGAACTGCGTAATCAGAAAGAGGCTCGGCTGACCTTTCTTGACGACATGACCGTAATCGAGCGTTTCAAGCCGTACTGCACCACACCTGCGCCAAGTGGCTCTTTCCACGATTTTCTTGGCGTTCGTACGCGATGTGAATATCTGCCGCCGGGCTATCTGGCATGGTCGGGCACGTGCGGCGGCCCACCTGGCGCCGCGAACGGTCCGATGCACGACACATCGGAATGGGCCGCGGCGCTGCGTTCGGTGCTGGAAGCCAAGGACCAGCTGTGCGTCGTCGAACTCGGAGCGGGATGGGGACCGTGGCTGGTGGCAGAAGCTCTTGCCGCTGCCAAGGTCGGAATCAAGAACGTGACGCTGGTTGGTGTCGAAGGTGATGCCGGGCACGTGAAGTTCATGCGACAGCATCTTATCGACAACGGCCTCGATCCGCAGGCGCACCGCTTGTTTCACGCCGTCATCGGCACCGAGGATGGATTTGCAACGTTTCCGAAGCACGCTGCTCCGAGCGAAACTTACGGGGCCGAGGCGAACTACAGCGGAACGCAAGGGTCTGCTGATATGGTGCGTGTGCGCTGCATATCGCTGGAGACACTGCTTGCTGACATTCCGGTCGTGGATATCCTGCACTGCGACATCCAAGGGCCGGAAGGCGATCTGATGTCGTCCGCGCGCAAGGTCGTCGATCGGCGCGTGCGACGTGTCGTGATCGGTACCCACTCGCGAGCAGTAGAAGAGACCTTGCATAAAGTGTTTACAGATATCGGATGGAAGCTTGAGCACGACAGCAGCTGCCAGATGATGCAAGTCCCCACCGGTCAAATAGTGTTGGTTGCCGATGGAACACAAGTCTGGAGCAATCCAAGACTGGTTACGCCTGCGCGATGAGTTTTGGAGCTGTGCCGGACGCCAGGCGAGTTGTGTCCAGCGTTCCGGCTAGGCGATCCGAGCTATTGTCGGCGCTCGGGTCCTTCAAGGGCCTGAAAAAAATTCGATCGACGTCAAATGGAACGACATCTCTCGATCGTCAGCAGAACCTAATTCCTTCTTTGGCGTCCACACATCTGATATAAAATTATACTTTGTGGCGCCTGTATACTTCAAATCGATGACGTTCGAACCCGGGTGCAGAACACATTCGTAGACAGGCACGTTCTGCTCTCCGACGATCTTGAGGTTGGTCTTTTGATTTCGGAAGCTTGAAATATTGAAGCGAACGTTTTTGATGTTGCCCGGGTAGTTCAGGACCAAGGAGTTGTTGCCGGTTGACACGAGATAATCGCCGTTGAGCATCCACTTGTCGTCCGCATAGAAGCGCGCGATGTCGGCGCTCTTGAGCGTGGCATTGACAATCGATTTATTCGTCCCAATAGCGATGGGCCCGATATGTGGATCTACATCGTCGACATATTCCACAATGAGGCCGCTTTTGTTCATGACGTCGATAATGAACGGTTTCGACCAGCCGCTCTCGAACCATCCATGTTTGCGAATGCAGTAAATAGACAACGGATCTAGCCGCATGCCCCAGTGCTTCCACCAGAGAGATTGAATCGGCTCACCAGCGAACCCAATTGATCCATTCGGCGCCAACTCTGACGCCATCTTCTCGACAACGGTCCAGGGCCGCACGGCATGGTGTAGACATTCATAGAAAACAATCAATTCATAGCGCTCAGGCAGCGTTACTTCTTCGAACCCGCCACGGATCGCGTTTATGCCATAATCGAAACGCTGGCTGCGCAAGTTGACCAGCTCGACAAACTTTGCGTTGATGTCGACTGCGGTGACTTGGCAACCGAGTGTCGCGAAAAATTCGCTCGACACCCCCCAGCCACAACCCATGTCGAGGACTTTCGCATTGGACGAAAGCTTGGCATACCGGATGAGCTTTGCGAGACGTGAATAATGGAGCGAGAGCTGGGAAGGATTCCCCACGCCGAAGGCATTCCGCTGGTTTGCGTGACGCGCCACGTCGAAATCCAGAAGCTCATTTGTGTATTGATCCAGCTGGCGACCAGAGATTTCCTTGTAGAGTTCAATTTGCTGGTCGCAGTATTCAGACGAATACGGGTCCAGCGACTGGTTCACTTTAAAGGTAGGGGTGTAATACACACCAGCCCAATCGCTCCGGTCGATCATTCCCGGACCGCCTTGGCGGTCGATAGAGGTAACAAAATCGTCTAGAGTGTCCTGCCGTAATTTACCGACGTTCACGGTAGGTCTCCGCCAGAGCCGTATTGCCATTTCCCTGGCTCCGGACAAGGCACGGCTGAAGCCGAGGCCTGCTGCGTCAGTGTTTGAATGCACTGACCAAGTTATTTGAACGCAGCGCCGCGAAGCTCCGATTGCTCCATATGTGTCACCACCGATCGTTCCGCACCACGTACCGGTGGGTGTGTAATTTGGGCCTAACGCAATCTTAAAGTGCGTCTATGTTGAAGTGTGCCCGTCGAGCGGCGCTCAGCCCCTGAGCAGGCCGATCAGCGCCTGTTGTGCAAAACCGTCCGGCCGCACTCGCGCGGGCGGCGCGCTGTGTTCATTTTCCATGATGCTGGGTTGTCTGATCAATGCGTGGCATGATACGCGCGCACCGCTTTGATGGAAGATACATGACCGATCTGATTCTAGCCGTGTGGCGCTATCGAATTTTTGTTCTCGCCTCCATCAGGGGCGAACTGAAGGGCCGCTTCGCGCGATCGAGGCTGGGCGGGGCTTGGTTCATCCTCAATCCACTGGCCCAGGCCGCGATCTTTGCCCTTGTGTTGTCTGAAGTGCTCGGCGCCAAACTAGGCGTCAGCAACGACAAGGCGGCCTATCCTATCTACCTGATGTCAGGGATGGCCGCATGGGGATTGTTCGCCGAGATCGTCAATCGGTCTCTCACCGTTTTCATCGAGTACGGGCCGACGCTGAAGAAAATTGCGTTCCCGCGCATTTGTCTCCCGGTTATCGTAGGCGGAAGCGCAATTCTAAATCATGTACTGCTGCTGGCCGCGACTGTCGTCGTGTTTGCGCTCCTGGGGCGGTTGCCCGGCGTTGGCTGGCTCGTCATTCCGCTGGGTGTGGTTCTGATCTCTATGTTTGCCTTCGGGCTTGGTTTGTTACTTGGAATTTTCAACGTGTTCGTGCGGGATGTTGGGCAGGTCTTCAGCGTGGTGCTGCAGATCTGGTTCTGGTTGACACCTGTCGTCTATCCCGCTGAAACCATCCCACAGGGGTTGGTGTGGCTTGTGGCGATTAATCCAATGGCGCCTCTCGTCCGGCTTTATCAGGGTGCGCTGCTTAACAACGCGTGGCCGAACCTGATCGATTTGCTTTACCCCTTCACACTTTCTGTTGTGCTTTTGGCCTGCGCGCTCGCTGTCTTTCGCCGCGCCAGCCCGGAACTGGTCGATGTCCTATGAGCGCTCTCATCCTCGACGTGGCGGAAATCGGCAAATGCTATGCGACCTATCGATCCAATCTGCAGCGGTTCGCGGGCTGGTTCGGCGTCAAGGTCAAGCCGGCCAGCGAATACTGGGCGGTGCGCGACGTCTCATTCCAGATGAAGTCCGGTGAAGGGCTAGCGCTGATCGGCCAAAACGGAGCTGGCAAAAGCACGCTGCTCAAGTTGATCACGGGGACGATCCAGCCGACTGAAGGCGCGATCGGCAAGCAGGGCGCTGTCAGCGCGATTCTGGAACTAGGCCTTGGCTTTAATCCGGAATTCACCGGCCGGGAAAACGTCTATCAGGCTGGTGGCCTGCTCGGCCACCCCCATGAGCTGCTGACCAGCCTGATGCCTGACATCGAGGAGTTTGCCGAAATCGGTGAATTTTTCGACAAACCACTGCGCATCTATTCGAGCGGCATGCAAGCGCGGCTGGCGTTCGCCTTGGCAACAGCTGTTCGTCCGGAGATCCTGATTGTTGACGAAGTGCTGTCTGTCGGCGACAGCTATTTTCAGCACAAGAGTTTCGCACGCATCCGCAAGTTTCAGGAGGAGGGTACTGCGATCCTCCTTGTGACCCATTCGATGGCTGATGTGCGCACCCTATGCAAGCGCGTTATTCTGCTCGACAAAGGCAGAGTCCTGAAGGACGGAGCGCCTGACGAAGTCGTGGATTACTATAACGCGATAACGGCAGAACGTGAGAACGCCAAGCTCACGATCGAACAGCGCCGCCAGAAGGACGGTTGGTTGCTGACGCGTTCTGGGACATTCAAGGCCCACGCGAAAAGCTTGGAATTGATTGATGCCATCTCGGGGGAAACCGTAAAGTCAGCACGCGTTGGGCAGAAGTTGCGTTTGAAACTGGTTGCAACTTTCGCCGAGGCCGTTCCGACCGTCATACTGGGATGTCTACTTCGAGATCGCGCTGGCAATGCGATCTGGGGCACGAATACGTGGTTTACGAAGCAAGCGGTGCAAGATGTAAAGCCCGGTGAGGACGTTATTTTTATGCTCGATTTCCGATGTGAAG
>JANNXS010000029.1:0-6090 GCA_031409695.1 Hyphomicrobiaceae bacterium
GCAGCGCGCGTGTCTCCGTGAGCTATCCTGGCGGCGCTGAGCAGCTGGCCGAAGCCCTGGCCGCCGAAGGCATCAACATGCGGCAAGCCGGCCAGGGTTGGGTGATCGCTGGGCGTTAATCGTTCCTCGCGACCTGTGCCCAATACTGGCCATCACAGGTTTGATCAAAGCTTCAGCCCAGCGACGAACTGAGCCAGCATTGGCGCGCGGATTTTGCGTGCCCGTTCGGCGGCGAGGATCGCGGCCAGCGTGTTGATGCTCTCATCCAGGTTCAAGTTCACGATGGCGTAATCGTACTCATGCCAGTGGGCGATTTCGGCCGCCGCGCCCTTGAGGCGCTTAGTCACCACATCGGGGCTGTCTTGAGCGCGTCTCTCCAACCGCTCCTTCAGGACCTCAGCCGACGGAGGCAGTATGAACACGCTTGCGACCGGCACGCTGGTGCGCTGGCGCAGCTGTTGTGCGCCTTGCCAGTCGATGTCAAACAGCACGTCTCGGCCCGCTGCCAAATGCTGGTCGATCTCAGCCTTGGGCGTGCCGTAGAAATTGCCATGCACCTCGGCCCACTCGAGCAAGTCGCCTCCATCGCGGCGACGCATGAACTCGTCTTTCGCAATGAAATAGTAGTCGGCGCCATCGACCTCGCCGGGTCGCACGGCACGCGTGGTCACGGACACCGACGCCACGATGCCAGAATCACGGGCGAGCAAGGCTCTAGCGAGCGTGGTTTTACCCGCGCCAGACGGCGACGACAGCACCAAGGGCACGCCTTGCCGTGGAAATGGCAGGCTGGAATGCGGTTTTGTCGCGCTCAAGATCGGCTCACTCGATGTTTTGCACCTGTTCGCGCATCTGATCGATCACGGCCTTCAAGGCAAGGCCCGCGCGCGTAATTCCGGGGTCGTTGGCTTTCGAACACAGCGTGTTGGCCTCGCGGTTGAACTCCTGCGTGAGGAAATCAAACTTACGGCCGACGGGCTCGTGCAACGCGAGCAGATCGCGGGCGGCGGCAATGTGTGCCGATAGCCGCTTCAGCTCCTCCTCGACGTCTATACGCGTTGCGATCAGCATCGCCTCTTGGTGCAAGCGGGCCGGATCCAATGCCTGGCCGGCGAGGCGTTGGATCTGTTCGGTGAGGCGGGCCTCAATTGCGGCCGGCGCGCGCGTTGGGGCGGCAGCGACCTCGGCGACAAGCCGCTCGACGGTCGTGAGTGCGTCGCGCAAAACGGTTTCGAGCCGGCGCCCCTCGGCTTCACGGGCGGCTGCGAGTTGCATGAGCGCGTCATCAAGCGACAGGAGGAGCGCGGCGTTGCGTGCCTCAATCTCAGCCTCGCTGTCTTGGGTCTCGGCGTAGTCAAGCACACCGCGCAGGGCCAGAAGGCCATCGATGCCGACGGTCGTTGGTCCCGGGATTGCCGCCCGAAACTGCCGCACGGCCTCAGTGACGGCCGCAATGGCCGCCGGGTTGATACGGATCTGTGCGCCGCCCTCTTCGCGTGACAGGGCGAGCGTGAGATTAATGCTGCCGCGGGCGAACCGTGCCTGAACCGCATCGCGAACTTTGGGCTCAAGGGCGTCCAGACCGGGTGGCAGGCGATGGCGCACATCCAGTCCGCGGCCGTTCACACTGCGGGCCTCCCACGTCCACGCGACGGCTGCGCGACGGCCGTCGCTGCGTCCAAAACCGGTCATGCTTTTTAGCGGCATCGTGGGGCTCATGCGTGGGTCCGCCCCTGGTTTAGCCTGAACTGCCCGAATGAACCAATTGCGTCGGAACGCGCCTCGGTGCGGGCTGGCCCAAACAGCTCCGGCACGAATGGTGCCAATCTTTAGTGGCACCGGCACGAACAGTGCCAAACTTCACCGAACCGCCACACGCAAGCCAGACGATTGCCGCAGGCGTGTGCGCTGTCAAAGGTCGGTCGCTTTGTGGAGATTTTCGATGCTGCGTGCCCGTTTTTGTTTGAACCGTTCCACCTATCCCCATTCGAGCTGCGTCTTGGCACTGTTAGTGCTGCCCGCGGGGTTGGCATCGGCGCATGCAGAGTCGCCTAAGGATTGCTTTGACAACCTCATGCGCGGGCGTTCCGCGATGATCGATTGTACGATGCCTCTTGAACCGAGTGCATCAGAGCAGGCCGAGCTCGAAAGACAGACCTATGGCTATGTAAAGAACGCCCAGTGCACCGTCACAATCCGCATCGAGCGGGCCCTCATCATGGCGGCCGTGTATGAGCCAAACCACGTGCTCCAGGTTTCGCCTCAGCCGGTGCAATGCCTCGTAACGGCGCAGTGGGACAAGGACGTCAAGACGGTGCCAATCTCAGCCACGTTCGCGCCGAAGATCGTGATCAAGGCCGGAACGGCGACGGATGCCGTGCCGGGTCTTGGCAATGTCCAGGGCGTGCCACGTGCGCTGGCCTGGCCCGTTGAGGCCGCCGTGAACAGTGGCATCGGCTTCAAGTCAAACATGCTCGTCGTCATCAACGCGTGGTTGGAGCACATGCGCCGCACGGCGCCGCGGCGGCAGGCTTTGCGGTGAAGACCGGTGAGTTGCTATCACCCAGCGATATGATTCGATCTCAACGTGCCAAGGCTGTCGGACGTCGTCCCGCCGCGCGCCGTTCTCACTTGATATGCTTGAACATCACGCCGCGGGCATCGGCATCCATCTCGGCTTTGAAGGGATGCAGATCTTTCAGCGCCTTAGCCTTTGCAGCGGCCGGACGTGCGTCGATGTCATCGTGAAGGCGTTTGAGGTTCGGCAGCTTCGCCCAGGCGTCGTCACCGAGTATGAATGGAAGCATGCGCGCCCAGCCCCACACGGCCATGTCCACGATCGAATAGGCGTCGCCAACCATATATTTGTGTTTGGCGAGCCGTTGGTCGAGGATCTCGAAGTGGCGCATGGCTTCATATTGGTAGCGCGTGTTGGCGTAGGCGATCTTTTCCGGCGCAAAGTGCTTGAAGTGCACGGCTTGACCGGCATAGGGGCCGACGCCGGTTGCAACAAACATCAACCACGACAGCATTTCGCCGCGATGCGCCGGTGTGGGCAGGAACTTGCCCGTTTTTTCAGCGAGGTACAGCAGGATCGCGTTGCTATCGAACACGACCGCGCCGGCATCGACAATGATTGGAACTTTGGCGTTCGGGTTGAGCGCCACGATTTCCGCCTTGAACTGATCCCCGCGGCGCGTGTCGACCGGTTTTGGGTTGAACGCCATCCCCGTCTCATAGAGAAACAAGCCAACTTTGGATGGGTTCGGCGAGCCGTTGAAATAAAAGTCGAGCATGGAGTTTGATCCTGGTTCGTTTTGGAGTTTCGGTTCCGGGTTGCGGCGTGCAAAGTGTCACGGACGCATTCAAAATTTCAGGGCGCGCTCACTTCAGTGCGATTGGCGTTTCAATCGAACCCTGTGGGCCCGTCACCGTCACGCGGAGCGTCTTGCCCGCAAGGTCTTTCAGATCCGGCGACTTAGACAGGTCGACCACAAAAGTAGCAACACCCTCCTTGTCGTCCAGTTTTTGTGTCAACGGCACAAACAGGCTGTCAGGCGCCTCGATAAACACGTCGACGGCGCCGCGCGTTTTAAAGGTCACATGCGGCGTTACACCGGTGAGTTCGTAAGCGGCCGACAAGAGCGCCGGCGTTGCCTTTGCAGGTTCCATCGTCGCTCGCGGCACGAGAGCCAGTGCGGCTTTCAGCGTCGGCGATGATGGCAAGGCGGACGGATTAGCAACAGTCGGTCCCAGCATCAGAGACTGCTTGCTGTCGATGGGGATGCAGACGTCCTTGCAGACCCCATAGGAGAATTCGAGTGCGATCTTGGCTGTTGTGCCAGCGTCACGGGTGAGCCGCACCGGAAACACAACACGATCCTTGTAACCGACGGCCGTGCCGCCCTGGTCGGACATGGAGATTGGCGCGGGATATAGCACCTCGAAGCCCGTGATGCCCTCCGACCCGGCCCAATCGAAAGACGGTGGCACACCTGCATCTCCGGGCATGCGCCAGTACGTCTTCCAGCCCGCTGCGAGTTGTAGTTCAACACCGATCATCCCAGTGTCATCGGCAATCAGGCGCACGCGCGAGTTCGGATGTTCGATCCACGCCGTCGTTGTTTCGGCCTGCACGGCTCCAGCGGGCACGGCCAGCAGAGCCGCGGCGACAGCGATTGGCTTTAACGAAACCACGTCAGAACTCCTCAACCCAGGCAAGATAACCGGAGGTGTCATTCCAAGGCGCCTGGATCAAGGTGGTTGCCCCCTGCCTGTGGTCACGATGACGTCAACAGGCCGCGTGTGCTATCGACGTCCAGAGCGCAATGGAGCCCGCCCATGTATCTCACCGTCGATCACCACAACGTGTTTGCTGCGACGGGCGGCAAGCCGTTCGACCCAGCCAAGCCGACGGTCATGTTCATCCACGGCGCCGGTTGCGATCGCACAGGCTGGGTCTTACCGGCGCGCTGGTTCGCGCATCATGGTTGGTCGGTGTTGGCGCCGGATTTGCCCAGCCACGGCTTGTCGAGGGGTGCCGCCCTGACATCCATCGCTGATATGGCAACTTGGGTAGAACGCCTGCTCGCTGAGGCTGGTGTTTCAAAGGCGTCGCTCGTCGGTCATTCCATGGGCGGCGCAATTGCCATCGAGACGGCGGCCCGATTGGGTGCCCGCGTCACGGGCCTCGGGTTGATTGGCACGGCTGCCACTATTCCCGTTGGGCCAGCCCTGTTGGAAGCAGCGCTGAAAAATCCGAACGCTGCCTACGACATGATGACGGGATGGTCCTTGAGCGCGGGCGCACGGCGTGGCGGCAACCCTGTACCGGGTCTCTGGATGAGCGGCGGCGTTCGGCGCGTGTTCGGCGCGAGTGCGGCCGGCGTGCTCGCAACTGACCTCGCGGCCTGCGCTACTTGGACGACGGGCGCCGCTTCAGCCGCACGCCTGACGTGCCCTGCCGTGGTTGTGACGGGCTCGCTCGATGTCATGACACCCGCAAAAAAAGGCGCCGAGCTTGCGAGGCTCATCCCCAATGCGCGCCACACGAACCTCGACGGCGTCGGCCACATGATCATGGATGAAGCGCCGGATGCATTTCTAGAGGCGCTGATTGCCGGTTTGACGCCGGTTGCGACGGCAGCTTGAATTTCGGTCTCGGCCCACGTGAGGCGCTAGATACCTCTTGCGCTTTGCAGGCTCTCCGATGAACGAAGACAGCGAACGTAGTGCTGGCTCGACACCGAGGTCGCCCCTGGCACGCTTGTTTGGCACATCTCGATTGCATGTTGGCAGCGTGGCGCGAAGGCACAGCCGGGTGGCAGGTTCGCGAGATCCGGGGGCATGCCGGGAATGGCCGGCAGGCGCGCACCCTTGACGAGGCCAGCGTGGCCGCGCGTTGACAAGAGACCGACGGTGTAGGGATGGCGCGGGTTGCGGATCACATCGCGGACCGGGCCGATCTCGACGATGCGCCCCGCATACATCACAGCCACCCGATCCGCGACTTCGACCGCGACGCCGATATCGTGGGTAACAAATACCATCGACAGGCCGAGATCGCGCTGCAGGTCGCGCAGCAGAAGCAGAACTTGCACCTGCACTGTTGCGTCGAGCGCGGTGGTCGGTTCATCCGCCAACAGAATTTTCGGATTGCACGCCAACGCGAGAGCGATCATGGCGCGTTGGCGCATCCCGCCGGACATCTCATGCGGGTAGGTATCAAGCCGCCGCTCGGGGCTCGGGATGCGCACCCGCTCAAACAGGGACAATGCACGCTTGCGGGCGTCCGCCGCGCTGACGCGCTCGTGGCGCTGGATCGCCTCCATGATCTGGCGCCCGACGGTGTAGACGGGATCAAGTGCCAGCATCGGCTCCTGAAAGATCATCGACACTTGCTTGCCACGGAAGTCCGACAGCGACGACCCCTCGAGCCGGGTGACATCGATGCCATCGACGTCGATGCGACCCTCAATTTTCGTGCGGCGTGGGTCATGCAGGCGCAGGATCGAGCGCAAGGTCACACTCTTGCCCGAGCCACTTTCGCCCAGCAGCGCGACGGTCTCACCACGCCCGAGGTGCAGGTCG
>JANNXS010000030.1:0-34520 GCA_031409695.1 Hyphomicrobiaceae bacterium
CCGGTTTGGGTGTCAGCGCGAGCGGCTACTACGCTTGGAAAAGGCCGTGAGGCGAGTTCCCGCCAACGCCGCGATCTCGCCGTGCTCGCCCACATCCGCGCAGAGTTTTGACGTCGAACGAGACGTATGGATCACCGCGGAGGCACGTCGAACTAAACGAAAGCGGTGTTGCCGTTGGACGTCCCCATGCCGGAGGCATGTTTTCGACTTGACGCGTGGCGCGTCTGATGAGTGAAAACGGCCTGAAAGCGCGGCAAAAGACCCGTTTCAAGAAAACCACCGATAGTGATCACGGTGGTCCTACTGCGACGAACGAGCTCGATCAGGATTTCACAGCCGACGGTCCAGACCAGAAATGGGGCGTCATGCGGGACGCGTGCTTCCTGCACGACATCTTGTATGTCTGGACGGCCGAAGGTTGGCTCTATCTGGCGATCGTGTTGGATTTGTTTTCACGGCGGATCGTCGGCTGGCAGTTGAGCGATCGGATAAAAAGAGGCGTCGAGCCGAAGGCGCGCGGGGCGCGACGCCATGGTCGCCCCTCAGCGCGCGATCGATCTATGTCGACCACCTGTGGGGCTGATCCACCACTCGGACAGAGGCAGCCAATATTGCTCTGCCGACTACAGACGCATGCTGAGCGATAACGGCTTCGTCTCATCGATAAGCGGGCGCGGCAACTGCTACGACGTCGTGGCGACGATAGGTGTCCGACGGTCGGTCCCAGTGGAGCAGCGAGCATCCTGGCGCGTCCGCCTCACTCGCGCACCTGGCCCCGGGCGGATGACGTGCAAACGCGCAACGCCAATGTCGTAAATTTACGCAACACGGCGACAAAGCGACGTGTGCACCGCAACAAATTCACTTTTCACAGTTATCTGCAACAGTGGCAGCTTAAAGATTGAGTGCTTTTTTGTTCTCATTTGCGGGGTGGGCCAAAAGCAGAGTACCAATGCAAAAAAATACGTAGTCTGCCTCGAGACCTACGCGAAGGCTGCCACGCTCCGCGCTCGGTAGGGCACGAGTGTTTGAACTAATGGCATCGCACACAGCTTTACTTTCGCGGCCCCGCCGTCGTTTACTCAGAATGTTGCTGCATGATGCCGAGTCTCAACCACGTATAGCGCAACAGCTTGCTCATCGGTCGACACGACATCAATACAGAACCTATCCGCACAAGACTTGTCGGCAGGATGAAACGCAATGGGACCCAATGCCGTTTCTGCGGCTACGCCGCCGCGGCCGACGATCGTGGTCGTTGTGGGGCTGGTAATCGCGCTCGTATGCTGGGCGCCCGTCGCCGCCCAGACCCGCGACACGTGGCAGTCCGCTATTGTTTGCAGCCCCGAGATCGCGCGGCAGATTTTTGATCTGACCGGCAAGAAGGAATTGATACCCGCGCTGGCTCTTGCAGACGCGCTCATGAGCGATGCGACGAAACAAGCTGGCCCGCAAAGTGGCTGCGTGGCGCAAGCCCTGTTTCTGCGCGGGACTGTATTGCAGGTCATGGGCCGTTTCGATGAAGCTCGAAAGCCCCTAGACGATGCCGTGGTCATGTTTCGTCAGCACGTCCCGCCCGACCATCCCGGATTGACGCTGGCGCTCAACAATCAGGGGGCTCAACGTTTCTGGATGCGGCACTACGAGGCGGCCGCGCAGTCCCATGAAGAGGCACTTGAGCGTCGCCGCCGTGCCGAGCCACTAGATGAATTATCCGTGGCTGAGAGCTTGCAAAATCTGGCTGACGCCTATCGTTTCATGGGCCGACCGGCGGAACTTCTCGTGCGCCTGTACAAAGAGGCGATTGAGATCCGCAGTCGCCTGTTGTCCCCCGATGACACCTTGGTTGCCAACAGCCGACAAAATCTCGCAAGTGCCTATGAGCTTGCGGAGAACGAGGCACTGTTCAACGCGGAATTGATCGAAGCACTTCGCATTTATCGCCAAGCGTCACCACGCAATGACGGGATCATCGCTGGCGTTGTCAACCGGCTCGCTGCGCGGCAGTTCCTGCGCGGACGATATGCGGAGGCCGAGACCTTGTATCGCGAGGCTGTGACGACCCTTCGCTCCGTCAAGAATGACCAGCGGCTGGCGCTCGCAGCCGCGCTGGATGATTTTGTGGTCAATCAGATGCGCCAAAACAAACTCGATGAAGCGCGGTATCTGGCGGCTGAAGCATTGGTGGTCCGCAGCGAACTCTTGCCGCCAAGCCACCCCAGTTTCGCCCGCACGATGTCCAATCTGTCGGAGATTGGTTGGCAGCAGGGCCGCTTCATGGACGCACTTGTGGCATCGCGAACGGCCAATGAGATCACACTGTCGGCGTCTTCGTTCGACACGGCGGCGCGTCTGCGTCTGCAGCGCCACGTCAGGGCCGTCTATTGGTCCAGCGGCAAGGCAGAAACACCGGCCTCACGCGAATTTTTTGATGAAGCCTTTGCGATGGCCCAACACGCAACGCGCTCAGGGACGGCCAACACTGTGCGCAATCTTGCAGTGCGCGCTTCGGCGTCCGACGCGCAGTTGCGCCTGCTGCTCAAGAACATCGACGATATCGAGCGCGAGCTAGAGCGTCTCGAACTGAGACTGAGTCAATCCGCGTCGGCATCTTCGGCGGCAGAGAGCCAAAAGCAGTTCTCTGAACTCCGGGCGGCAGTGGCATCGGCCGCCACGCGTCGTGCAGCCGCGATAGCCGCGGTTCGCCGAGACTTCCCGCGCTACGATCAATTGGTCCGGCCGGAGCCGCTCACAGCGGCTGAGACGCAGCGCCTGCTTGCGCCCGACGAAGCCCTCGTGATGTTCCTGGTCGGCTTCAACGAGGTGTACGTTTTCGCTGTCTCACGCGAGATCGTCCTGATGCGGCAGGTGGCGATCACCCCGTACGATCTGGCAAAATCGGTTGGCACGATCCGGGCCGCCCTTCAGATCGAACCGACATCGGCGGAGCGGACACAAGTGCAGTCCGCCCTGTTCAACCTTGGTGCCGCCCACGGCCTCTATACAAAGCTGCTCGGCGATCTTGCGCCTGTCATCGCCAACAAGGCGCAGCTCGTCATCGTGCCCTCGGGCAGTTTGACGAGCCTGCCCTTCCATCTGCTCGTCCACAACCGGCCAAAGATCGCGCAACCGACCCGGCAACAGGCGACGGCCTATCGCGATGCCGATTGGCTTGTGCGCCGACACGCGATCACGGTGCTGCCGTCCGTCGAAAGCTTGCGCGGCCTGCGCGCCAGTCCGCCCTCCGTCGCTGAACGGCGACCGCTGGTGGCGTTTGCCAACCCCGTGCCGCGCGCCGAGATACAAGTGGCCGACGCGACGCCCGCCCGCACCATTCGCGGCGCGCCGCGCAAGCGGGGCACACCGATCCTGTGGGACGGTGGCGGTGTACACTTGGAAACGCTTCGCGCGTTCCTTGCTGATCCACGGCACCAACTTCCCGAGACGGTCGACGAAGTAAACGTCGTGGCCCAGACACTGCGAGCCGATCGCACGGATATCCTAACCGGCAGCGCGGCAACGGAAACAACGTTGAAGCGGCTGGATCTCTCGCAATATCGCGTGGTCTATTTTGCCACGCACGGGTTTGTCACCGGCGCGTTTGGTGTCGGCGAACCATCGCTGGCGCTCACGACACCTGATGCCGCAACGGCAGGAGACGACGGACTGCTGACGGCGTCCGAAATCGCGGAGCTCAAACTCGATGCCGACCTCGTGGTGCTGTCGGCGTGCGATACAGCGGCAGGCGATCAAGTGGGCGCCGACGGCTTGTCAGGGCTTGCGCGTTCGTTTTTCCACGCTGGTGCGCGCAGTATGCTGGTGTCGCATTGGGCGGTCGACAGCCTCGATACCAAAGCCCTGATGCAGTCCGTGTTTGCGGAATTGGGCCGTGATCCAAACCTGCGCCGCAGCGAAGCCCTACGCCGCGCCATGCTCGCGCGGGTCACCGGCGCCACCGGCAAGGACGTCTGGAACGCCTATCCCGGGCGTTGGGCGCCGTTCGATCTGGTTGGTGCAAATTGAGACGCGACGAGGCCGCGCAGTTTGATCTGCGCGGCCTAATGCTTTCGGTACAACGGCAGTTTACCACTCGATGCGGACACCGAGCTTGCCGCCTAACGCCTGATAGTCGTGACCGACGCGGCCGTTGACTTCGCCGTAGATCTGCAAGCCGTCACTAAACCGGATCTTGCTCTGCAACATGCCGCGCAGGCGAACTTCGCCCTGGTCGCCCTTGAAGCTGGAGCCGTCCGTCGAGACGACGAAACCGTCGACCAACACGTCGCTGTAGACGTAGAGGCCGAGCGTGTTGGACCATACCGCGCCATGGCCCACTGGACGGAGATGCGTGAGCTTGCCGCCGGCCTCGAGCCGCAGGACGTGGCCGTCTCTGAGGCCGAGCGAGGCGTCGTCATTATAGTAATGCGAATATGAATAGCGGAACCCTACACTTGGCTCCAACGATAGTCCGTGCCCGAGATCACGCGTGAACCCAAAGGTGTTCGCGAGCGTCATGACAGCAAGCGACGCGGTCCCGGATTTCGAAGAGGCTGTAGGCGAGAAGAGTTGGTCGATTTTGTCTTTGATTTTAGTCGCAGGGTCGGTCTGGTCCGTGCCCGCTATGATGCAGCCAGCGCCGGCCTGTTGGAACGAAGCTGTGTCAGGGAAGGAAGTTGACGAACCGTCAGCCTGGTAAATCCGCAATTCACTGATCGGCCCCTTGCCGTCGTAAATTTGGACATCCGGGAAGTTTGTATCTTGCGGGATCAAGCTTGCGCCACTGTTGGTCGAGCTTCTGAAATCAAAGATGTCTATCTTGGCAAGGCCGTCCCAAGACATGTTGCCTCGCGACGAAGACCAAGTGACGCCTCCACCCACACCGTTAGTTCTGATTTTTGTGGCAGACGATGCGACGCCGTCGAACGTTAAATCCGAGGTGATGTCGCGCGGGTTTACGCCCTCCTTCAAGGTGAAGGTGACTGACGTCGGATCATTCGATGATGCGGTGATATTGGCATAGGTGCCAATGCCGCCGAGCCGGACGCGAGTGCCATCCCAGTTAAATTCGCGATCATAGCCGATAACAATACCAGCGGTGGAGGATTGGTTTGCCGAACGACGCTCACGCTCTGCAAAAGCTTCGGTCCAGGCGCCGGTTTTTCGTTCGGGCTGCACGACAGCGTCGCTTGGAAACGGCTCTGTGTATTGAGGATCTTTGGACGGACCAGTCTTGACAGTCACCGCCTTGAAGACGGGTTTTGTTGCTACCACGGGCAAAGGAGTAGAGGCCTGCGGTGTAGCCTTCTGAGCCGTCACCGTCACCGTGGACTTAGGACTGGCAACAGCTGGCGGGGCGGCTTGCACGGTCGACGCTGGTGTTGCAGCGATGACCGGAGCTGGGGCACCAACTGGGGCACCAACTGGGGCCAGAGCCGCGACCTGCTGAGCCACACAGAGGCCGTTGACACGCGATAACCCTGGGGGGCAGGGAGACGCCTCGCTTCGGCGCTCGGCCAGCACTTCCAGAATTTGTGATGTTGAGGCTTCAGCTGCAGACAGTGAGCCCGCGCTGGCAGAAAACACCGGAACCGGAACCTGGTTTGAGGCAAACACGAAACACGCCGGCCGTGCTGCCCAGGCCATGCCATTGACTTGTGTCACCGCGATCAGCGCGGAAAGGCTGGTCGCTAAAATCCGAGACCACGTGCGCATGATGGCGCCCCCAAAGTGCGTGGCCGCACACGCTCGTGCGGCTGATTATGATTTGACGCACTGTGGAACTGGCGGTGACATGCAGGTCACGGCAATCGATCGCAACATACGGCGCAAGCATCAAGTGAGCGCACAGACCGTTAATGTTTGATTCGGTGCGCGCGCAAGTCAGCCTAGCCGAACGCGGGGGCTAATCCGTTGGACGACGTGCTCCAACGGCAACACAACATTTGGTTTGGCGCATCATGTGGCGCTGGACGACTACTTTGCTGCGTGCACAATCTGCACGCGCCGGTTCGCCTCGGCAAACGGCTGTTTCGGCAGCTTCAGTTTTCTGAAGCCATAGCCACTCGCAAGGATTCGTCCCGCATCAATCATGTGGGTCGAGGTTAAGTAGCTGGCAACCGCCTGCGCGCGTCGGTCCGACAGGGACTGGTTGAAAGCCGCGCTGCCTTTGCGGTCGGTGTGGCCGCCGATAACAATGGTGTTCGCCTTCAAGTCGTCGCGGTTCAGCGCCTCGCCAAGGCTGTTCAGGGTTGGCAGCGCGTTCGAGTCGATTTCGGCCGAATTGAAGGCAAAAATAATCTCAAGGTCCGTCTGCGGCATGGTGGCGGTGGCCACGTGCAACTCATCCTGCTCGCGATGGCTGAGGCCGCGTTTTTGGCGCACGCCCTTGAGACGCTCAACGACTTCGAGCGATTTCTGGTCTTGAATGTCAATGCCGCCGCCGCGCCGCTTGCGTGGAGTAAGCGCCGCGGCAATGCGATCGGCCTCGGATTGCCCGGCCGACTGCGCAAGGGCAGTTGGCCATGGCGTCGGCGCGGTCACGAGAGCGGCTGAACCAAGCAGCAGGAACGAGCGGCGGAACATGGTTGCCTCTTTAAGGTTGAAGATGGTTCATTGACCGTCGACGATATCGCGCGCGATGCGAAAACCCACGTGGACGAAGCGCTTTTGGGCACTCACGGCTTCCCGATAGGCGGAACGCAGATCTTCAGGCCAGTAGCTCCAGGCGCCGCCGCGCAACACGCGTTGGGTGCAAACACCTGTCGTCGCGGCAGACCCATCTGTTGGCAATCCGGCCAGCGTCCTGTTCCAACAATCGGCAGTCCAGTCGGCGACGTTGCCGTGGACCTGGAAGAAGCCCCACGCATTGGTCCTGAAGGATTGCGCCGGGACTGTGCCCTGAAAACTGCTTGCGCCCGGCACGGCAGCCTTGGCGTTAGCTGGGCGCAAGCGCGTGTCATAGGCAGCGGCACGCGCGTCGAACACGTCGCCCCACGTGTAGGCTGATGTGGTGCCGGCACGAGCAATGTATTCGCGCTCGGCTTCTGTGATTGCCCGATAGGGTTTGCCGGTCTTCTTCGACAGCCAGTCGACATACGCCGTGACGTCATCAAACGAGACGCACACGACAGGATGCTGGCCATCTTGAGGAAAACCTGGCGATCGATAGGACAGGTCCGGTCGATCGATCCATTGTATGGCATCTGCCGTCGAGCAGCCTGGTGGCATCACATGTTTAGTGTCTGTGACGAAAGCGTCGAATTGATCGCGCGTGATCGGCGTGCGGGTGGCCGCGAACGACTTGCCGATTGTGACCATGCGCACGGGCCCTTCAACGGCGCTCCGTGCTTTTTCGGCGGCCGATGATCCCATGGCGAAGTTCCCCACGGGAACGGCGATTACGTCCGGACAGGTGTCGCAATCCTTGAAAATCGCCAACGGCGCGATCGCGACCGCAGCGGGTAAGGGTGCAGGCGGCGCAACAGCCGGCACTGGCGGCTGGACGACAGGCGGCGCGGTTGGGGGAAGCGGCGCCGGTGCTGCTACCTGTGGCGGCGTGGCCGGCGGGGGCGGTGGTGGTAGGGCAGGTGGAACCGCCGATGCCACGGGTGGAGTTACTGGCGCCGACGGCTGAGGCACCGCCGATGCTGCAGGCTGTGCCGGTGCTGCGTTCGCGGGCGGGCCTTGCTGCGGCGCAGACATTGCAGTCTGGTTTGGTGCCACGACCTGGGGCTGAGGCAACGCGGTGACGCGAGGCGCCAGCACAGTCGCTGTGCGAACGGAGCATTCCTGTGTGTTCAAGGCGACCAGCTTCGTCACCTGACAGGCTGAGTCCCCCGTGCAGGATGCGCCAATGTCCTCAGCGGCCGCTTGCAGCGACCGGAGCGTCTTATCCCAGTTGTGAGCGCCCCAACTGCGATCAGCGGTGATGAACTGCATTTCCGCCCTGGCCTTGCCAAGAACGCTTCCTTTTAGGTTTTCGATAACTTTGAGCCCGGTCTGCAAGCGGTCCAGACGGTCGCGCACGAACTCCTTGCGGCAGGCAAACAGCTCATCGAGTTTTTGATCGGACTGTTGCGTGCCAACAGGCGCTCTCGGCTCCGGACCATGGCAGCTCACACACGCAGATCGCATGCCGAGACCAGGTGCCAGCTGAGCACTCTCCGACGTCGGCGCGACCCGTGATATGTGCGACGACACATCCCAGTTCTTGCCGTAGTTGACGGCTGTAGTATCGAAGGTGCCGTCGCCCTTGGTCGGCGTCTTCGTCGTCCGCCCCGTTCGGTTTGCAACCGGTGCCATGTGGCAGCTGATGCAGGTAACACCGGCCGCGTGCATGACGCTGCCTTCATACATTTCCTTGTTTGGCTGCAAAGTTGAGCCTGTTGCGCGGTGGCAGGACTCGCACTGGTTTTCGCTTTTACTCGTGCCGGCAAGTGTCGCAGCGGAGGACTGCCGCAATTGGAACCGATCGTTGTCGATGCGGCCCTTCATCGGCGCATGTCCGCTATGGCAGGTCAGGCAACTGGCCGTGCCGGTTGAGGCGTGCGCGCTCTTGGTGAAGTCCTGCCATTGCATGCGACCCATCTTTGCCCAGTCGTTGGGCCAGAAGGCCTGGCTGTTCTGCCCGTGCCCGGCGAACATGCGGATACGTGCCGCAAGATCTGTGTCGCCTGGCAGAAAGCCACGATCGGCGGGATTGACTGTGACATCGCCAAAGCCAAGCGGATTAGCAGCGCGTGCTGGCGTCGCGGCGGTTCCAGGCGTGATGTCGTTGATGCCACGGGAATGGCACTGCCCGCACATCATGGATTGCTGCAGCGGCGACATATGCTTGAGTGGATGCACGATCTTGCTGGCGACAAGTGGCTTCGGGGTGGCAGGGAGAAGACCACCAGCGTCTGATTGTGCCGCGTTGTGCGCGCTGCCGGGGCCGTGACAACTCTCGCATCCCACACCCATCTCGGCGGCTGATCCGGGAGCGCCTGGGGCTGGTCCCGTCAACGTACCATTTGAGCCGACCCCGTTGCCGACGCTGTTGCCGACCATGCTCCAGATTGCATTTCTGGGCGCGGCCTTGCGCTCGTAGCGATATCCTGTCGTGTGGCAGCCCACGCACTGCCCCTCAGCGAAGCGATCAAATGGCAGTTGCTGCAGCGTCCTTGGCTTGCCTTTGGGGTTACCAGCGCCGCGAAAAAACACCCAATTGGCGGGTTGCGGCGTGCTATCGACTTGCCATGCGCTCATGCCGTTGGGCGCAACCCGCCAGCGCAGAGGCGCCGGGAAATGGTTGTCGGCGACTTTGACATGGTACATCTGCTCCATGTTGCCGCCGATCACGATGGCGACCTGAAATGTCTGGGAGTCGGCGGGGGTCGAGGGATCGCGCACAGTAAAGAAATAGCCGGCCGCGCGGGTTTCTGGATGGACCTGTGTGGGCACAACCTCGAAGCTGACCGCGCCGGTCTCTTTGCCGTCTTCCGTTGGCACGCGGACGTTATTGAAGGTTATAGCCTGCCCGTCGAACGCCCCGATGACGATATTGTCGGCACCTTTGGCGTTCGGGTCATTCACCGTACGATACATTTTGGCGTGCCACGTGTTAGCCCACTCATTGTTCTGCTCCTGGTGGCAACCTTGGCAGGATGCGCTGCCGACATACGACGCATTGGTGAAGAATGATTGGCCCGACGTTAAGGCTCGCGTCGTGGCATCCCACCGCCGCAGCGCGTTGATCGCTTGATCAGGCGTGTAGACAAGTGACGGCATGCCGCCTGCAACAGTTGTGACAGGCGCTGCAGCACGAGAGGCCGACGGTGGTCCGGATACCCAAACACTCCGCACATGAAGTGTTGTCGCGATCAACATGAGCAGGAACAGGGGCAAGTGCAGCAACCGCCATCTAGCCCACATCTGCTCTACGAGCGAGCGGCCAGACGCGCGTCGCGCAATGGCAATAGACGCCGCTAGATTGACGCCGATTGTGCCACGCTGGCGTTGGTATTCCTGTTGTGGCCAAGCATAGCGATGCTGCGCGTCTTTGATCAGAGCCGTTGCTTCGCGGTAGAGCTGGGCGTGCTGCACCTCGGTGCGGTAGGCACGTTGCAGGCTCTGCATGATGCCGAGCTTGGATGTTGGGAGGTCCCGCTCGAACTCCTCTAGCCGCTGCACAACGATCGCCGTGCTGTTTTCCGACGCTTCAAGCGCCTTGAGATCAACAATCAATGCGTCGAGGCGTGCGCGCAGCTGCTTGCGGGAGCCGTAGAAATCGCTGCTGGCACTCGTGTAGATAAAGTGCCCGATGAAGCCGCTGGCGACAACCAACAGTGTGGCCACCAAGGCGACGTTGGCGTTAAAATCCCGCAATGCGAAGCCGAAATTCGCGTGGTAAAGGATCAGTAGTGGCCCAAAGATGCCCAACACAAAGTGCCAGTGGAACCAGCTGCTGACGCTGCCAAGACCGAGATGCTGCGCAAATTTTTTGCGCAGGGGGTAAAGCAAGAGCAATCCCGTCAGTGTTGCACCCAACACGCCGAGCCAGAAGCGAAAGCCGCTACCGAATGTGATGTCGAGCATCAGCCGTTGCAGCGCCCCGACGTCGACGATGTTGCGCAGAGCCACTCCCGGAACCAGCAGCGCTAGCGCGATGCCGACGTAGAGGAGCACGGCGTTTTTGCGCATGCTGGGGCGCGCTTCGTCCGACGACGACCCGGCAGCCGGTCCCGGCGGCCCTTGCTGAGTTGAATATTCGGCGTCACCTGAGCGCACAGGTTCCGCGCGCGGCCTCGGGGCATCGAGCTGGATTTCCAGATCACCCGCGCCTGTCGATGACGCAGACAGACCACTTGCATGAGACGCGCGCGGTAGCTTGCCTAACAGCTTGCGAATGGAAAAATCAGTCAGCGCCATTACCCGGATCCCATACGTAATGCCCAGCCAGTCCCTGTCAACTCAGATCATCAATATCCTGCAAATCCACACGAAATTGGTCTTTCGATACTGTAAGCTGAGGCCGCACCTACAATCAAGCTTAACACCGGCCCAGCTTAACACCGGCCCAGCTTAACACCAGCCCGGCTTAACACCGGCCCGGCCCCGGCGGCAGCGCTCAAGTCGCGGCCGCCGTTGTGCATCAAGCCGACGTGCATCACGCTGTCCCGTACTTAGTCTGCACCTGAACGCCAATCTGGCCGAGGAGTTCCATCGGCAACAGTCCGCCGGCACACACAACAACCGCATCATTGGGCTGCTCTCGCACTTGGCCCTGGACATCCAGCACAACGCGGTCTGGGCTGATAGATGTGAGATTAGACCCCCGGACGATAATCAATGCCTGCCGCGCTTCCGTGGCCACCAACTGCTCGCGGTTTCGCGAGGTCAGGCGCGCAAAGCTGTCGCCACGATAGCTCAGCGTCACCTCTGTGCCGGGCTGCCGCGCCAACTCTATTGCTGCTTCGACCGCACTGTTGCCACCGCCGACAACCAGGACGCGTCGCCCCTGATATTGGCCTGGATCTGCCAATCCGTAGACAACCTTCGCAAGGTCCTCTCCCGGCACGTCGAGTTTTCGTGGCGCGCCGCGCCGACCCGTTGCGAGCAAAACCGTTCGTGCTGTGTAGCGTTGCGACTGGGTTTCGACTTCAAAGCCCCACGGCATTGGCGTGACCCGGTCTACGCGTTCGCCAAAACGGATCTGCAATCCCGTTTTTTGCAGCACCGATTGCCACAAGGCGAGCAGCTTCTCCTTGCGGATATGGCGGCCCTTAAACTGACCGAACAGGGGCAATCGGGCGGGCCGCGTCATGACCAGCTTGTCTCTCGGATAGTGCGCCACCGTGCCGCCGAGCGTGCCTTGTTCGAGCGTGACGGCTTTAAGCTGGCGTTCCTTCGCAGCAAGGCTCGCCGCAAATCCTGCCGGACCGCCGCCGATGATGACCACGTCGAGCAGGTTTGGCTGTGTTAGGCCTTCGCGTCGGCTGATCGCCTCGATGGCCTGGCAGCCCTGTTCGATGGCATTGGCAATGAGCCCCATCCCACCGAGCTCGCCGGCAATGTAGAGGCCGGGGACGTTGGATTGAAAATCGGGGGCAACCACCGGGATGTCGACACCGCGTTTGGCCGTTCCAAAGACAAGATCGATTGCTCCGACGGGGCAAGACGTTTTGCACGCGCCGTGGCCAATGCATGAGGCGGGATCGATGAGCTCGGCTTTGCCACCAACGAGACCGATGATCTTGCCTTCCGGGCAAGCAGCAACGCAGGCGCCACACCCGATACAAATAGCCGGATCGATCAAGGGATGTAGAGACGGCGGAACGGCATAGGTGGCGTCCTGCCCCTTTGTCCTTGGGTCTTCACCAATGCGGCGGGCAAGAGCAAACACCGCCCATATCGCAAGCAGGGCAAGTGCATAGGCGTGATAGCCGCCCAGTCCGGTCACATATCTGGACACCGCGTCCAGCAAACCCGTGAACATAGTGCGTCACCTCGGATGATACCCCGGTGTCCATAGCGCCCGGCCACCATGCGAGGACGACGACACGTTGTAGCCTGCACTGTACACCCCAGACGCGATTGAAAGATATCTTGCCCAGTTTTATTCATATGGAGTTTGCTTCGCCGAGCAGGTGGGGGCACTCTGGGATTAAATGTTCCTGCCTTGCTCTATGCTATAATCAACCAGGAAACTGGAGGGAAAACCGCAACGACCGTCAACGGCGCAATCGCGCCGAAGGAAAGACCGGCTCCATGACCCCCCCCGATTCAGTAGAGAGCCATTTACCCCTCCGTCCGGCCGCACGGATGTGCTGTTCAAGGGCCACCTTGTTGCTGCGTCACACATTTGCTGCCTGCCCGCGCCGGTGCGTTCGGCGATACAAGACGCTGGATACGCGCGTTGCTGCGATCGTTGCCAGAAAGAGCGGCGCCCGCGGTCCGGGGCGGTGGACGTCGCTGCATGATGATGCCACAGCGCCCCGCCCACAGCTCTGGCGCCGGCGACCTCACGCGACGGGAAAGCCTGACATCTGCACCTTGTAAGGGGCAGGGGAATTCATACTTCGTGGCGTCAACACTGTGCGAAACCTACCGCTTCGGCTTCGTTTTCGCCGGTTGGTGGGCTGGCAGTTCGGACGGGAGGGTGGCTGGCGCATGCTCATTTGCCAAGTCGCCAAGGGCTTGATGGAAATTGCGCCCGAGATCGTCCCAGAAATCGTGAGCTTCACGCCGTCCATTGGCGTGCACGATGGAAACACCCCACCATTTGCGGCGTGTATCGCGAGCGTTTATCTCGGCATCGTAGACTTCCTTCCCTGCGCCGAGTTCGTCGATGTTCAGACGCCCCATGGCAGCTAGAAGGGAATAGGAGGACACGTTTATGTTGCGCTTCGTTGAGGCGAGGTTCACCTGCGCGTTCAACAGCTCCTGCTCAGCGTTGAGCAACTCCAACAACGTACGCTGGCCAACTTTTTCTTCCTCGCGCACGCCCGTTAGCGCAACCTCGAGTGACTTCACTTGCGCGTTGTCACTCTCGAGCTGGGCAATGGCTGCCTGCAATTGTGACCAGGTTTGCACGACAGAGGCTTGGACGTCGGCCCGGTTCTGTTCGATCTCCTGGATGCGGCTGACATGCGTATGCTTGGCCTGACGCACGCGCGCCTGGACATCGCCGTTTGTGTAAAGTGGGATTGTAGCGCGCGCGATAACGGATGCCGTTCGTTGATCGGTCACGAGCGTCGTCGTTGTTGCCGAACCAGAGGCGCTGATGTTGTAGCGCTGGTTGACGGCCCCATCCAGCTGAATGGTCGGCAACAATTCGCCCCAGATGCGATCAACGGTGTGGCGGGCGCCCTGCTCACGATACAACGCGCCTATTACGGTCGGGCTTTCGCGGGCTGAGATAGCAATTGATTCATCGACTGTCTTCGGAATGCGATTACGTGGCGGTCGAGGCTCGACAAGGCTCGATGGCGGGCGACCAACATGGCGCTCAAATGCGCCACGGCTGATTTTCAGGTTTGCTCGCGCCAGGCTCAAGGCGGAGATAGACCCAGCGCGGCGCGCTTCAGCTTGGGCTTGATCCGTGCGCGTCACTTCTCCGACCCGGAAACGTTCCTGTGTCGCACGCAAGTCCCGCGTCAGAACTTCGACGTTGTTCTCGCGGATTTTGACAATCGCGCCGTCGCGCAGCACGTCCATGTAGGCAGTGATCGCATCGAGCAGCACGGCCTGCTCGACCAGACGCAAGTTCTCGCGCCCCGCCCGGACCGTGGCTTCAGCCTCGCGGACCTGATTGACTGTCCGAAACCCCCGAAACAGCGGCTGTGACGCCGTCATGCCGTAGCCGTAGGGGCGTGTTTCAAACTCTGTTTTGAGCGGGGTGGAGGCACCTGTTGCATTGATCGTCGTCTCGCTGCTGGTCTCCTGTTTCTGGACGCCAGCGTCCATGGTCGCGTTGATGTTGGGACGAAAACCCGAGTTGGCGCGGGCAACTTCTTCGTCGGTCGCGCGCAGCGCCGCGCGGGCAGCATCGAGCCTAGGATTGTGCCGGTAAGCCGAGGCGAGCGCATCGTGCAGCGTCTCGGCCGTGGCCGGAGATGACGCCCAAGCAAAAGCCAGCGCTAAGGCCGTGAACCCATATTTCCACAGGCGTTGACGACCGTGCATTGGACCACGCTGCCTTCCGAAGTACGCTCAACTAGGTCTCCGGCCGGTGCGCCAAACGAGCGTACTAGCGGGTCACTGAAGCACTGCCCAAAGGGACAGGGTATGCTCCAATACGTCATAGATCAGCTTTGCGTTATCCACAGAAGATCCACAGGCGTCGCGGGTGGTTGATTTCTGGCGGCCGTGGCAACATCTCCACAGTCGATCAAACTATCACGCCGCATCCCCCGCCGGAGACATACGTATGGCCACCAATCCACTTCTTGCCCCCTGGACGACGCCACACGAACTGCCGCCCTATGCTGCTGTGAAAACAGAGCATTTTGGACCTGCCATGGATGCAAGTCTGGCTGAAGCTTGGGCCGAGATCGATGCGATAGCCGGATCAAAGGACGGGCCGACATTCGAAAACACGGTCGAGGCCATGGAAAAAGGCGGCCGGTTGTTCAATCGAATTGCCATGATGTTCTACGGCCTCACCGGCACGGACACCACGCCCGAGATCCAAGCACTGGAGCGCGCGTTCGCACCGAAGCTCACGGCACACCGCATGCGCATTGCCCAGGACCCGCGGCTTTTTGCGCGCGTCGACGCCATCGACAAGAACAAGGCGACACTCGGCCTCAACAGCGAGCAGCTGCAAGTGCTGGAGCGCTCGATGCGCGGTTTTATTCGTTCCGGTGCGCGGCTTGATCCGGCGGGGCAGGCCAAGCTGAAGGCCAATGCGGAGCGCTCGTCGATGCTGGCAACGCAATTCAACCAGAACGTTCTCAAGGACGAGCAGAGCTGGTCACTGATCCTCAAAAGCGAGACCGAACTCGCTGGGCTTGATGTCGACGTCATCGCGTCGGCAAAAGCTGCAGCGGAAACCAAGGGGGAGCCCGACGGCTGGGCAATTACGCTTTCGCGTTCATCGATTGTGCCCTTCCTAGAGCAGTCCACCCGGCGAGATTTGCGTGAGATCGCCTACAAGGCCTGGGTGGCGCGTGGCGCCAACGGCGGCGACAGCGACAATAAAAAGATTCTCGCCGAGATGATGGCGTTGCGCGCGGAACAGGCGGCGCTGCTCGGGCACGCGACCTACGCCGACATGGGTTTGGAGTACACCATGGCGAAGACGCCAAAGGCGGTGTTGGGTCTGCTTGACGAGGTCTGGCAACCGGCACGCGCCGCCGCCCACGCCGAGCGCGACATGCTGCTCGCGGAAGCGGCAAAGGACACTCACTGGAAAGCCAACGGGGGGCCGCTTGCGGCCTGGGATTGGCGCCACTACGCCGAGCGCGTGCGCCGCGATAAGTTCAACCTAGATGAGAGCGAACTGAAACCCTATCTGCAGCTTGACCGGATGATTGACGCTGCCTTTGATTGTGCAACGCGCCTGTTCGGTCTGTCGTTCAAGGAACTGAAGGGCGTCACACTCAACAATCCGGAAGCCCGCGCCTGGGAAGTATTCCGCGCCGACGGGTCGCTCGTCGGCTTGTTCGTTGGCGACTATTTCTTGCGGCCGTCAAAACGCTCGGGCGCATGGATGTCGGCACTGCGCGGCCAGCACAAACTCGGGACCACGGCTGATGGCCGCGTGCTGCCGATCATCACCAACACCTGTAATTTTGCCAAACCGGCGCCGGGCAAACCGGCGCTGATCAGCCTCGATGACGCGCGCACGCTGTTCCACGAGTTCGGCCACGCCCTCCATGGCCTGCTATCAAACGTGACCTACCCCTCAATCGCCGGCACGTCCGTCGCGCGCGACTTCGTTGAACTGCCGTCTCAGTTGTACGAGCACTGGCTGACGACACCACACGTCCTGGAGAATTTCGCAACCCACGTCGAAACTGGGAAGCCCATGCCCGACGACCTGGTGGCGCGCATGAAGGCCGCTCGCAACTTCAACATGGGGTTCTCGACGGTCGAGTTCCTGGCCTCTGCCTACATCGATATGGATTTACACTCGCGCGGCGCCAACGCCGCCAAAGACATCGACATCGACAAGGCCGAGCGTTCTTGTCTCGATCGGATCGGCATGCCAGCCGAAATAGGAATGCGTCACCGTCCAACGCATTTCCAGCACATCATGGGTGGCTACGCGGCGGGTTACTACAGCTATCTGTGGTCGGAGGTTCTTGATGCTGATGCATTTCGTGCGTTCGAGGAAACCGGCAATATTTTCGATCCTGGTGTTGCGAAACGGTTGCATGATCACATCTACGCGGCCGGTGGCAAACAGGAGCCGGACGCGGCCTATATCGCGTTCCGCGGCAAACTGCCGGATACGAGCGCGTTGCTCGCCAAACGTGGCTTTCCATCAAAGGCTGCATGAGGGCGTTTACGCCGGACAGCACCCACTCACGCCCGCTCGTCCTTGGGCGAGGCGAGCACAACATATGTCGTGATCGAGGCGACCGTTGGTACGGCGCCAAGGACATCCGTGTGGAAGGCTTTGTACGCCGCGAGGTCCGCGACCTCAACGCGCAGGAGATATTCCACATTGCCCGTCACGTTGTGGCACTCGGTGACTTCAGGCGATTTGCCGATGGAGCGCTCGAAGGCTTGCTGTGCGGCCCTCGAATGATCTGACAAGCCAACGGCAATGATAGCCACAAAGCCCGCCCCGAGCTTGGTGCGATCAAGCACGGCGCGATAGCCGCGAATAAGGCCAGAGGCCTCCAACTCCTGGACCCGCCGTAAGCACGCAGACGCGGACAAACCCACACGTTGAGCGAGATCGACATTGCTGATCCGGCCGTCACGTTTCAGTTCACGCAATATTCGGTCGGCAACTGCGTCTGTCTTGGCCATTTGTTGCAACTTTCGTCGCCTTTGCACACCTAACGCAAAGTCGTTGCGCCTGCGTTCGACTATATTCTGCCAGATGACACACGATTTGATCAATGGCCTCGTGGCCTTCGCCTTCGTCACCTCGGTTACTCCGGGGCCGAACAACTTGATGCTGATGGCGTCCGGGGCGCAATTTGGGTTCCGGCGCACCATCCCGCACATGCTCGGGATCAGCATCGGGTTTTGCGTGATGGCGGGGCTCGTAGGGCTTGGCGTCATGCAGGTGTTTGCGCTGTTCCCGGTCGTCGAGCACATCCTCAAGGGTGTCTCGCTTGTGATCCTCGCCTATCTCGTTTGGAAGATCGCGACGGCTGGACCTGCAAGCACGACGCAGACCGCCGGCGCGCAGCCCATGACTTTTCTCGGCGCGGCCGCATTCCAGTGGGTCAACCCGAAGGCTTGGCCCATGGCCCTGACCGCCGTGACGCTGTTTGCGCCGGATCGATCGACCGCTTCGATCGGGATCGTCGCCGCCGTGTTTGCCATCGTCAACCTGCCGTCCGTCGGTATCTGGGCGTACGCGGGCGAGAAGTTACGGCTCGTCCTGACGAGCCCCGCACGCCAGCGAGCGTTCAATCTTGTGATGGCGGCCTTGCTGGCCGCGTCCGTGCTGCCGCTGTTGCAGGGTTGATCTCGCCGTGGGTTCAAGCGCCGCGCCGACGCGCCAGTTTGGCCGCGAGACTGAGCCCGACACCGGGACGGCTCCAGGGGCAGACCGCGATGCAGATGGCGCAGCCGTGCGTCTGATTGAAAAACGGCAGGCAGCGATCAAAATCGACATACCATTTTTCGACACCGCGCACGGTCTGCTTGGCAGGCGAAATTGCTTCGGGCGGACAGGCATTTTCACACACGCGACAGTTTGTACAAAAACTGTCGACGTCGAACGTGCGGGGCGGCGTCGAGGCAAACGGCGCGTCGGTCAGCACGGCCGAAAGGCGGAACGACGAGCCAAACTCGGCGTTGATCAGCGAGCCGTGTTTGCCGAGTTCGCCAAAGCCGCAGGCCATGGCGGGTGGTATCAGCAGCACCTTCCCGGCCATGGGGCCCGTGACGGGTTCGGCAGCCCAACCTTGCGCGCGCAACCAGTTGGCAACGATCTTGGCGGCCGCTGACGCGCGACCATACTGGCGTATGACTTCGGCACCGGCCGTCGAGGCTGGCGCCGTCGCAATTTCGGCATAGGTGTGGGCGACGCCGAGCACGACGATGGTTTTCTGGGGCACGACCTCGCCCTCATAGGCCCACGCCGGATCGAAGGCGGTCGCGCCCCACATGTCGAAGTCACGCCCCTCAGCAAGCCGAACCAACGCTGCATTCCAGTCTGCAGGCGCGCGCTCGACGGGCGCGTCGGCCTGTGCCACGTCCGCAATGTCTTGCCGCTTGGCCCGGTCAGCGCGCGCCGCGCTAATGTGCGGATTTCCAGGATCAACCGAATAAAACCATTTCTGCATCGCGCCATGGGCAATGGAGTCCGGGTTCGGCGCCCAGTAGACCACCCGCGGCGCGCGCGGCGCAGCCTCACCGAGACCATTGATGGCATTGCCTGAGACCGGCGGCACGAGCGCTGCTTGCGCCGGGTCAACCGTGAACGGGCGGAATGGGTTGTTCTGCGCCATGTCAGACCTCGAACAGCGAGGCCATCAAAGGAGCACGGCCGACGCGACGAACGCAAGGCACTCTAGATATCCCCTCGACCAAACCGACAAAGGCTTGCTAACGTAACCCTCAATGAAAGTGCAAACTTAACGGAGATGACTATGCTCAAACGTCCCAGTCTGCTTGTGACCCTTGCGGCCTTTGCGGCCTTGGGCTTTGCGGCACCTGCCAGCGCCCAGAAGGGTGAACCTTCGTCCGACTCAAGCAAATGCAGCAGATACAAAAAGGGCAGCGACGCCTGGAAGAAATGCACCGCCACTGGCCTGATTGAAGGCACGTCGGATCAGGAACTCTACTATGCCGGCTATTGGCTCGCCCGCACTGGTCAATATGCCAAAGCCTTGAGCTACCTGAACCAGGCGCAGGTCAAAGACGAGCGCATCCTGACGTACATCGGCTTTGCCACGCGCAAACTCGGAGACCACGACACCGCCATGGGCTTTTACGCACGCGCCCTGACCATGAACCCAAACTACACAGTCGCCCGGGCCTATCTCGGCGAAGCCCACCTTGAGCGTGGCGAAACGGCCAAGGCCCTCGACGAACTGGCCGAGATTGGACGCCGCTGTGGCAAGGCCTGCGTCGAGTTCAAGGAACTCGAAGCCGAAATTGCAAAACGAACCTAAATCCGTCACACAACGCAGTGATTTGCCGATCAGTTCCAAGCGCTTTGTGCCGCGATATGTGGGCGCAAGGCGTTCTGGTTTGTGAGACCCGCTCGATCAACAAACACTCTCGATCAACAAACACTCTGGCGCCTGCGCCGCCAATGTGTTGATGCCATGAGATCGGCAGGACAGATACGGTCCCGTGAAAGTTCTGACTTTCGTGGGATAGTATCACGCGCGCGGGGTTGGTGGGGCGGCCGCGCGCAAACATAGACTGATACCGGCCTGCCGATAGACTCAACGCGAGGCAAAACTTCGTTGGGCCTGTATGAGATACCAACGTCGCGCTTTTGTTTCGGCTGTGAATACCGGTACGACCTTCTGGCCTCATACGGCTTGACCAACGCGCGGGAGCGGGCTGCCCATGATCGGCGTGTTCGACAGCGGCCACGGCGGCCTCACCGTTCTCAAAAGCCTTGCCACCCGATTTCCAAACCGTGCCTTCACCTATCTCGGCGACCACGCTCACGTGCCCTATGGCAATCGCCCATCGGAGGAGGTCGTCGATCTCACGCGGGCCGGCGTTGAAACGCTGTTTCGGCGCGGCGCGAAACTCGTGTTGCTCGGCTGCAACACCGCAACGTGTGTGGCGGCGCGTACACTGCAGCGGGATTGGCTGCCGACATCACCCTGGAAGAACCGCAACATCCTCGGCATCGTTGCACCAACGGTTGAAGCGGCGACCCACACGCCCTGGGCCGTGACGACGCCGCAATATCCGCAAAAACACAACACCGATCTGATCGCTGTGTTCGGCACCACCCGAACCATCACGAGCTACGTCTATCCCGAAGAGATCAAGAAGCGCTGCCCAAAGGTGACTGTCGTGCAGCAGATCGCGGCTGATCTTGCGGGTGCCATTGAGGCGGCGCGGGACCAAAGCGAGTTGGAGGCCATCGTCGCACGCGCGGTGGCGGGCCTGATGGAGCAGACGGCTGGCATGCCACCCGACCGTGTGATCCTCGGCTGTACACATTTCCCTCTGGTTGAGGACCTGTTCCGCCAACGGTTGCCAGCGGGCACGCGTTTGTTGTCTCAGCCCGAGATCGTTGCCGATAGCCTCGAAGACTATCTCGACCGACATCCAGAGTATGCGGGCACAGAAGCTCCAGGCGTGACGCTGCTGACAACGGGCATTCCGGACCGCGTGTCGACGACGGCCCAGATTTTCTGGGCCGCGGGCGGGCGGTATGAGAAGGCCTGACGTCGGGTCCTGGCGCAGCCCCAAGGGCCGACCAGAAATCCAAGAAAACCAACGCCAGCGGTTGATCATCGACCCTGACCATCGCCGGGTGTGCGCCCCGGGTATCGACCAACTCAATTACCAAACAGCAACTCGAAAATTGACTTCGGTTTCTGCTGGCGCGAGGCCTGTTTCGGAGGCGCGCTGGACGGCGGTTGCGACCAGGGCGCCCAGCCCGGTACAGCGCCACTGTTCGAACCTGACGGGCGTGGTGCCCCATCACCACTGCCACGGCTCACGGCCTCACGCCGCGGCGATGATTTGTCGGTCGCCGCCGCCGCCGCCGATGCACCTGTCCGGACGCCACGCAAGGTAAAGTCTTCGACCAGCCCCTCGGCGCTAGTCACGGTTAACTTGCCATCGTCCCAGTTCCACGCCGCAGCCTTTGTGCCCTTTTTAGAAAGCGGCAGACCAAGCACTTCGGCACCGGCAATATCAACAATTGCCGCGCTCTCAAGATCCACCGCCGCACCCCCGGCTGGTCCCTCAACCTGACCGGCTGAGAACGTCAGCACCCCAAACCCAGCGTAGGGCGGCTTCTGCCGCTCCCAGCGGAGGATTTTCGGCGTGCCCTTGCCGAACATTTCAAGCGGTACCCGCAGATTTGGCACGGCGTTGCCGATCGCAACGTGCTGATCGCCGCTCTGCAAGACACGCCAGCCGTCAGCGCCGGCACCTCCAACTTCTACTTCCTCGCGCGTTGCGACCAAACCAAGTCGCGCCAGCGCCTCCAAGGTCGGCTTATGACGCGCGTTGATGGTGAGCGCCTTCGTGTAGGCCTGCACGGCTGGCTCATTTCGCTGCCGTGCTTCCTCAATTTCACCCTGCGCCCAATAGGCATCGGCCGACACAGGTTCGAGTTTCAGAGCACGCTCAAGGTCCTTTTGCGCGAGATCAAACTGCTGCGTCTGCTTGTAAAGCCAAGCCCGCACCGCAAAGGCGCGTGATTGCCGTGGGTCGAGTTCAATGGCTTTAGCGAGGTCGGCAAGTGCATCTTCGGCTGTGTCAGCCTTTGCGTAGGCAAGGCCGCGCCCAGCGTAAGCGGCCGCGTTACGCGGTGCCATTTCGATGGCTTTATTGAAGTCCTTCATGGCCGAGGCGGCATTTCCAACAACCAGATAAGCCTCAGCGCGCAATAGGTAATTTTCGTTGGCCCTGGGATCAAAGGCGATCGCACGGGATAAATCCTCAATGACATCGTCCAAGCGATCAATGGCCGCCTTGGCATTGGCTCGGTTGCGATATCCGACCGTGAAACGGGTATCGAGGGAAACCGCGCGGGTGAAGTCCCGGATGGCCGCGTGGGGGCGATCGGCTGCCACGTGGACGAGGCCACGGCCATTGAGTGCCGACACCGATTGCGGCGACAGTTCAATGGCGCGCGAGTAGTCGGCATGGGCGCGGTCGAGGGCGTTGAGGCGTAGTTGGGCGCTGGCGCGGTTGGCAAAGGCTGCGGAAAAAGAGGGCGCGAGCACAATGGCGCGGTCAAAGTCTTTGATCGCCTCACGCGGAACGCCCAACGCAAGGAGCGTGTTGCCACGATTGTTGTAGACCGGCGCGTACTCAGGCGAGAGCTGCACAGCGCGGTTAAAGTCGTCGATGGCGAGTTTAAAATGCTGCCGGCGCATCTGCGCCACCCCGCGGTCGTTGAAAACAACGGCACGCTTGTCGTTTGAAAGCCCCTTGTCACCTAGCGCATCGGTATAGAACTGCACCGCGTGATCGATCTGGCCGCGCTGCAAGGCGATGGCCGCATCCCTCAGCGGCCCACCAAGCGGCGTCTCTTGGGCCCACGTCGGGGGGGCAACCATAACCATAGCAGCCGCAACACGCGCGACAAGCAACGTCCGGCTCATGAGCGATCGGCGAATGGGGCGCACCATACCGGTCCTTAGGGTTCTCGGTCGCGAGTCGACCTTAAGTATCTTAGCCGGTTTGACTGAGGTTGTCGCCCTTGGCCAAACCTTGTCTCACCAAGAGCCGCCACAGGGTTTGGGCTACAGCACCGTTGAAGTCATTTCTCTGGGCGGGGTTGTATCAACCGTCGCCTCAGCCAAGCGGCGGTCCGGCCGTCGATGATCAAAAGCGCACAGGCGATAATGGCGCCGCCGCACACCTCACGCCAGAGCAATCGTTCGCCGAACAGCACGGTGCCAAAGACAATGGGTGCAACCGGCACCAAAAGCGTAACCAGCATCGCATAGGTCGCGCCCGCGCGTTTCAGCAGGTGGAAGTAGGCAATGGCCGATAGCGATGACGCAATGATCCCGCTCGCGATCATCGCCATCAGAGCGTTGGCCGGCGGCATCGGCTGCGACCATGGCTGGTCGATGACAAGGGTGAACGGAAGCGTCACCAGCGTGCCGCACATCATCTGCATGGTCGCCATGGCAAGCGCGGGAATGCCGACTATCCGCCGCGAGTAGATGGCTCCGACGGCATACAGGAAGGCCGCAAAAACAAGTGATATCTTAGCGTCCAAGCCGCTCGACCAGCCAGCCAACGCTTGCGGTCCGACGACGACTGAAACGCCGAGCAACCCCGCCGCGACGCCGGCCAATTTGCGCGGCGTCAGGCGTTCGTCGGTCGTGAAAACATGTGCGATGAGGATCACAAACACCGGTGTTGTTGCCCCGATGACGGCCGCTAGCCCACTGGCCGTTTCCCGCTGGCCGCGCAGCACGAATAGAAACGGCACGACGTTTGAAAACAGCGTGAACAGGAAGAATGGTCGCCAGGATTTCAAATCGTGGGGCAGGGAGACACCCTGCAAGAGCGCGAGTGAAAACAAAAACACCGATGCCGTGATCATGCGGCCGGTGGCAATTGAGAGGGCGGGGATCTCTCCGACCATGACCTTATTGAACGTATAAGCGCTGCCCCAGCACAGCGCGCAGAAAACAAGGATGGCCCAGTCGCGCGATGTCATCACGAACGCCGGGGCAGCAGTGGTGCGGACGGCTACGGTCATCAATCGCAGATCCGCCCTTGCGTGCATCTCGGACCGCACTCATGCGGGTTTCGACCAGCCGCCGCAATATGACCTCCCGCGTGAGAGCCATGCAACGCGTGCCGTCCGCAAGATGGTAAGCCAGACAGCCGGGGGCGCAAAAAGCCCCGACTCAAATGCGCCGCGTGAGCCCGCCATCGACCGCCAGCGACTGGCCAGTTACATAGGATGCCTGCTCCGACAACAGGAACGAGACCACGCTGCCGATCTCGCTCGTGTGGGCATAGCGGCCAGCCGGGATCATGGCGCGGCGTTCCTGCTTCTCGGGCAGACTATCGACGAAACCCGGCTCAACGACGTTCGCCCGGATGCCAGATTTCGCGTAGGTGTCGGCGTAGAGCTTGATCCAGGCCGAGACGGCGGGACGCAGCGTCGTCATGGGGAAATCGCCGTGGGGCTCGAACGAGAACGCGGATGTGATGGCGACAATTGCCCCACTTTTCTGCCGCTCGAAGTGCGGCGTCAGGAGGCGCGCAACTCGGATGATCGGCAGCACGGCCATTTCAAGACCGGCGTGATAGTCGGCATCCGTGAGGTCGAGCAGCTTGCCTTTTGGCGGGTGCCCCATGTTGATGACGGCGCCGCCGATGGGCCCGAATTTGGCTTGCGTTTCCCCGATCAGTCGCTCGAGGTCCTTGGGCTCCGTCACACTGCCGCGCACAGCAATACCGCCGAGGTCTTTGGCATGTGCAACAACGCCTTCACCCGGTGACAGCAAGCCGACCTTCCAGCCCGCGTCAGCCAAGCTCTTGGCTATGCCGGCACCGATGCCACGGCCGGCCGCCGTGACGATCGCGACTTTGGGGTTGGGCATGAGGTTTCCTGTCAGCGACAGTTTACGAGGTGAAATCTTTGTCCAAACCGCCGACTCAGCCGCCAGCGAACCCCACGTGCCGCCTCAGCCGTGCGCCATGGCCTTGGCGATTTGTTCGGTCATCTTCTTGGCGTCGCCGAGCAACATCATGGTGTTGGGTTTATAGAACACGGTGTTGTCGATGCCGGCATAGCCAGACGACAACGAGCGCTTGTTGAACATCACGGTGCCGGCCTTCCAGACCTGCAACACGGGCATGCCGTAGATGGGAGAAGTCTTATCCTCTTCAGCCGCTGGGTTGGTGACGTCGTTGGCACCGATGACATAGACGATGTCGGCCTGGGCGAATTCGTTGTTGATGTCCTCGAGCTCGAACACCTCGTCGTAGGGCACATTGGCTTCGGCAAGCAGCACGTTCATGTGGCCCGGCATACGACCGGCGACGGGGTGGATGGCGTATTTCACTTCGACGCCGGCTTTCTTAAGTGTGTCGGCCATCTCGCGCAGCGCGTGCTGAGCCTGGGCCACAGCCATGCCGTAGCCGGGCACGATGATGACCTTTTGCGCGTTTTTCATAAGGTATGCCGCGTCCTCAGCCGAGCCAAGCTTGACCGGGCGCTGTTCCGCCGCGCCACCCGCTGGTCCGGCCACTTCACCGCCGAATCCACCAGCGATCACCGATAGGAACGGCCGGTTCATGCCCTTACACATGATGTACGAAAGGATCGCGCCCGATGAGCCAACGAGGGCGCCGGTAATGATCAGCGCAACGTTACCAAGCGTAAAACCGATGCCGGCGGCTGCCCAACCTGAATAGGAATTCAGCATCGAAACGACCACGGGCATATCCGCGCCGCCGATGGGGATGATGATCAAAACACCGAAGGCAAAAGACAGCAGCGTGATCAGCCAAAACAGCCACGCAGATCCACCCGACATGACGAACTGGTAGCCAAGAAACAGGATCAGCAACGCCAGCCCGCCGTTCAACAAATGACGCGCTGGTAGCATGATCGGCTTACCAGACATGCGGCCCGAGAGCTTCAGAAACGCAATCACGGAACCAGAAAACGTGATCGCGCCAATGGCCGTACCAAGCGCCATTTCAACCAGGCTCACACCTTTGATAATGCCATCGTTCTTTGCCGCGTCAGACAGAATTCCGAAAGCCTCAGGCGCGTAGACCGCACCAGCTCCGACACATACAGCCGCCAACCCGACGAGCGAGTGGAACGCCGCCACCAGCTCCGGCATCATGGTCATCGAGATATTCTTGGCCGTGTAGGCACCGATGGCACCGCCGATACCAATACCAGCCACGATGAGGAGCCATGTGAAGAAGCCATCGGCGTCCGGGAGCTGCGCCAACGTGGTCAGGATCGCGATGGTCATGCCGGCCATGCCGTACAAATTGCCGCGCCGCGAACTCTCAGGGTGCGACAGGCCGCTCAGCGCCATGATGAACAGCACACCTGCTGCAAGATAAAGCAACGCGACGATATCGGGATGGCCGGTCAACATGGGGACGTGTCTCAGAGGAGGCGTGCAGTCTGAAGAGTGCAGTCTGAAGCGGCAGTCTGAAGCGGCAGTCAAAAGTAGGCGGCCAGGGATGGTCAGGCAAAAAGTAAGCGATGCGCCATCATGTCAGCCTCACGCGGATTTGGTCAGCTTTTCGAGTACCTTTTCCGCTTCGTCACGAACGTCAGATTCGTCATCTTCCTGCGGATCGAACGGTTCGATCTCGAAGGCAAACTCTTCCACCGCAGCCGGAATTCGCGCTTTTTCGGCGCGCGCATCTTTCATGGCCTCGAGGAAAGCATCTTTGAAGGTTTCGACGTCGCTCTCTCCAGAGAGATAGTCTTCGAGCAGGGCCTGCCAGTCATCTTTCGTCACGGCGTGTCTCTTCAGTTTATTGTGCTTGCTTCAGCAACCGGATGACGGTCAGCTGTTAGGCGTCACTCATTTTTTAGGCGGCGCGTCTTTCTTCTTGTACATGGCAAGCATGCGACTGGTGACCATGAAGCCGCCAAAGATGTTCACCGACGCCATGACAAGCGCGAGGAAGCCGAACAGCTTGGCGAGCCACGAACCCGCATTCACCGCGACCACGCCGACCGACAACAAGGCGCCGACGACAATCACGGACGAAATGGCATTGGTGACGCTCATCAGGGGCGTGTGCAGCGAGGCCGTGACGGACCAGACGACGAAATAGCCGACAAAAATCGCGATCACAAACACCATGAACTGGTAGACGAACGGGCTGACCCCCTCGCCGCCCGCAGCAAAGGCTGCACTCGGCAAGCACGCAAGCACAGCGCTCAAAAGTGGCAGGACAAAAATCCGGGAACAGATCATTTTGTGAACTCCAGCTTGTCCTTGGGGACTTCGATATCTGCATACTCGGGATAGGCGTCTCGAAAGATTGCCGCCTGCTCCGCCGCAAGGCGCACCAAATACCACATGCCGTCATCAATTATGCCGATGGTGTGACCGCTCGAAACGCCCTTGCTACCTTGGACCGTCATGCGGACTTCGGTTGGCAGCAACGCATAGATCTTGCCGTTCGGTAGCGCCTTAAATTCTGCCTTGGTGCCGTCGACAATGAATGAATCAATTGATGATTCCGCCATGATGGTCGTCATTTGCGCTTCAAGTGCCGGCCGCAAAACATCGAGCGCTATACCGGACCTTTCCGAAATTTTGGGCAACAACCTCGGTGGCATCCCCGTAATTAGTTCCCCGTAGCGTTTCTCGGCCAGTGCGCGGCCCAACTTCGATGCGGCCGCAAGCAAACCAGTTTTATCCGGCGCCTCGACGGTTTGAGTTGAGGCCTGTTGAGTTGGGGCCTGTTGAGTTGGGGCCTGGGCGAAGGCCTGAGACGCACTGCCCCCGCCAGCAAGGCACGCGACGGAAACCGCCGCGAAACAAACGACCGCAGCCCGCCCCCATCCAAGACCAAACGTGATCACTCAGGCCCCCTTTGGCAGCAGGAAGGGATGCACAATCTTACCGCCCTTGGCGATCAACGTACCCTTGATGATCTCGTCATCCCAATTGATTGCCAGCGCCTTCGTCTTCTTGTCGAACATGGTCTCAAGGAATGCGAGCAGGTTCTTGGCATAGAGGCTTGACGCGTTGACCGAGACTTCCCCCGCAAGGTTGGTTGGTCCCGCAATGGATACGCCGTTATGCTCAACCACCTGATCTGGTTTGGTCAGTTCACAGTTGCCGCCGCGCTCGGCCGCAAGATCAACGATCACCGACCCCGGTTTCATACCCTCAACCATGGCTTTGGTGACCAGCGTCGGGGCTGGGCGGCCGGGGATCAGAGCCGTGGTGATGACGATGTTCTGACCCTTGATATGTTCGGCCACGAGAGCCGCCTGCTTGGCCTGATATTCAGCACTCATGGGTTTGGCGTAACCCGCCGCCGTCTGCGCTTGTTTGAACTCCTCGTCCTCAACGGCGATAAACTTGGCGCCGAGGGAGGCCACTTGCTCCTTTGACGCCGGGCGCACGTCAGTTGCCGAAACGATCGCACCGAGGCGGCGTGCCGTGGCTATGGCCTGGAGGCCAGCAACGCCCGCCCCCATGATGAACACCTTGGCGGCCGGCACTGTGCCAGCGGCCGTCATCATCATCGGCATGGCCTGCTCGAACATGGCGGCAGCATCGACCACTGCCTTATAACCTGCGAGGTTGGCCTGGGAGGACAGCACGTCCATGGACTGTGCGCGGGTGATGCGCGGCATGAACTCCATCGAAAACAGCATACGGCCCGTGGCGCCCAGCGCCTCAAGATTGGCCCGATCATCGTTTGGATAGACCAGACTGGCCGCAAAGCCTTCGGGCGCGAGGGACTTCATTTCAGCTTCGCTTGGTCGGCGCACCTTCAGCAGAATATCGGCGCCTTCGGCAACATTGCCAGCAGCGACCGTCGCACCAGCGGCTTGATAGGCCTCGTCCGACATCCGCGACCGCTTGCCGGCACCTGCCTGCACCTTGATGACGCAGCCCAGTGCAATCAGCTTTTTGACCGTCTCTGGCGATACGGCAACACGCGGTTCGGTCTCGGCTTCTGCCGTAACAGCGACGGTGACCATGGAAAACAGCCTTCAGGGGATGGGACGCGCACAACTGGATGCAGGCAAACGACGCGTCACGGCAAGAAAAAGTTTGGCTCGCAGTAAAAAGCCAGCACATAGATCATAAGCCGCCGAAAGCCATGGCAGTAACCCAGTGCGGTGTCAGGGCGAACAGAGGGCGGCAGACATGGTTACTTTGGGCCGACGGTGCCAGGCTAAACCAGAGTCCAGACTAGACCAGAGTAACGAGCATAAACAGGAGCAAGGCCGCAACAATCACACACAAGACGATGGCGCCTTTGATGAAGCTCGAATAGGTGCGCAGGTGCTCTGGGTAATCCATCGCCTTGTGGCCGTTGGATGTGTCAATCATGGGACCCCCCGTGTATGCCGATGGCATGCGCAAATTTCGATTGTTCGCTTAGCGGGTCGCACCGTGCGCTTCAAGTCGCACTGTTTGTGGCCGCCGCGCGCCGCCTGCGGCAAATCATGACAATGAGCCGAAAGCCGGTGTCCGAACCCGCAGACACATACGCCGCACACCCGAGAAAGCACCCATGACAAACCCGCCGCGTGCCATTACAGTCGTTGGCTGCCATGCCGAAGGCGAAGTCGGCGATGTCATCACGGGAGGCGTATTGCCACCGGCCGGCGCAACCATGCTCGATAAAAAGCTGACGTTCGAGCGCGACCACGACCATATCCGCCGCCTGCTGATCCAAGAGCCACGCGGCTCGGTGGCGCGCCATGTCAACCTGATCGTGCCTTCTACGCGTTCGGATTGTCAGGTCGGCGCTATCATCATGGAGCCGACGGAGTATCCGCCCATGAGTGGATCGAACACCATGTGCCTGGTGACGGTGCTGCTGGAGACCGGCATCATCCCCATGGTCGAGCCAGAAACGCTGATAGCGCTGGATATGCCGGGCGGGCGGGTCGACGTCGTCGCTCAGTGTCGGAATGGCAAATGCGAGCGCGTGACACTTCAGAATGTGCCGGCGTTCGCGCTGAAGCTCGCCGCCCCCTTGGAAGTGCAAGGACACGGCACCCTTACGATTGATATTGCCTACGGCGGCATGATGTTTGCCATCTGCGATGCCCGCGCCCTCGGCTTTGGCCTGACGGCCGATGAAGCGCGCGACTTGGCCGAGCTGGGCGAACAGGTCCGAACCGCCGCCCGCGCGCAGCACCCGGTCACCCACCCGGAATTGCCCGATGTGCGCGATGTCTCGATCGTCCAGTTTGCGGGGCCACTCGCACCGTGCGATGGCGGGTACACCGCGCGTAACACCTGCATCGTCTCGCCGGGCCGCTCCGACCGCTCCCCAACGGGCACCGGCACATGCGCCCGCATGGCCGTGCTGCACGCGCGTGGGCGGCTGAAAGTCGGCGAAGAACTGACACACGAAAGCCTGATCGGGTCGCGTTTCATCGGCAAGATTCACGGCGAAACAACGGTCGGAGGCCGCCCCGCCATCTGTCCGTCAGTCTCGGGCCGCGCTTGGATCACGGGGTTCCACACCTACCTCGTTGACCACACCGATCCCTGGCCCGAGGGCTACCGCGTTGCCGACACATGGGGCGTCGGCTTGCCTAAAAAACTGAGGTAAAATGATACCACCATCATAATCCATTGAAATACATACTTTAAATGTTCGATCGCCCCCACTTGATCCTTTGACACGCGGCAACCACCCTCCTATAGCTCCTACCCAGAGCAGCTAGTCATACGCCGCACCCGCCCGGGCATCAGCCCGCTGCGACTTCTACGGACTGAGGAATTGAAATCATGAGCACCTACGTCGCCAAAACTGGCGAAGTGGCGAAAAAGTGGATCGTCATCGATGCGAGCGGTCTCGTCGTCGGTCGACTCGCTACAGTCGTCGCCATGCGCCTCAAGGGCAAGCACAAGCCGGCATACACCCCGCACGTGGACTGCGGTGACAACATCATCATCGTCAACGCCGCCAAAGCCGTGTTGACCGGCAAGAAATATGAAAAAAAGGTCTACCAGTGGCACACCGGCCACCCCGGCGGCCTCAAAGAGCGCACTCCACGCCAGATCCTGGAAGGCAAGTTCCCGGAGCGCGTTGTCGAGATGGCCATCCAGCGGATGCTGGCCCGCGGCCCCCTCGGCCGCCAGATCATGAGCAACCTGCGCGTTTACGCAGGCGCCGAGCATGAGCATGCCGCCCAAAACCCAGAAGTGCTCGACGTCAAGGCGCTGAACAAGAAGAACGCGAGGACCTGATCCACATGTCGACCGAAACCAAAACTCTCGCAGACCTCGGCGGCGCGATCTCTGAAAAAGGCGGCGATGCCGTCGCGCAGATGAAGCCGGTCTACACCCAGAAGCTCGACAAGCTCGGCCGCGCCTATGCGACCGGCAAACGCAAAAACGCTGTCGCTCGTGTCTGGATCAAACGCGGCAAGGGCGTCATCACGGTGAACGCCAAAGACTACACCAAGTACTTCGCAAGACCTGTGCTGCAGATGCTTTTGCAGCAGCCGATCAAGGCCGCGGCCCGTGAAGGCCAGTACGACGTCATGGTCACGGTCAAAGGCGGCGGCCTCTCGGGCCAAGCGGGCGCTGTGCGCCACGGCGTGTCCAAGGCGCTGACTTATTTTGAGCCAGACCTGCGCCCGACCCTCAAAAAAGGCGGCTTCCTGACCCGCGACAGCCGCGTCGTCGAACGCAAGAAGTACGGCAAGATGAAAGCCCGCCGCTCCTACCAGTTCTCGAAGCGCTAAGCGTTCCGGACTGCGGCGATTGGAATTTAAACAGCTCGGCCGAAAGGTCGGGCTGTTTTGCTTTTGTCGACCAACCAACGCCACCCCGTTGCCATGCCCCACCAAACCGACCAATGTCCCTCACAGATCCAGCCCCCGAGACCGATACCGCATGTCCGCTGCCACTGCTGAACCTCACGTCGCGCTGTCGGTTCCCCCAGCCGATGAGATCAAGACCACCACGTGCTACATGTGCGCCTGCCGTTGCGGCATCCAAGTGCACTTGAAAGATGGTAAGGTCCGCTACATCGACGGCAACCGCAACCACCCCGTCAACCGCGGCGTGATTTGTGGCAAGGGTGCCGCCGGCATCATGCAGCATTACTCGCCGGCGCGTTTGCAGCAGCCTCTGTTGCGCACGGGCGAACGGGGCTCAGGTGAGTTCAAGGCGATCTCGTGGGACGAAGCGCTCTCACTCGCCACTGAGTGGATGGGCGAGGTGCGCGCGCGCGACCCCAAGCGCTTCGCGCTCTACACGGGCCGCGACCAGTCACAATCGCTCACGGGTTGGTGGGCGATGCAGTATGGGACGCCGAACTTTGCAGCCCATGGCGGGTTTTGCTCGGTTAACATGGCCGCCGGCGGGCTCTACACGATCGGCGGATCGTTCTGGGAGTTCGGCGAACCTGATTGGGATCACGCCAAGTATTTCATGCTGTTCGGTGTTGCCGAGGACCACGGCTCCAACCCGATCAAGATGGGGCTCGGAAAGCTCAAATCGCGCGGGGCGAAAGTTGTATCGGTCAATCCCGTGCGCACGGGCTATTCGGCCATTGCTGATGAATGGGTTGGCTTGAAGCCGGGCACGGACGGGCTGTTCATCGGCGCGATGATCTACGAATTGCTGCGCACGGAGCAGGTCGATCTCGATTATCTCGTGCGCTACACCAATGCCCATTGGCTGGTCATCCAAGCTCCCGGCGCGAGCGATGACGGCCTGTTCGCGCGCGATGCGGCTGGCAAGCCGCTGTGTTTCGACAAGTCGACCAAGTCGCTCGCAGCCGCCTCGGGGCTGGATATCAATCCTGCGCTGTCGGGCGAGGTAGCGCTCGCCGACGGACGCAAGGCCGTGCCAGTGTTCCAGCTGATGGCCGAACGGTTTCTGGCGAAAGAGTACGCCCCCGAAACAGTCGCGGCTGAAATCGGTGTCACCGCCAAAACCATCCGCCGCCTGTCGGCTGAAATGGCCGAAGTCGCCTTCAAGCAATCGATCACACTGCCGATCAAGTGGACCGATTGGGCCGGGCGTGAGCACGACAGCATCACAGGACGTCCCGTCGCCATGCATGCCATGCGCGGGATTTCCGCCCATTCGAACGGCTTTCACACCTGCCGCATGTTGCACATCCTGCAAATCCTGCTTGGCACGATTGATGTGCCCGGCGGTTTTCGCTTCAAGGCGCCCTTTCCAAAGGCGCCGCCGCCAGCCAACAAGCCGGCTGGCAAACATGAGCAGATCAAGCCCAACACGCCGCTTCCGGGCATGCACTTAGGGTTTGTGCACGGGCCTGAGGATTTGCTGGTCGACAAGGCGGGCGTGCCCTCGCGTCTGGATAAGGCGTACTCGTGGGATGCGCCTATTGCAGCCCACGGCTTGCTGCACATGGCCATCACCAATGCCGCGGCGGGCGACCCGTACCCCATCGATGTGATGTTCATGTACATGGCCAATATGGCCTGGAACTCGTCGATGAATATCAAGGATACCCTTGAGAACCTGACGGCCAAAAACGACGATGGCACCTACAAAATCGGCAAGATTATTTATTCCGACGCGTTTGCGTCCGAGATGGTGTCGTACGCGGATTTAATCCTGCCAGATACGACCTACCTCGAGCGCTACGATTGCATCTCGTTGCTCGACCGCCCGATCTCAGAGCCAGATGGGCCGGCCGATGCCATCCGCCACCCCGTGGTGAGGCCTGACCGCGACGTGCGGCCGTTCCAAGATGTGCTGATTGATCTTGGCGCACGGCTCAAATTGCCAGGCTTCACCAAGCCCGACGGCACGGCGAAGTTCCCCGGCGGCTACCCCGACTACATCGTCAATCACGAGCGCTCGCCGGGCATTGGACCGTTGGCCGGATGGCGCGGCGAGAACGGCGACAAATTCGGTACAGGCGCGGTCAACCCAAAGCAGCTTGAGCGCTACATCGAAAACGGCGCATTCCACCACCACCACTTAGAGCCCGGCCAGCGGTACTTGAAGCACGCCAACAAGGGCTATCTGGATTGGGCCAAGTCCGTTGGCTTCGTTGGCAACACCGAGCCGATCGTGTTCCAGCTTTACTCGGAAACGCTGCAGAAGTTTCGACTGGCCGCACGCGGCCACGGCACGCTGTTGCCGCCCGAAAGCCATCGCATGCGCATCGAACGCTATTTCGATCCCTTGCCCTATTGGTATGCGCCGTTCGAGGGCACGATGATCGACGAGCGCGCCTTTCCCATGCATGCGATCACCCAGCGGCCCATGCACATGTACCATTCATGGGGGTCACAAAACGCGTGGTTGCGCCAAATCACGGCCCAAAACCGCCTCTTTATGGCCCGCGAGAAGGGCCGAACGCTTGGAATCGCTGACGACGATTGGGTTTGGATCACGTCGGCCATCGGGCGTGTGAAATGTCAGGTCAAGCTGATGGAGGGGGTTAACCCCGATACGGTGTGGACCTGGAATGCCATCGGCAAACGTCGCGGTGCCTGGGCGCTTGATCAAGACGCACCGGAGGCCACGCAGGGCTTCCTG